>NZ_LJIB01000007.1:0-358435 GCF_001295785.1 Rhizobium sp. AAP116
GAAGCCGAAGCCCTTGGTGGAATTGAACCATTTTACTGTGCCAGTGGTCATGATGAACCCTTTCGTAGCAATAGGAGAGACCCCCGCGCGATTGCGCAGCGGATGGTGATAGCGATGCTTTAAAGGGAGGGTTCGTTCAGGGCGCGGTGCCAAACGCGCGATAACCAAAGCTCAGCAGCAAAATATCGATCACTCCTTCTATGAGTGTTTCAGAAGGTTGTCAACCTTTGGTTTTGTCATTGGCGAGTTCAGTTTTAGGTGGTCCCATTCCGGAACTCATTTTCGCTAAGCGCCTTCCCTTCGGTCATTCAAATCGTGATCCCTCGCTGCTAGATGCAGACCTACTGCTACTGGAGCTTCCCTGTAGCCATCGAGCGAAACTAAGGCCAAGGCCCTACCTTCGACCCGTTCGCTGCGACATCAGCCTGGGCGAGGGATTTTTCACTTGCCCTTAGGCCTGTTTGCCGCAATATTGCCACCATCAACCGGACCCGCAAAGCGGGTGGCTTCTCCGGGCGCCTATCCCCCGGCAACCAGCTGACTCCTGCCCATATCTCTATCGATATCGCTGCAGCGAGTATCCCGATTGGACATACCCAATGACCATGACGGCCTGATTGCGCCATAGAACCGACGTCGATCACCACGGCGCTCGCCGTGCTCATCATGCTCACATTCTGTGCGCGCGACGTCACGCATCCATTCACAATTGACCCGCCGCGCTGACGGACTCCCAAGCGTCGCCGGCATGGAGAACACACAATTGAATCGCGATTATATAGGAACCCTCAAAGCCGAATGGTTCGGCAACATCCGGGCAGATGTTCTGGCCGGGCTCGTGGTGGCACTCGCCCTCATCCCCGAAGCCATCGCCTTTTCGATCATCGCTGGCGTTGATCCGAAGATTGGCCTCTATGCCTCCTTCTCGATCGCTGTCCTTATCGCCTTTGTCGGCGGTCGTCCTGGCATGATCTCGGCCGCCACTGCCGCCACCGCAGTCCTCATGGTCACGCTGGTGCGCGACCATGGCCTCCAGTATCTCTTGGCGGCGACCGTCCTGGCGGGGCTGATCCAGATCGTCGCGGGTGTTTTGAAACTCGGTTACGTCATGCGCTTCGTCTCGAAGTCCGTCATGACCGGCTTCGTTAACGCGCTCGCCATTTTGATCTTCATGGCGCAACTGCCGGAACTGATCGACGTGCCGATGCTCACCTATATCATGGTCGCCGCCGGTCTCGGGATCATCTATCTCTTCCCCTATGTCACCAAGGCTGTGCCGTCGCCGCTCGTCTGCATCGTGGTTCTCACAGCGCTCTCGCTCTGGTTCGGCTTCGACATCCGCACCGTTGGCGATATGGGCGAGCTGCCGTCGACCCTGCCGATCTTCCTGATCCCGCAGATCCCCTTCAATCTCGAAACGCTGATGATCATCCTGCCATATTCCATCGCTGTGGCAGCCGTGGGGCTTCTGGAATCGCTGATGACGGCTCAGATCGTCGATGATCTGACCGACACGCCGAGCGACAAGAACCGCGAATGCATCGGCCAGGGCATCGCCAACACGGCAACAGGCTTCATCGGCGGCATGGCCGGTTGCGCGATGATCGGCCAGTCGATCATCAACGTGAAGTCCGGCGGTCGCGGACGTCTATCGACCTTCTGCGCCGGCGTCTTCCTGCTTTTCCTGCTTCTTGTGCTGGGTGATCTCGTGAGCCAGATCCCGATGGCAGCACTCGTCGCCATCATGATCATGGTCTCGATCGGCACCTTCTCCTGGTCCTCGATCAAGAATTTGAGGGATCACCCGCGGTCGTCGTCGATCGTGATGATCGCGACCGTCATCGGCGTCGTCTACACCCACAACCTCGCCATCGGCGTGTTGATCGGTGTGCTGCTTTCGGCCGTCTTCTTCGCCTGGAAGATCTCGCAGATTTTCCGCGTTACTTCGGCTGTGTCGGCTGACGGCATGCATCGCACCTATACGGTCGAAGGGCAGGTGTTCTTTGCCTCCGTCGAGGACTTCAATAAGGCCTTCGACTTCAAGGAAGCCCTCGACAAGGTCACCATCGACGTCAGCCATGCCCATATCTGGGATATCTCCAGCGTCGCGGCCCTCGACATGATCGTGCTCAAGTTCCGTCGTGAAGGCGCGGATGTCGAAATCATTGGCCTCAATCAGGCAAGCGAGACCATCGTCGACAAGCTCGCCATCCATGACAAGCCCGGCGCCATGGAACGTCTGATGGGCCATTGAGGGAGGATCAAAAATGACAAGAATACTCGGATTGATCGACGGCTCGCCCTATGCCCAGAGCGTATGCGACCACATTGCCTGGATCGCAGGCAAAACCGACGTGACCGTCGAACTCCTCCACGTCATCGGCAGGCGGGATCTCGCCTCCGAGCCAGTCAACCTCAGCGGCAATATCGGGCTGGGTGCCCGCACGGCGCTTCTTGAAGAACTGGCAGAACTTGATGCGCAGCAGGCCAAGGTTGCCCACAAACGTGGACGTCTGTTGCTCGACGAGGCAAAGGCCCGGCTCAACGATGCTGGCGTTGCCAATGTCGAGACGAAGCTGCGCAACGGTGATCTGGTCGAGACCGTGCTGGAATTCGAGGCCAATGCCGACATCATCGTTATCGGCAAGCGTGGGGAGGGTGCCGACTTTGCCAAGGGCCACCTCGGATCCAACCTGGAACGTGTCGTGCGCTCGACACAAAAGGCGATCGTCATCGCCTCGCGCGCCTTCAAGCCGGTCGCCAAGCTGCTGATCGCCCATGACGGCGGCACGATGGCGATGAAGACGGTCGATCAGGTGTCCCGCAGCCCGATCCTTGACGGTCTCGGCTGCACGGTGGTGATGGCTGGTGCGGACACGAGCGAGAACCGCAAGAAGCTCGATGATGCTGCTGTGATCCTGAAGGCCGCGGGCTACGCCCCGGAAGTCGCACTCGTGCAGGGCGCGCCCGACAAGGTGATCTCGGAGATGGTGGAAAAGGAAGGCTTCAACCTCCTTGCCATGGGGGCCTACAGCCATTCTCGGTTGCGCTCCCTCTTCATCGGCTCGACGACGACGGAGATGATCCGCTCCTGCAAGGTGCCGGTCGTCATCTTCCGCTGAGATCAGGACGGGCGGGCAAACTGCCCGCCCTCTTGCCCGGAAGAAAACCATGAAAACGATCGAGGATCTCGATATCGTCGAGGCGTTCAAGTGCCGTCTCGAACACGAGCTGATTGAGATGGTTCGGCTGGTTGACGAAAGCCGCGCGTATCGGGCTCCGGTCTAGCTGGATCAGCAGAGCGTGGGACGATTATCTCGCATGGACGCCATGCAACAGCAGCCATGGCCCAGAATCTCAACCGTCGCCACCAAACCTCGATTGCCGGTAGCGCGTCAGAAAATGCTGCGCTACACAAGCACCGCTCATCCGTTTCGATCACGTTTCGTCAACGTCCAGGTCTTGCCTTGAGCGCATATCGGTTTCGAAAGTGCCGATGGTTCGCAGCTATTGCGATTTTGCCAGCGCCAACTGGCAGCAGCTGCTGTTCGGTGCGCTGTTGATGGCGCTTTCAAGCTTTGGCCAGACCTACTTCGTCTCTGTTTCCGGCTCCTGTTTCCGCGCAGCGTTCAATCTGACCGATGTTGGTCTCGGTGCCACCCATGCAGCCGGAACCTTTGCCAGTGCGCTGAAGCTGACATCGGCAGGGCGATTGATCGACTATACGAGCGTTTGCCGGTTCACCTGACCTCTGCGGCGGAGGTAAGCGCCACGCTCTCCCTGTGATCAATCCGTCGTGCCGAGATCCTGTATGCAAGCATCGCACGTCCTGCTCACGGGATCCTCCGACAGGATCATGAGATGCACCATATCATCAGGCCACAGGCGGGAGTTGATCGGCATCAAGACGGCTGAAATCGGCGGCGAACTTCTGTGCGAAGGTCGTCAAGCCCATGACAAACAATACATGTCGATTGTTATGGCCAAAGGGAACAACGAGGCGTAGTATTTCTTGGTGGCCGGGCCAGAAGTCAATTGCGATAGTCAGCCTTGCCATGGAGGGGATAGCCGATGCAGCAATTCGGGGATCCGAGTGACGCGAAAAGGCTCGCGATGGCTATCGTTGAAAGCATACCGGAACCCCTCGTTGTGCTCGATAGTCACATGCGGCTGGTTGCAGCGAACGCTACCTTCTTGGAGGCCTTCGAGTTCGACAGGGATGTCGCCAAGATCGGACGCCGCACGCTCCTGATGTCGGCGCGAACCGTCGATTATGGCGGATCATCCGCCCCGAACATGCTGCTCGCGTTTCGCGACATCACTGAGGCAAGGCGGGCGGAAGCTGAGAAGCAGGCACTGCTGGAGCGCACGGAAGAATTGCTCGTCCAACAGCACGTTCTCTTTCAGGAAATGCAGCACAGGGTGGCCAACAGTCTGCAGATCATCGCCAGCATTCTGATGCTCAAGGCCTGCGCCGTGACGTCCGAAGAAAGCCGTCGCCATCTCGAAGACGCCCGCCAGCGCGTCATGTCGGTCGCAGCGTGACGGAAAAGCCGATTGAGCCCGGATCTGGTCTCGGATCTTTGATCATCGAGGCGCTCGCCAAGCAGCTCGATGCGCGGGTCGAGATTGCATCCAGCGACAAGGGCATGAGTGTCACCGTTGCCCATGCAACGTTCCACTCGAACACGAGCACCGCAGCCTGAGGCTTTTTCTGCTGGATGGCGGCGGGGTGACGCTGACAAGCGTCTCCATTTCGGGATCCGGGGATGGAGCGGAACGCCGCCGCGCGTCAACCGTTGCCATGAGTAGACTGGCTTGGCGAGATTGCAGAAAGACGATGGCATGAAGATCCGTGCAGGGTTTAACATCGAATACGCGTGTCAGAACGAGACTCCGATGCTGCTCGTCCTCAAAATTCACCCGTCGCGGGAACGGGATCTGTGCAGCGAACAAAACCTCTCCTTCAGCCGCCCGATTTCCCAGCGCGATTATCTCGATGCTTACGGCAATGCCTGCAGCCGGATCGTGGCGCCTGCTGGCCGAACGATGATCTCGGCCCAATTCGATGTGAGCGACAGCGGCCTGTTGGAAGCCCTGCCCGAACAGGCCGTTCAGCTTCCAATTCAGGACTTGCCCGACGATGTCCTGGTTTTCCTGCTGGGGAGCCGTTACTGCGACACGGACCGTCTGGCCGATTTTGCCTGGAAGCAGTTTTCCGAAACGCCTTTGGGCTGGCCGCGGGTGAAGGCCATCTTGGACTTCGTCCATGGCCATCTTGTCTTCGATTATGACAGGGCCGACCCGACCCGCACTGCTCATGGCGGTTTCATGGACCGGACAGGCGTCTGCCGCGATTTCGCGCATCTCACCATCACGCTCTGCCGATGCCTCAACATCCCAGCCCGCTATTGCACCGGTTATCTCGGTGATATCGGCGTGCCGAAGGATCCGCATCCCATGGATTTCAGTGCCTGGTGCGAAGTCTATCTCGGCGGTCGCTGGTGGACCGTCGATGCGCGCCACAATGTCCCGCGTATCGGGCGCATCCTGATGGCGAGGGGGCGTGATGCCACGGATGTCGCGCTCTCGACAGCCTTCGGGCCAGCAACGCTGACGCATTTCGAAGTCGTCACGGAAGAAGTCGACTGACGACCATCAGGCACCTGGCGCGATGGACGAAGACCTCGAACCATCGCCATGGGCGCGAGACCGGGCCGACAAAGGAAGGTGCCCAAATGACCATTCAGCGAGCAAGCTTCTATGTGCTGCTTTTCATCATAACGATTGCCTTCGTGTGGCTTCTCATTCCCTATTACACAGCGGTGTTGTGGGCCGTCATCCTGGCGATCCTTTTCTTCCCGGTCCATAAGCGGCTGGAGCGGTGGCTGGGTGGTCGCGCAACCGTGGCGGCATTGCTGACGCTGCTTCTTTGCATCTGCCTCGTCATCCTGCCGGCTCTCGGCATCCTGGCATCCCTCATTCAAGAAGGGACGAGCCTTTACCAGCGCATCAGCAGCAATGAAATTGACCTGAACGCCCATCTTCTGCGTTTGCAGGCGGTGCTTCCGGAGTTTGTGGGCACCTGGCTGACTTCGCTGAAGCTTGATGGCTTTGCCGAGTTGTGGGCACAGCTCTCGTCCGGCCTGATGGAGGCAGGCCAGTCAATTGCAGGCGGAGTACTGAGCTTTGGTCAGAACACGCTGCAGTTCTTCATAGGCATGGGGCTGATGCTCTACCTTTTGTTCTTCCTGTTTCGGGATGGCGCATCCCTTGCAAAGACCTTGCGCCACTCGATTCCGCTCAGCGACGACTACACCCGGCAGTTCGTCGACAAATTCGCGGCGGTTGTCCGTGCCACGGTCCGTGGCAATGGAATCATCGCGATAGTCCAAGGTGTCATCGGCGGACTAACCTTCTGGGCCCTGGGCATAGAGGCGGCCCTCCTTTGGGGCGTTGTGATGACGTTTCTCTCGATGCTCCCGGCCATTGGCGCCGCGATCGTCTGGTTGCCGGCCGCTATCTGGCTTTTCCTCATTGGTGCCTGGATCAAGGGGATCGTCATGGTCGCGGTCGGCGCTCTCGTTATCGGTCTGATCGACAACCTTCTGCGTCCTCCCTTGGTCGGGCAGGGCGCGAGACTGCCGGACTATGTCGTCCTCATTTCGACCGTCGGTGGAATCTCGCTCTTTGGCCTGAGCGGTTTCGTTATCGGGCCACTCATTGCGGCGCTGTTCATTTCGGCATGGTCACTGTTCACGCTACAACAACAGAAACCGGCATCGGCTTCGGTCAGGTCCGGCATGGAGGGTTAAGCGAAAGGTCGCGCGTGCCGATTTCGGCTTGGGCATCAGTTTTGGGCATCAGGTCGCCGACGACGCCAAAACGGGATCCGGGATGACGGAAAAACTTAGGAATCAGGGCTTTTGGGGGGAATTGGCTGGGGATCCTCGATTCTCCCATGATTTCTGAAGCTTGGAAAAATTGCCTTTGATTTTCCTATGGTTTTCCTGCCGCGAGCGACCGTGGATGCCATCTTTGCGCCTCGGCTTTGGGTTGACGTCAACATGACGGGAGAGCGGCAATTATATCCGCGTCTGACCCATCATGCGCTTCCGTGATTCTATTGTCGTTTCAAGACCTGAAACTCTCACGCTTTCGAAGGCTAATGCTGCAGTCACCCGGTGACGTGCCGCATCAGACCGGGGCATAACGCTCGATCGTCAGCGTCAGCGATGCCGTGGCCTCCTTGAATCGCCGGAATTGGTCCGATGCCCTGTGGGTCGCAAGCGCCGCTTCGTTTTCAAATTCTTCGAGGACCAGAAAACCACCGGCATGCTCGCAGCACTGCAGAATGTCGAACATTCGGTTTCCGGGTTCTTCGCGGCTCAAGCGCTGCAGATCCTGAAGGGCACTCAGCAGGCTATCTGCCTCCAGAGGTGCACAGGTCATCCGCAGATGCACGCCAATCGACCGTCGCTGTTGGTTCATGTGATCCCCCTGCGTGAAATAAATTTCAGAAACAAAAATATTATGCAGACGTGATTGACGCAAGCCCTTCGCCGCGATATTGATCACGTCATGCAATAAATTGCTTAAGGCGAATTTTATTGCAGTTGATCACCATCTCTGGGAGGGGAAAAATGCTGAAGTCTCTGAAGGCCGCCACCGCCATCGGCCTGATTGCCGCCGCCGCCATTGCCGGGGCCGTCGCGCCGGCCAACGCCGAAGGAAAGTTTGCCTGCGAGCCGGGCGAAACCTATGTCATGAACGTCATGGTCTCCGGCCATCCCTATTGGGTCCCGGTCTTCGAAGGCTTCAAGCAGGCGGCCAAGGCGCTGGGCTGCGAAGCTGCCTTTACCGGCACGCCGGAATACGACATCACCAAGCAGATCGCCTCTTTCGAGCAGGAAGTGGTGAAGAAGCCGAAGGGCATCCTGCTGCATCCGATGCAGTCGGATCCCTTCATCGAGCCGATCAACCGGGCCATCGACTCCGGCATCTCGGTCACGACCTTTGCGGCAGACTCGCCGAAGTCCAAGCGCACCGCCTACATCACCTCCGACAATGTCGCCGAGGCGAAGTTTGCAGCCGAAGAAATCGTCAAGGCGCTCGGCGGCAAGGGCGAATACGCTGTTCTCGAAAATCCGGGCCAGAGCAACCACGACCTTCGGGTGACCGCACTCATCGACTACATGGAGCGGACCCATCCGGACATGAAGCTGGTCGGTCGCCAGGCGACGAACCAGGATTCCAACGCGGCCTATCAGGCGGTCTCCGCCATGCTCCAGGCCAATCCGAACCTGGGCGCTCTCTGGATCCCCGAAGCCGGTTCGGCAGAAGGCGCGGTTGCCTCCGTGCTCGAAGCCAAGAAGAAGGTCCTGATCCTTCACGCCGACATCACGCCCACCACGCTTGAGCACATCAAGCAGGGCAACATCCACATGTCGATCAATCCGAACCAGGGCATCCAGGGCTTCATGGGCTTCATGAACACCTTCCTCGGTGCCCATCCGGAACTGATCGACCCGTTCAACGACTACAAAGTGTCGGGCTTCAACCCGATGCAGGTTCCGTCGATGGACAACGGCTTTGCCGTCATCACCAAGGCGAACGCCGCATCCTTCGACCTCAACGAATACATGAAGGGGCGCTGAGCGCCGACCTGCATGACCCCGGCGGCGCGTCGCGCGGCGCCGGGGAAGTCGAAGTGATGGAAGGGGAGGGGTGTCATGGCGGAGGTCGTCCTCAGCATGACGGATGTGCACAAGTCGTTCGGACCGGTCCAGGCCCTGCGTGGCGCCGAACTGGAACTGCGTCGGGGCGAAATCCATGCGCTGGCCGGCGAAAACGGTGCGGGAAAGTCGACGCTGATGCATATCATCGACGGCATCCTGCAGCCCGACCGCGGCGAGATCCGTCTTGACGGCGCTCCTGTTCGCATCGCTTCGCCGAATGCCGCCAATCGGCTCGGCATCGGCTTCGTCCACCAGGAAATCGCGCTCTGCCCGGAGATCTCGGTCGCCGAAAACATGTTCATGGCCGAAACGGGCAGCAGCCGGACCCTTTTGATGGATTACCGCGCACTGGTCGTCCGCGCCGGCGAGATCCTCAAGGAAATCGGCGATATCGATCCGAGACGCCGTGCGGGCGATCTCTCGATCTCGCAGCAGCAGATCGTCGAGATCGCCAAGGCGCTGACGCTCGACTGCCGCATCCTGATCCTCGATGAACCGACGGCGGCCCTCACCGAAACCGAAGCGCAGACGCTGTTCAAGATCATGCGTCGCCTCGCCGATCGCGGTATCGCGATCATCTACATTTCCCACCGCATGGCGGAGATCTTCCAGCATTGTGACCGGATCACCATCATGCGCGACGGCTGCCACATCAAGACGGCGGACATCGCGGCGATCACGCCGGAGGATGTCGTCAACAGCATGGTCGGGCGCGTGCTCGACAAGCTCTATCCGCCCAAGCAGGCGCCGGAGGCGAAGTCGGACGACGTCATCCTCTCGGTGCGCAATCTGACCGAAGGGCGAAGGGTCTCCAATGTCAGCTTCGACTTACGCAAGGGCGAGATCCTCGGCCTGGCCGGCCTGATCGGGGCGGGGCGCAGCGAGATTGTGCGCGCCATCTGCCGGCTGGAAGGCAAGGCCGAGGGCGAGGTGGTGCTGAAGGGCCGGAAACTTTCTCTCCGCGACTATCGCGACAGCATTCGCGAGGGGCTGGTCTATGTCTCCGAGGACCGCAAGGGCGACGGCCTGTTTCTCAACATGTCCATCGCCAGCAATGTCTCGGCGCTTGATCTCAAGCGTGTGGCCAATCCCTTCGGCCTGATCAGTCGCCGGCAGGAAACGACACGCGCCGAGCACTACGGGACGCGGCTGAAGCTGCGCTCCAACGGGGTGGGCGACGCCGTCAACACGCTGAGCGGCGGCAACCAGCAGAAGGTCGCGCTTGCCAGAATGCTGTCGGTCGAGCCTGAGGTCGTGTTCCTCGACGAACCGACCCGTGGTGTCGATGTCGGCGCCAAGGCGGAAATCCATCGCCAGATCAGGGACCTCGCCAATGAGGGCGTTGGTGTCGTCGTCATATCCTCGGAACTCCCCGAGCTCATCGGGGTGAGCGACCGTGTGCTGGTGGTCCGCGAGGGGCGCATTACCGGAGAGGTCACCGGTGCCGAGATGACCGAAGAACGGATCATGCAGCTTGCATCGATCAGCAGTCAGTTGACCCAGGGCGATACTTCGCCCGTGGACGTTACCGCGTCCCAGGGCAAAGCATGAGGGAGTGGGACAAATGGTAACGATCGAAACACAGCATCACGCAGGCTCGGCCGCCGAGCGCCGCGCACAGTGGTGGACACCTGCGATCAAGGCGCGCGAGACAGGCCTGATCGTCATCATCCTGACGCTGTTCACGGTGATGTCCTTCATCTCACCCTACTTCCTGACGGTGGATAATCTCCGGGCCATGTCCATGGCCTTCGCGGTCGAGAGCATCGTGGTGGTCGGTATGACGATCCTCTTGATCTCGGGCGGCATCGACCTGTCGGTCGGCTCGGTTACGGCGCTGGCCATGGTGGTCGCCGGCTGGCTCTTCCTGAACGGGATCGATCCCTGGGCCGCTGCCGCCTTTGCCATCGCTGTCACCACCTGCATCGGCATGTTCATGGGCTTTCTGACCACCGTGGTCGGCCTGCACCATTTCATCGTCTCGCTCGGCGTCATGGTGATTGCCCGCGGCATCTGCCTGCTGGCGACGGGTGGTCGACCGCTCGGGCTCTTTACTCTGCCGCCGGAGTTCAAGTTCATCGGCCAGGGTGCTGTCTACGGCATCCCGCTCGTCATCATCATCTTCGTGGTCGTCGTGGTGTCCTTCGACTTCCTGCTGCGCCGGACAACGGCCTTCCGCAAGGTCTTCTACACCGGCAGCAATCCCAAGGCGGCCGCCTATTCGGGTATCCGCGTCGGTCGCGTCGTCTTCGCCACCACCACGCTCTGCTCTGCGCTCTGCGGTGTGGCCGGCGTCATCTACATGGCCCGCTTCGGCTCCGCCCAGCCCAGCTTCGGCGTCGGCATGGAACTGAACGTGATCGCCGCTGCCGTCATCGGTGGCGCCAGCCTCTCGGGCGGTGCCGGCACCATCTTCGGTGCGATCCTTGGCGCGGTCCTGCTTTCGGTGGTTTCCAGCTCGCTCTCCTTGCTCAACGTGTCGGTTTACTGGCAGGACATCATCAAGGGAAGCATTCTGCTCACCGCCGTGCTGTTCGACCACTACCTGGTCAAGCGCCGCCGCTGAGCAGCCGGGAAGCAACGAGGAGACGACGCGTCATGGTGGACAACAGGGATGAATTCGATCAGCAGCGCCAGATGTATTCGGTCCTCGTCCTGCATTTCATCGAGGGTGTGAAGCAGTCGGAGATCGCCGAGAAGCTCAACCTCTCGCATACGAAGGTGAACCGTATGATTGCCGCTGGCCGCAAGGCAGGCATGGTCAAGATCAGCATCTCCAGCCCCTATCAGCGGCTGGTCGATATGGAAAACGACGTCACCCAGCGCTTCGGCCTGAAGCAGTCGGTGGTCACGCCCACCGTATCGGATAATCCCGAGACGACGCTGCAGATGGTCGGAAGGGTCGCGGCCAACCATCTCCTCGAAACGCTTCGCGATGGCGACGTCATTGCTATCACCGGCGGCAAGGCGGTGAGTGCCGTGGTTGAAAACCTCGAGGCCGAGCGCCGTTTCGATATCAGGGTCGTGCCACTCACCGGCGGCGTGCAGGGCAAGCATTATACCGACGTCAATCATCTGGCGACGCAACTGGCCGACAAGCTCGGTGGCACGGCGCAACTCGTCCACGCCCCCCTGTTTGCCGAGGACGAGCAGCAGCGCGACCTCCTGATGAATGTCGCCTCGATCCGGGAGGTCTTCGATCTCGCGCGCAAGGCAACCGTGGCCCTCGTCGGCATCGGCTCGGTCCAGGCGCCGGGCTCCGGCTATTACGACCTGTTGCCGGATCCGGCACGTGGCGGCCAGGCGCTTGTTGACGCGGGCATTGCCGGAGAATTTCTGGCGCATCTGATCAAGGCCGACGGTTCGCTTGCCGAGATCGATCTCAATTCGCGGGTCGTGGCACTCGACCCCGCAGACCTTGCCAACTGCCCGACCATCATTGGCGTGGCGGCTGGCAGCCTAAAGGCGGGCCCGGTGGCAGCGACCCTTGCCGGGCGGTTTTTGACCTCGCTCGTGGTGGACGAAGAAATCGCCCGGGCACTCGATACACATGGGGAAGGATGATCCGGTGACGGACAAAGGCATTGTAACCCGGCCCATCGGCCGAAGCGGCATCAAGGCATCAGCCGTCGGGCTCGGCACCTGGGCGATCGGCGGCTGGATGTGGGGCGGCACGGACGAGAAACAATCGATTGACGCCATCAGGGCCTCTGTGGATGCCGGCGTCTCGCTCATTGATACCGCACCCGCCTATGGCATGGGACTGGCTGAAACGATCGTCGGCAAGGCGATTGCAGGCCAGCGCGACAAGGTCGTGCTCGTTTCCAAATGCGGTCTCGTCTGGCATGTCGGCGAGGGAACCTACTTCTTCGAGCAGGCTGGCAAGCCAGTTCATCGCTACCTGGGGCCGTCCTCCATCCGCTACGAAGTCGAACAAAGCCTGCGCCGCCTGGGCACCGATTATATCGACCACTATGTCACCCACTGGCAGGATGGAACGACGCCGATTGCCGAGACGGTCGGGGAACTGCTTCGTCTCAAGGACGAGGGCAAGATCCGCTCGATCGGCGCGAGCAATGTCTCAGAGGCAGATCTGGCCGCCTATCTCGCAACCGGTGCGCTCGACGCGATCCAGGAGGAATACTCCATGGTGAAACGCGATATCGAGACGAGCTTCGTTCCGACCTGTCTCGACAACGGGGTTTCCATTCTCAGCTATTCGTCGCTGGCGCTCGGCCTGCTCTCGGGCAAGATCGGTCCCGAGCGCATCTTTGCCGACGATGACCAGCGGCATGGCAATCCGCGCTTCAGCCTCGGCAATCGGGAGAAGGTCGCTCGACTGATGCATGTGATCCGCTCGATCGCTGACCAGCACGAGGCATCGGTTGCCCAGGTGGTCATCGCCTGGACGGTCGCCCAGCCGGGCATCACCTTCTCGCTGTGCGGTGCGCGCGACCCCACCCAGGCGATCGAGAATGCCGGTGCCGCACGTTTGCGCCTGGCAGAACATGAAGTGTCGACCATCACGGCCGGCATAAGAGACCATCTGGTCGAACTCGACCGGTAACCATCACAGACCACAACAGAGAATTGGGACGTTGGCGTCAAAACCAGCGAACGGTACCTCCATGTCCACATTCCGCGAGGACGCGCTCAGGCGAATTCGACAGGACGGCGATTTTGATGCCGTCGTGGTCGGCGGCGGCATCAATGGCATCGCCGCCTTTCGCGATCTGGCGCTGCAGGGATTGCGCGTGCTTCTGGTCGAGCGGGACGATTTCGCATCCGGCTGTAGTGCCGCCCCCTCGCGCATGATCCATGGCGGCCTGCGCTATCTCGAAAATGGTGAATTCAATCTCGTCCGGGAATCCTTGGCCGAGCGCGATGCACTGCTCAGGCTCGCACCCCACATGGTCCACCCCCTGCCGACGACGATCCCGATCCACTCGATCTTCAGTGGCTTCTTCAACGCGGCTGCGACCTTCTTCGGCTCGGCCGGCAAACCGTCGAGCCGCGGCGCGCTCGCGATCAAGGCGGGCCTCTCGCTCTATGATTTTGTCACCCGCAAGAACCGGCTTCTCCCGCGTCACCAGTTCCGCAATGCCCGCAGTACCCGGGCCCTCTGGCCGGCCTTGACGCCTCAGGTTCGCTATTCCGCGACCTATTACGACGCCTGGATCAGCCAGCCGGAACGCCTGGCGCTCGAACTCGTCCTCGACACGCGAAGCGATGCGCCCCAGGCAATCGCGCTGAACTACGCGAAACTCTTGCGGATCGGCGACAGCTACCAGCTCTCGGCAGAAGGTTCGAACGAACTCATCGTCGTGCGTCCCCGCATGATCGTCAACGCCACAGGCGCTTGGATCGACCAGACGATTACGGCGCTCAGTGACGGTGCAACACCAGCCGAGAAAACGGTGACCGGCACCAAGGGCTCACATCTCATCCTCGCGAACGACGCGCTCTACCAGGCCCTGAACGGCCACATGATCTTTTTCGAGAACACCGACAACAGGGTCTGCATCCTCTTTCCCTATATGGGCCGCGTGCTGGCCGGATCGACGGATATCAAGGTCGACAAGCCGGGCCGGACGCGCTGCGAGCCTGAGGAACGCGACTATATTCTCGCTGCGATCCGCACCGTCTTTCCGGATCTCGCCATCTCTCCATCCGATATCGTCTTCAGCTTCAGCGGCATCCGTCCGCTGCCGCGCAGCGATGCGGAATTCACGGGCAAGATCTCGCGCAGCCATGTCATTCATCGTGTCGAGAGCGACCCGCCACAGCTCTGCATGGTCGGCGGCAAGTGGACGACCTTCCGCGCCTTTGGTGAACAGGTGACCGACGAGGTGCTCGCCTTCCTCGGCCGTCCCCGCATCGCGACGACCGCCGACCGCTCGATCGGTGGCGGCCGGAACTACCCGGCGGATGGCGAGCGGTTGTCGGCTCTGCTCTCCCGCGAGTTTCCGATCGGCAAGGCCCGCGCCGATCACTTGGCATCCACCTATGGATCGCGCGCCTTCGATCTCATGGCCTTCTGCGACGGGCACACGGATGACGTTCCCTTGTCCTCCACAACTGCTATGACGCTGGCCGAAATCCTCTGGCTCATCCGGGGAGAAGACGTCCTCCACCTGGCCGACATCGTGCTCCGCCGCACGAGCCTTGCGATCACCGGCCAGATCGATCTCGAAATTCTCGACACCCTGCTGACCGTCATGGCCCGCGAGCTTGCCTGGTCGGGTGAGCAGATGTTGGCGGAGCGGCGGCAGCTCATCGACGAACTCGGGACCTATTACGGGGTCTCGGTCGCAATGCTTCAGGACAGATGCAAGGAAAAGGACAAGGCGTCATGATGCGAATATCCAAGAAGGCACGAATGAACAGGCTGTTCCGTCAGGGCGGCTGCCTCGACGTCGCCATCGATCACGGTGTCTGCAACGAGCCGAGCTTTCTGATCGGCCTGGAGGACATGGCAGGCGTGGTGGACAAGCTCGTCGAAGCAGGTCCCGATGCCATCCAGATGGCCTATGGCCAGGCCGATCTGCTGCAGGCAAGACCCGAACGTGACAAGCCGGCTCTGGTGATGCGCATCGACATGGGCAATCCCTACAATTCCACCCGCCATCGCAGCATGTGGTCGCAACTGCAGAACCATGACGAACCGATCATCGGCGCGCTGGAAATGGATGCGGCCTGCGTCGTCGTCAATCTGTTCATGCTGCCGGACGAGCCGGAACTCTTTCGCCAATGCGTCGAAAACATCTCCCGCGTCCGCGCCGATTGCCATCGTTATGGCATGCCGCTGATGATCGAGCCCTTGGTGATGCTGCCCAATGATATCAGGGGCGGCTATCAGGTGGACGGCGACGCCGAGAAGATCGTCACGCTGGTCCGTCTGGCCTCCGAGATGGGCGCCGACATCATCAAGGCCGATCCGACCAGCGATCCCGAGGACTTCCACAAGGTCATCGAAGCGGCGCGCTGCCCGGTTCTGGTCCGTGGCGGCGGTCGCGAAGATCTGCGCGTCGTGCTCGCCAAATCAGCGGCCCTGATTGCTCAAGGCGCAAACGGGATGGTCTATGGACGCAACATCTATCAGCATGACAATCCGAAGGCGGTCGTGAAGGCACTGATGGCGATCATCCATCAGCGCGCCAGCGGCGAAGAAGCATGGGACATTTATAACCGTGGCTGAGAAGAACTACATTTTGGGTGTCGATGTCGGAAACACGGTCATCAAGGCCGTGCTTTTCGACACGGAGGGCCACCAGATCGCACACTGCGCCATCGACGGCCAGTCGAGCTTTCCCGAACCCGGCCATGTCGAGCGTGATCTCTCAGAACTCTGGGAAAACGGCTGCGCGGCGATCCGCGAAGTGATTTCCACATCCGGTGTCGATCCCACGCGGATCCTTGGCCTTGGATGTGCCGGCCATGGCAACGGCCTCTATCTGCTCGATCGGTCCTATCAGCCGCTGAAAGGCATACAGTCGCTGGACAGCCGGGCAGCCGATATCGCCGCAGAACTCGACCGTGAGAACGGAGACGCACTCCAGGCGCGCTGTCTGCAGCGCCCCTGGCCATCGCAGACCCCGAGCCTGCTCGCCTGGATCAAGCGCCACGCGCCGGAGACATATGCCAGGATCGGCGCTGTCCTGTTCTGCAAGGACTACATCAACTTCCGCCTGACAGAACGCCTGGCCAACGATATCTCCGACCTCAGCGGTGCGGGGCTCCTTGCCATGCCGGAGGGCGAACTCGACGCTGATTTGCTTGGCCTCTACCATCTCGAGGATGCCCTGCCGTTCTTCCCCGAACGCGTGCAGTCCGCAGATATTGTCGGTCGGGTCACCGCAGCGGCCGCCAAGGCAACGGGTCTGGCGGAAGGCACGCCTGTGATCGGTGGCTATTTCGACGTCGTCTCAAGCGCCATGGGTTCAGGCGTCATCCATGCCGGTGAAGCCTCCGTCATCGCGGGGACCTGGAGCATCAACCAGGTCTTTGCCGATGAGCCCGTCATCAGCCCCGACGTCTTCATGGTCACGACCTTCGGGCAGGGGCGATACGTCAACATTGAATCCAGCGCGACATCGGCCGCCAATCTCGAATGGTATGTGCATCGCATGCGCGGCGACCATGGCGGCGAGGCCTTCGATCGCTGCAACGAAGAGGTCGGCAAGGTCGTGGCCCGCGCCGACGACCCCTTCTTCCATCCCTTCATCTTCGGCTCGCGCCTCGGCGCCGAGTTTCGCGGCGGCTTCCATGGGCTGGCCGGGTGGCATGGTGAAGGCCACATGATCCGGGCGCTCTTCGAAGGCGTCTGCTTCGAACATCGACGGCATATCGAAGTGCTGCGCAATGCCGGTCTGGCCGTCGACCGCGCAGTCATGTCCGGCGGCGGCTCGCGCAGCCCCCATTGGCCGCAGATGATGGCCGATGTCCTGGAGATCCCGCTCACCGTGGCAGAGGCCCAGGAGACGGGTGCTCTCGGGGCTGCAATCGGTGCCACGGTCGCGATCGGCCTTTATGCCTCCTACGAAGAGGCCGTTGCCGCCATGACCCGCTCTGCCAGAGACTTCCAGCCGAATACGGAACGGACGGAGCATTTTCGCAGGCGATACGGGCTCTACACGGCCCTGACCGACCAGATGCGGGACTTCTGGAGCGCACTCCGCCTGAAGCCCTAGGCCGGCTAAAGACCACAGACGAACAGAGGCGATCCTGATCGCCAACGAAAGGACAGACCATGCCGGACACGATACGGCTCGATGGCGACTATGACTATGTCATCGTCGGGGCAGGGACAGCGGGCTGCGTGCTCGCCGCCCGCCTGACGGAGGATCCGAAGACCCGCGTGCTGCTCCTGGAGGCCGGAGGCTCTGACCGCTATCACTGGGTACGGATCCCCGTCGGCTATCTCTACTGCATCGGCAATCCGCGCACCGACTGGATGATGCGCACGGCATCCGAACCCGGTCTCAACGGCCGCAGCCTTGCCTATCCGCGCGGCAAGGTGCTCGGCGGCTGCACTTCGGTCAATGGCATGATCTATATGCGCGGCCAGGCGGCCGATTACGACGGCTGGCGTGACCTCGGGAATCCCGGCTGGGGCTGGTCGGATGTGCTGCCCTATTTCCTGAAGTCCGAGGACTATCACGGGCCGTCAGGAGACATGCATGCAAAGGGTGGCGCCTGGAAGGTCAGCCGCCAGCGCCTGAAATGGGATATCCTCGAGGCCGTCCAGGAAGGGGCTCGTGAATTCGGCATCGAACCGCGCGCCGACTTCAACGATGGTGACAACGAAGGGTCCGGCTTCTTCGATGTCAACCAGCACAAGGGTGTCCGCTGGAACACGGCCCGAGGCTTTCTGAGACCGGCCCTGAAGCGACCCAACCTGCGTCTGGTCCAGCATGCCCTGGTCGAACGCCTGACCTTCGAGGGCAAACGCGTGACCGGCGTCCAGTATCGCACGCCGGGAGGCGCGTTCTCCGCAAAGGCGTCAGGCGAAGTGATCCTCGCTGCCGGCGCGATCAACTCGCCGAAGCTGCTTGAACTCTCCGGCATCGGCGATCCCGCCCGCCTCTGGTCGCTTGGCATCGATGTGATCATGGCGAAACCTGCCGTCGGCGCGAACCTGCAGGATCATCTGCAGATCCGCACGGTCTTCAAGGTGAAGAACACGGTGACGCTGAACCAGCTTGCCAATTCCTGGCGCGGCAAGATGAAGATCGCTGCCGAATATGCCCTTTACCGCTCGGGTCCCATGTCGATGGCACCCAGCCAGTTCGGCATGTTCACCCGGTCCAGCCCGGAAGAGGATCGGCCCGACATCGAGTATCACATCCAGCCGCTCTCCACCGACAAGCTCGGCGATCCGCTGCACCCGTTTCCGGCGATCACCGTCTCGGTCTGCCAGTTGCGCCCGACCAGCGCCGGTACCTGCCACATCACCTCGCCCGATCCGGCCCTGCAGCCGGAGATCCGTCCGAACTACCTCTCGACCGACCAGGACCGTTCCGTCGCGATCGCCGCCATCCGGCAGGCAAGACAGGTGATGTCGGCTGCAGCCCTTCGCCCCTTCCAGCCCGAGGAGATCTTGCCCGGTCGTGAATTCCAGGACGACGAAGCCCTGCTGCAAAAGGCCGGCGACATCGCCACCACCATTTTTCACCCCGTCGGAACCTGTAGAATGGGTCCGGATCCTGATGCCGTGGTCGACCCCTCGCTAAGAGTGACCGGCATTCGGGGCCTGCGCGTCGTCGATGCCTCCATCATGCCCAGCATCGTCTCGGGCAATACCGCCTCACCGGTGGTGATGATCGCCGATAAAGCGGCCGACCTTATCCGGCAGGACCGGATGGGGGGGAACCAAGTCAGTGAGGTCTATTACAATTCGGGCGCCGACTAAGGTCCCCAGCCGATTTTGCGAGATCCGTTTTAAGCATGACGGCTGGCCCGAAGAACAGCAGCCAGAATTGCTTAAGTTCTTGAGAAGGCGTCCCTTTCTTCTGTGATAAACGGACGCTGATTTTCAGCGGAAAACCGACCTACAATGGCCTGCCTGAAGAACCTAAATTCTCGCCTCATTTCAAAGGCTTGGAAAATTACCTTTGATTTCCCTCTGTTTTTCCGCCGAGAACGACCGTGGATGCCATCTTTGTGCTCTGGCTTTGGGCTGACGTCAACATGGCGGGAAAGCCTTCGCTTCAGGCTAGACAATATCTCATCCAGTGCCGATCTCGAACGCCCGTTTTCAATGGCTGTCTCTAGAGGGCGCCCCTATTCGGGGCGCACCTCAATTGTTCTTTGCCATGCCGTATCAATCCACCGAATAAGGCGCAAATACCGGATCGACCGTAGTTCCTGCCAGGTGGTTGACGTAGTTGGAAAACGTTTTTGCAGCGATCGCCAATACGATGCCCAGGATGTGCTGTTCGGTGTAGCCAGCCTGGATAAATGCATCGACCGCCGCTTTTCCAGGATTGCCACGCGAGATGACCATGACTTCGGTGAAAGCTGCGACAGCCTGAAGTCCGGCATCCGGCAATTCTTTTCCGGATCTGAGCGCCGCAAGAGATGCTGCAGGTACGCCCGACTTCTTGTCGGCAATCATTGAGTGTGCGGCCATGCAGTAGGTGCAGCCATTAACGCGGCTGATGGTGAGAAACACAGTTTCCTGTTCAGCAGGTGTAAAGCCGGACTGGTTGCGAAAGGCGTCATAGCTCGACATGTAGTTGGCGAGGACCGGCGGCAATTTCGCCATGTAGCCATACATATTGGGCACGAAGCCGAGTTTTGACTTTGCCGTCGCCAACAAGGCATGCGCCTCGCCCGTGGATGCTTCTAGTGTTTCGGGGTGCATATTGAGAAGAGGGGTGCGGGTCATAAAGCCTCCTTAATTTCAGAACAGTCATTCTTTAAATTGAATTTCGAGGAATGAACAGTTATTTTAGAACGATCAGTCCAGAATTAGGTGATCAATGGCAGCCACCACCCCAACAACCCGTCAGCGGGGCCGTCCCAGCGGCTTTGATCGGGAGACTGCGTTGGAAGCAGCGATGAGGTCTTTCTGGGCAGAAGGATACGAAGCGGCTTCGATCGACAGGCTGTGTCGGGCGATGAACATGCCTCGCGCCAGCCTCTATCAGCTCTTTGGGGACAAACAGGGCCTGTTTCTGTCTGCGCTCGGCCGCTACGGCGAGACGCGCGTGTCGCATGTTATTGCTGCGCTGGGACCGAAGGGCACGCTTGCTGAGGATTTGTCTGCCTTCTTCGATGAGGTCATTTATCTTGCCTCATCGGATCGTGAGACACCAGGTTGCCTGATCTCCTGCGTCCTGGCGGAAGCAGCGGGAACCAACCCGGTCTTCACGGTAGAGCTCGACCGTCGTTTCGTGACGATGGAAAAGCAAATAGAGGCACGCCTTCAATTGGCCCCGTGGCCCGCTAACGCGAAGATCTCGCCTGGGGCTGTAGCAGGAATGATTGCGTCCGTGGCCCGCGGGATGACGCTCAAGGCGCGCTCTGGCCAGACAGCCGATGAGCTCAAACCTGTCGCCCAAGCGGCGGTCACCGCTGTGACGAGCCTAAGCGCCGCTCCATAAGGAACTGGCGAACTTGTTTGGCGACCTGAACACGCCTGCGAGAAACCTCTGGCGACGTTTTTGCTTCCTCCTGTGTAACAGATTGAATGCTCGATAGTCCTTCGTGCAGCAGGCCTGGTGGGCCGAAGTTTCGCAAGGAGCCCGGGTGGCATCGACCGATCAAAACTCCGCCCGGTCCAATCGTCTTTGGTCGCGACCAAAACGGTTGAACCGCAATCGGATTGCCATTGGGGCAGGATATGCCGACCTAGTCTCGGCCTGCATTGCGCCGATACTGGAGTGCGCTACGCCAAGCGCCATGTCAGAGATCCTTGTTGAGCCGATCGAGGACGTTTCGCACGTGCACACGAGCCCGGTGGAGAAGCACGCGCATGTTGCCCTCGCTCATGCCGAGAAGAGTGCAGACCTCCTTGGCCTCGAGTTCCTGCTGGCTGCGGAGGATCAGGACCGCGCGCTGCGCCGGCGGGAGCGCCTCGATGGCCGCTTCGACGTGCTGAAGGACGCTGCGGCCCTCAACATGTCTGTCCGGCGTCAACTCATCCCAGAGCTCGGGAATGTCGCGCCAGCGACCGCGCCCGTCAAAGGCATCTGCAAGGCCGTTGCCATCACCGGCATCGTCGAAGAAGACGATGCGGCCCTCACGCTTCGCAACGGTTCGGGCTTTATTGACGAGAATGGCGTAGATCCAGCTTGCCAGAGAGCTTCGTCCTTCGAAGAGATCGATCCGTCCGAGGACCGAGACCCAGGTATCCTGGACGACTTCTTCGGCCACATGACGGCTTCTGACGATGCCAGTCGCAAAACGGATCATCGGGGCATTGTGCAGCCGAAACAGTCGCTGAAAAGCCATCCGATCGCCTACGACCAGCCGCGGAAGCAAGATCGCGTCATCACACTCGTTATCTTCCACAGCCCCTCCAGTCGATGTTGGCGAGGCATTAACAGAACAATCGTTCTGAAAGTCCAGCAAGATTCGCGAGCTTCAAGTCATCGTGACTCTGAATTCGGGGGCTTCTTGAGCAAAATCAGATTCACAACGAGAAGGACAAGAGCATGAAACCGATACACAGCCGACTATCTCGTCGCGCCATGCTTGGTCTGGCGGGTGCCGGCGTAATCGCTATGGGGGCACGGCCTGCCAGCGCCTCAGGCCTCGCAGCCTTCGCTCCAGCCGGAGCAGCGAGCCTCGACCACACTGCCTTCGATCAATTGCTTCAGCGCTATGTCAAACCCGACAAGAGCCGCTACAACCGAGTCGACTACAAGTCGCTTGGGAGAGATGGGGCGGCGGTTCTCAAATCCTACATTTCGGAACTGTCCAGCATCAACCCTGCGGGACTATCACGCAACGAGGGCCATGCGTTCTGGATCAATCTCTACAACGCCAAGACCCTCGAGGTGATTATCGACCATTATCCCGTCGCCTCGATAAGAGACATCAAGCTCGGCGGGGGTGGCCTGTTCAAAACAGGTCCCTGGTCGAGGAAGATCATGGTCGTCGGCGGGGTCGAGCTTTCGCTGGATGATGTCGAACACGAAATCGTTCGGGCTCTGTTCAAGGACCCGATGAGCCATTACGGCCTGAACTGCGCGTCATACTCATGCCCGAACCTGGCGGCGAGGGCTTACACTGGTGGCAATGTAGACGCTTTACTCGCTGAAAACGCCCGCGACTATGTCAACCATCCGCGTGGTGTCACAGTCTCGGATGACGAGATCACTGCATCGAAAATCTATTCCTGGTATGCCGACGACTTCGGCGGCAAGGGCGCGCTCAAGGCACACTGGAAATCCCTTGCCAGTGCCGATCTTGCGCAACGGATCGATACAGCCTCTGTCGGCTCCTTTGTCTATGATTGGTCACTCAACGATGTCTAACGGTTATGCCCATCTCGGCCAGGGCGTAGACAGCGTGCTGGTCGCTGCACAAGAAGCCGGACGCGAGGCACACATATCCAATCTGATCACCCGGGAAATCACGCTTGCTTTCTTTACGGTGGCCGAGATCGCGCTGATCCCCATCATCTTCAAGCAGATCCGTTCATGCAGGAGTGGCATTTGACCGCACATCGATTGTCCTGTGACCCATGTCCTAATTCGCAACTGGCGCATCATCGGGCATTGGGATTGCAATTGTTCGCCTCCTTCACGCCCGGGCGATCACGTCATCGCGACAGGACGACGAAAGACCGCTGATCTTCCTGTTGGGTTCCCGGATGCGCTGAAAGACACGCTGGGAAGGCTGGGCATTACGTTCATACCAGAAGCACGCGGAGCTGGTGCTGGGATCCGCCTCAAATTCAGCAGGAAACAAAGTGCCGGAATATCGTCATGGGAGACCGAGGGCGGCGAGACGGCCGAAGACAGCCTTCCCTGATGTTTCCAACAGCAATTGCGCAATGGAACGCTGGTCAGGGAAGGCCGCCTCAGCGTGCCGCTTCGATCAGATCACCCCTGTTGATCCGGTCGGTGATCTGGCTGCACCGACCATAGCGCCGGTTCATCGTCTTTGTCTGCTTCTGCTGTCGCCGCCGTTGCCTGCACCTTGTCGGGCTTGTGGTGGGCCGGCGCGTAGATCGTATAGACCTGCATCGGCGTCGCCCCTGTATTGGTGATGTTGTGCCAGGTCCCTGCGGGAACGAGGACACACCAGCCATCCGAGACGTCCTTTTCGAACGTGAGCTTGTCTTTCGCATCTCCCATCTGCACGCGACCGTTGCCTCCGTCGAGGCGGATGAACTGATCGGTCTGTGGATGTGCTTCAAGACCGATGTCGCCGCCGACGGGGATCGACATCAGCGTTACCTGGAGATAGCGGCCACTCCAGGCAACCGAACGATAATCGCTGTTGTCTTTCGATGCGCGCTCGATGTCGAAGGATTGCGGCTTCGGACCGATGTCTTTGATCCTACCAGCGGTGCTGTCCATGATCGATCTCCTTACGATTGCTCTGGCGAACCGGTGCGTCTGGCCTTTGCAGGCAGAGCCTGATTGCGTCGCAATATCGCGGCGTCTTTGGGTCGCGACTAGGGTCGGAAACTACCCAGGCTTGAGGGGGGGGTGGCGGTCTGTATCGCCTCAAAAGCAGGATCCGGGTTAAATGTGAAACTACCATGCACTCCCTAGGTAGTTTCCGATGCTTTCGCGCGTCTGGATGGCGGCTAGAATTTTTGATCACACGATTAGGCCGCGCTTGACCGGAGAGAATGATGAAAAAGATTGTTGGCATGCATGAAGCAAAGACATCAGCGGGTGAACCCGTCACACTCTACGAGATGGAAGACCTCGCAGAGCTGACGATTGCCTTGGAGCCGAGCGCGAACGACAACAGAGGCATTCGGACCATGGAATTGTCCGATGGTCGAAGGTTGAAGCTTGTCGGCCATGGCGAATATCTCGCGGAAGCGACAGGGGAGGCGTTCCTGCTCGACAGACGTTAGCGTCGCCTATGCAGGCAGGGCATGTGTATTGCCCGCAGCTTCCCTACGATGTTCACGGGCCAGCTTCGGCTGCTGTCAGCGCCAGGCGCGCAAGGGCCGGCAATGACTTTGACTTTGTCTTCGACATGATCGAGGCGCGATGATTTTCGACCGTTCTCTGGCTGATGTTGAGATCAGCCGCAATGTTCTTGCTCGGATGTCCAGCCAGCACCATTTCCATGATCTGGCGCTGGCGTGCCGTCAGCGAGTTGATCTGCTGGACCGCCAACGCGGTCCGCGCAAGCGTTTCCGTTTGATCCCGTGACTGGGCGATCGTGGTGTCGATAATCTCCAGCAGCGCCGTTGGCATGATGGGCTTCTCGATAAACTCCGAGGCGCCGGCCTTCATGGCATCGACAGCCATCTGAACGTCGCTGTTGCCGGTGATCATGATTGCCCCCAGCTTTCGCCCGGACCGCTTGATGGTCTGCAGAAGCTCGACGCCCGTCATGCCGGGCAGATAGGCATCGACAAGAAGACAGCCCGGCTGTTCGGGATGAGAATGCGCGAGGAAGGCTTCACTGCTGTCATAGGCTGCGGCGGCCAAGCCATGCGCCTCGATCATCTGGCACAAGGATTTCCGCAGATCCTCGTCGTCATCAACGATATAGACAAGCGGTTCGTCGATCACACTTGCCCGCGCGATGACATCTTCAGTCGCGTGTACGCCTGGCTGTTCGGGTGCCGGCCTCGATTCGAGCAGTCGCCGGATCAAGCTGGTCACTGCCTGCAGCGTGATCGGCTTGTTGAGGTGAATGACATTGGCGCTCGAGATATGAGCCAGGGTCTTCGTTGAGATGTCGCCCGTCAGCACAATGGCCGGGACATTGGCCTTGCGGCTCTTCCTGATCTCGGCAACGACGTCAATGCCGTTCATGCCCCCCGGCAGATTGTAGTCCGTGAGGATCACGTCCGGCGTCGCGATGCCGGACGTCAGCTGGTTCAAGGCTGAAGGGCCATCGGGCGTTGAAGTGACAGTATAGCCTTCATCGCTCAGCAGTTGCTCAAGCAGCATTCGAATCTCGGCATCGTCCTCGACAACAAGAATTCGGCCGGTTTTCAGGGGCTTGCTGACAATTGAGGGTGTCTCAACCGGCGCGTTTGCCATGGGTGCGCTGTGATGGCCGGCCAGGCGTTCGAGTGCGATTGCAAAGACCGATCCCTTCGATGGCCGTGACTTCACGCTGATCCGATGGCCGAGGAGATCGCTCAGCCGTTGCACGATCGAGAGTCCGAGGCCGAGCCCCTTGCTGCGCTCGCGCGCATCATTGTCGATCTGGTGGTATTCGTCGAAGATCGCTTGCAGTTCCGCTTCGGGGATGCCGATCCCGGTATCCCATATCTCGATGCTGGCTATCGTGCCGCGCCGTCTGCATCCCAGCAGCACTTTTCCCGTCTGCGTGTATTTGAAGGCATTGGCGATCAGATTGCGCAGGATCTGTTCCAGCAGAAGCGGGTCCGTGCGGACAAACATACTGCTGTCCACCACGCGGAAATCCAGGCCTTGGGACTGGGCAACCAGGGTCAACTCGTTCCGCAGCGAGGTGAACAGCGCCTGCACGCCGAAATCCACAAGGGCCGCCTTCACCACACCGGTTTCGATCTGGTTGATATCAAGAAGGTCGTTCAACATGCCCGACATGGAGCCAAGTGTGCTTTCGAACCTGCCTAGCAATTCACCCGAGCGTTCATCCTTGTTTCGACGAACCAGGAGGCCCTGCAGCAGGCTCAAGGTTTGCAAGGGCTGGCGCAGATCGTGGCTGGCCGCCGCGAGAAACCGGGATTTCGCAACATTGGCGATATCGGCTTGCCGCTTGGCCAGTCTCAACGCCTCGGAGGTGTTGCGCTGGTCCGTGACGTCGACAAAGGTGATGACCACGCCTTCAACGGCCTTGTCTTCATTGAGATAGGGCATGATGCGCCGCAGATACCAGAGACCGCCGGATGCTTCGATCTTGCGCTCAAGCGGTTCCTGATCGCCAAGCACGGACTTGGCATCGGCAATCAGCATCGTATCGACGGCGAGCGACCGCAGGTCGGCCAGAGGGCGACCAATGTCACCGGGGATGACATGAAACACGACCTTGGTGGCGGGCGTGAAGAAGCGGATGTTCAGGTCTACGTCCAGGAAGAGGGTTGCGACAGCGGTGCTGTAGAGAATGTTCTGCAGGTCATTCGAGGTCGTTCGCTGCTTTTCCAGTGTCTCCTGCAACTGGCTGTTCAAGGCTGTCAGCTCTTCGTTCAGAGACTGCAGCTCCTCCTTCGAGGTCAGCAGCTCCTCGTTCGTTGACTGGAATTCCTCATTGAACGACAGGGCTTCCTCGTTGATTGCCTTCTGTTCCAGGCCCGACAGTTCGAGATTGCTGATCGCTCCATTCAGTTCGATGCGTGTGGCGACGAGTTCAGCCTCAAGTTCACGCACCCGTCCAAGGTCGGCCGTCTCGGGAATGCCGGATTGGGTTTTCGTTTGGACTTCGGGTTCATCGACAAAACAGAGCAGAAACAGGCTCTGACCCTCATGCTCGATCGGTTCCACCCGAACGCTGACGCGCCTGGGGCTGCCTTTCCCGTCATTTATCTCCCCCCCGCGCGCGACGATCGCGGTTTTCTGTTGCTGACAGCGCTGGATCGCCGAGCGCAGCTTGGTGTGCAGCGTCTTTGGTGTCATGGCGAACAGATCGGTCGAGGGATAGCCGGGCGCGATTTCAAGATAGTTTCCGATGCGCCCCATCGTGAAAAGGCATTCGTTCTTCCTGTTGACCACGGCAACGGCCGGCGCATAGATCTCGAGTATCTTACGGTTGCAGATGTCCGCGA
Organism: Rhizobium sp. AAP116; assembly: GCF_001295785.1. Classification (NCBI taxonomy): domain Bacteria; kingdom Pseudomonadati; phylum Pseudomonadota; class Alphaproteobacteria; order Hyphomicrobiales; family Rhizobiaceae; genus Rhizobium; species Rhizobium sp. AAP116. The sequence continues at coordinate 27,142 of NZ_LJIB01000007.1, forward strand.
GAGACGGGGAGGTGGCGTTGTTTGCCTTTGGAGTTGACCTCTGAGGCACATGAACGCCCGCAGACCCATTGAGCGAAAAGATCATGTCGCCCGGACGGCTTCGGCCAACATGGCGATAGACCCGGTCAGACTTGGAGATCGGTGTGAAGCGACCTTCAGCACTGCCCGCTGTTTCCGTAGCACCGAGAAGCAGGATGCCGCCCTCGCGCAGCGCAAAGTGAAAGTGAGAGATCGCCTTTGCCTGACCTTTGGGGTCCAGATAGATCAGGAGATTGCGGCAGGAGACCAGATCGATGCGGGAAAACGGCGGATCGGATAGCACGTCCTGAACGGTGAAAACGATCATCGACCGGATATCCGGGTTCACGCGGTAGCCATTGTCCTCCTTGAGGAAGAACTGTGAAAGCCTCTCGGCGTCGATGTCAGCCTTGACCGTTTCAGGGTAAATCCCCTCTCTGGCGGTGGCCACTGCATCCTCATCGACGTCAGAGGCAAAGATCTGCAGTTTGAGGGGAGAGTTGCCGGCGGACATTGCTTCGCGGAAGAGGATGGCGATCGAATAGGCTTCTTCGCCGCTGCTGCAGCCAGCGATCCAGATTCGCATGGGCTGATCGGAGGGATGCGCCTTCACGAGGTCGGGAATGACGGCATTTTCGAGAGTTTCAAAGACCGCGCGATCACGGAAGAAGCTGGTGACATTGATCAGCAGATCCTTGGCCAGATCGTCACGCTCGCCCTTATCCTCTTCAATCAGCGCAAGATACTGATCCATGTCGTTAAGGGATAATCCCTTCATTCCCATTCGTCGCTCGACCCGGCGCTGCAGGGTGCCAGGTTTATAGGACGTGAAGTCGTGCGCCGTTTTTGAGCGAAGAACCTTGATGATGTCGAGCAGTGTCGCTGATGTTGTCGGAGACTGAGCCTCCATTGCGGGAACTGGTGCTTCTGCGAGATTTCGGCCGAATGCCGCGATCGCGTCCGGCATTTTCTCCAGGGTCAGGATCTTGTCGGCGAGATTGGTCGCCACGGCACTGCGGGGCATGCCGTCATAGCCGGCTTCCTCGGGCTCCTGGACGAAGACCATGCCGCCTTGTTGTTTGATCGCGGCAAGCCCGATGCTCCCGTCTGTGCCGGAGCCTGAAAGAATGATCGAGAGCGCGGATGCACCTGCGTCCTCTGCAAGTGAAATCAACAGCGTATCGAACGGCAACCGCGCGCCATGCGGCGGATTTATTGTTGCCACCTGCAAGATGCCGTTCTTTACCGTCAGCACGGTGCCGGGCGCGATGACATAGACATGGTCACGCTCAAGGGCGATCTCGTTGTGCGCTTCCACCACGGTCATGGGCGTGTTGTCTGTCACGAGATCAACGAGGAGACTTTCGTGGTGCGGATCGAGATGCTGCACGAAAATGAAAGCCGCCCCACTTGGTACAGCAATACCATCCAGAAGCTTGCGAAATGCGTCCAGGCCGCCTGCGGACGCACCGATGGCGACGACAGGAAACCGCTTTGGAGAAGCGCTCACGGTTTGCATCTCATCCGGAAGAGCGGGCGCCGGCGGTCCGTTGCCGCTGACTGTATCGGCAGCCTTCATGGTATCGATCCCTTCGTGCTCCTGGAAAGAAGCCGTTGCAAAGACCAATAATACCCCTATGGGGAGCATTCCAACCTGATCGATGTCAAAGACATGGTCACCTTTGCTCCGGTGGGTCAATGCGGCGCCGGCCGACTTGCCTGAATGAGTGTTTTCCGAGCCTCTGTTAAAAGGCTGGCATGAATTATGGTTCCGAAAACAGTCAGAAAGCCGGGAGCTGTGATCCCGCTGATTGATTTGCCGATGCTGCGTCCTGCGGCACCGCAACCGATGATGCCAGGAACTCATGCCATGCGCCCCACCCAGAACAGCTTGCCGGAGAATGTTCGCGCCCAGTCCACGTTCACCATCAATAATCATCTTGCGGCAGCGCTCGATCTTCATTCCCACATAAAGCAGGCGGAATGGAACGTGCAGGGCCCGAATTACGAGGGAATGCGGGTGATCTTGCGTTCAACCGCTGTGCTGGTGGCTGGACAGTGCGATGCACTTGCCGACCGAAGCGCGGCGCTTGGTGACATCGCTTTCGGCACCGTCAAGCTCGTGGCCGCGCGCTCATTCCTGCCTGATTATCCCGTCCTGATCGCGGGGGAGCAGGAGCATGCATTTGCGGTCTCCAGGAGCATCGCCGCTTATGCCCATTCGATGCAGAAGGCGATCGCCTTCCTGAACGCGATAGGCGACCCGGTGACGGCTGGTCTGTTTGCAGGCATCACGGGCGACACCGAAAGGCAACTCTGGCTGTTCGAGCGGTTTCTCACGCCCCTGTCATTTCCGTCCCTGATAAACGCCGGGTCGGACGCGTGTCCGGTAAAAGCGATTGTTTGAAAAGATGGAGAAACTTCGGATACTGCTTGCGGAAGACGAGCCTCTCATTTCCATCTTCTTCGCAGAACTCCTCGTGGAAATGGGATACGAGGTCTGTGCCATCGAAGTGACGGAGGACGCGGCTGTCGAAGCGGCGACGCGGCTAAAGCCAGACCTTCTGATTGTGGACAGGCATCTGAAGCAGGGCAGTGGCATCGTTGCCGTCGCCAGGATCCTGAAAGAAGGACCGGTGTCCTACATCTTCATGACTGGCGATAGGCTGGTCAGAGAAGAGGTCCCGGCCAATGCCATCATATTGCAGAAGCCTTTCCTTGATGCGGATGTCGATCAGGCGATCCATGCCGCCATGCAGGCAGCAGGCAGGCCATTTTGAAAACACCTTCGCGAGAGCCACCTGATCGAAACATCCCAGGCTGTTCTCGCGAAGTTCGCGTTTTCCGTTGACCTGCTATGCGATGGCTTTCAGATCCGTTTCGGCTGCACCTGAATGCGTGTCGAGCTTCGTCGGCTTGACGGCGTCGAGGACATGCCTCGCTTGCGAAAGCTCTGTTTCGGATCCATGGGCCATCACGAGAAAACTGTCGGCCTTCAGCGCGGGTATCAGTCCGCCGACCGCGAGCGCGCCTTCGAGTGCTGAAGCCACTGTTGCTGCGAGCGAACCCAATATGAACACATATCCGAAGAGGGGGACGGTCAGGATGAGCCCGCCAAAGAACAATCCCCACAATCCGCCCCAGAATGCGCCTTGGGAACCCCAGACCTTGATCCGGTCTCCGGCATTGTAAAAGCCGACAGGGCAGGGCTCTGCACACTATCGTCCTTCACCCGTTGATCAGGTTCTCCACCAATGCGATCAGTGCCTCTTCACTGGTGATGCCCCGTTCAAACGCATGGCTGAGCACTGTCGCAAGATCGGAACCATCTTCGCCATCTGACGAAAACCCGTGCTGCTCACAGGTCTTGGTGAAGGCTGCCAGAAGGTTTGCATCGGACGCTGCGTCAATCAGTTTGTCTGGGATTAAGGTCATGCTTTCCTCCACAAGACCCGCCACGAATTGACCGTGCTCAGAATAAAGAGGAATGGGCCATAACGGTGAGGGCCGGAATATACCTATGGTCGGCCAAACTAGGTAGAATCCGTCCCTGGCCCCGGCCGGCAGCAGCCGTGATGCTGCACTGGCAGCGATCAAGGTCGCTTTCCGTTGCCAACCACCGGCAATACTCCTCCATCCATCCGGGATCTGTAACAAATTGCGCCTCGTCATGCTGGCACTTCTCACCCTCGCGATTGGCGGTGTTCTGGGCATACTGCTCCTGAAATTCTACTTTCCGAGCGCAGGCGAGACGACCGTCAGTCAGCCCCTCTACGCATCGCCCGAACTGACATTCGGGAACGATTGATCTTCGGATCAACGTCTCTCTCCGTCTGGTGTCGCGCCCGCCCCGAAATCAGGAACACGACATGTCGCTCAATGAAATGATCAACACGATTGCGGACAAGGGAAAGCTGCGCGTGCGCATTTCGGTGATGAAGGCGATTGCCGCGCGGGCAGAGGACCTATTGAAGCGCTCAGACCAGGCTGACTACAACTGGGACGTCATCTCGCTCTACTTCACGCCCGAGGACGACGGCTATGAACAGAAGACGCGTTACGATGACGCGGATGCGGCATTGTTTCTGACCGCCTGGCGCGGAATGAAAGGCACGACCTCCAGCACGACGATCTCAAGAGGGCTACAAGGTCTTGAATACATTATCGATATGACACGTGATGGGATTGTCACCGATGTCACAGGGCTGACTAAGGACATCAGTGCTGAGTATCTCCGTATCGGAAGCCCTGTCGACTAACGCCGTTAACAGTCGCCACTCAGCGGTCAGGAATGGCGCAACGTCTTTCTCCGGCCAGACCCTCGCGGACAAGGGATGCCATTGTCGCAAAAGTCGGCAGGATGGCGAGCCGGAAGCACATGATGACCGTGAGCAAGATTGCCTTGCTGCTCTGGCCTCCAACGCATCGTGTCCGTCTCGGCAACATGAGTATCTTCCGATCCTGTTGCCGCAAGCGCGCAGGGCATATGTGAACGACCATGAAGCACATGTGTCCTCGCGGCCCCAGAGACGTGACCCATGCGAGGTGCGCCTCCGCATCCGCCCGCATGAAACGTTCACGCAGTCGGGTCCTGTCCGGTCGCTCTTGGCGGAGAGCGTCATGAAGATTGGGCCTAAACTTGTCGCCGGGACGATCTGCGCCACGGTCATCGCCACAGTCGGCGTCTACTTTGGCATTCCCTTTGTTCTGGGTGAGAAGGTCGCGGCAATCTCTGTTGCCCGCAGCACGATCGTCCAGACGGTCGTTGCCAGTGGCCGCGTCGAGACACCATCGGGTGTCAATATCGGCAGCCAGATCATCGGAACCGTGCTCAACGTCCATGTGAGGCAGGGTGCCGCTGTTCGCAAAGGCGATGCACTCATCACCCTCGATGACCGTCAGGCGAGGGCTGCCGTCGACCAGGCAGCGGCATCCTTGTCAGAGGCGCGAACGAGCCTCCGACAGGTGGAGGAACTGACGCTGCCACTGGCCGAGCAGACCTTGATCCAGACCAAGGCGACCCTGCGCAATGCCGAATCCCAACTGGCCCGTGCCTTGCAACTGGCCGAGCGTTCGATTGCGACCGGCGAGACCGTTGAGGATCTTCAGCGCGCCTTCGATATTGCCAAGACCGAGGTCCGATCAGCCGAGTTGCAGGTGAAGAGCCTATCCGTCGGCGGCAGTGGCCATGCGGCGGCAAAGGGTGCCGTCGTCCGGGCCGAGGCGGTGCTCAGGGCCGCGCAGGCCGGCTTGGGCCTGACACTGATCACCGCCCCCGTCACGGGCGTCGTCATCCAGAGAGCCGTCGAAGAAGGCGCCATCGTTCAGGCGGGGACGCCGCTTCTTGTGCTCGCGCCAGACAGGTCCAAGCAGCTTGTCGTGCAGATCGACGAGCGCAATCTCGACGTGATCCGCATCGCCCAGCCGGCCCTTGCCTCGGCCGATGCCTATCCGGAGGAGAGTTTTCGCGCCGCCGTCGCAACGATCAGTCCGACTGTCGATGCCGACAAGGGCTCCGTCGAGGTCAAGCTCTCCATCGACGCGCCACCCAGCTACCTCAAGGAGGACATGACCGTGTCGGTCGACATCGAGGTCGCCCGCCATGAGAATGCGCTGGTGGTCGCCAATGCGGCTGTTCGCGACGCCGCGAGTGCTGCGCCCAAGGTGTTGCTGATCCTCGACGGGCATGCCGTCGAGCGGCCCGTCACTCTGGGCCTGCGGGGTATCGCCAGCATGGAGATCCTCGATGGACTTGTTGTCGGCGACCTCGTCATTCCCTCGACGGTCACGACCGTCGTGGCGGGTGCGCGCGTCCGCGTCGCTGACGTTGCTGTGTCCCCATGAAAACCTGGTTGCCGTTCGAACTGATCGCCGCTTTCCGCTTCCTGCTCGAGGGGCGGATGCAGACCCGTCTGACCATTGTCGGGGCGGCGGTGGGTGTTTCCGTCATCGTCTTCATGTCTTCGTTGCTCGCGGGTGTTCAGGCCAATATCTTCAGCCGGGTCCTTTCCACGCAGGCCCATATCGTGATTTCGCCGAGCGAGGAGGTGGCCCGGCCCCAGCGCACTGTGACAGCTCTTGAGACATTCGCGATCGTGCAGAAACCGGCGCAAAGGCTGCGCTCGATTGACCAATGGCAGGCGATTGCCGCCCAGCTGACGGCACGTCCTGACATCGTCACCGTGTCACCGGCGGTCGTCGGTGCCGCCTTTGCCGTGCGTGGCGAGGTCGCCGATGCGGTCTCGGTGACCGGGATGGAGCCGGACGCCTTTTACCGGATCATCGCGCTGCCCGAAAAGATGATCTCCGGCTCGGCGACACTGTCGCCCAATGGCGTGCTCATCGGCATTGAACTTGCAAGTGATCTCGGTATCGGGGTCGGCGAGAAACTGCGCATCCGCACCACCAGCACAAAGACCACAAGCGGCTCCGATCAGACTTTCATCATCGGCGGGACCTTCGATCTCGGCAACAAGGAGGTCAATCAGCGCAGCGTCTTCGTGTCCCTGCGATCGGCGCAATCCTTGCTTGGGCTGGCAGGGGGCGTGACCAGCCTCAGTGTCAATCTGATCGACGCCTATCAGGCGGAAGTGGTGGCCACTGATCTGCGCTCGGCTCTCGGCGTCAATGCCGAGAGCTGGATCAAGACCTTCGAGGAGTTGTTCACCGCACTCAAGACCCAGTCGATCGCCAATTACGTCATCCAGTTCTTTGTGGCGATCGCGGTGGCGCTCGGCATATCCAGCGTGCTGGTGGTGTCGGTTGTTCAGCGATCCCGCGAAATCGGCATCCTCAGGGCCATGGGGGCGTCGCGCGCGCAGGTGATGCGGGTCTTTCTCGTCCAGGGCGCCGTGATCGGCATGCTGGGATCGCTGGCCGGGTCTGCGCTCGGAGCCGGCTTCGTTCTCGTCTGGCGTACTTTTGCCAGGAACCCCGACGGCACCGAGTTCTTTCCGATTGCGCTTCAGCCGTCGCTCTTCGTCGCCACCGCTGTGGTTGCGACCCTTACCGGTCTGGTGACCGCCGTCCTTCCGGCGCTCAGTGCCGCCCGTCTCGATCCAGTGGATGCGATCCGTGGATAGGCCCGCACCGACGGACAGGACCGTGCTGCGCCTCGAGGGGGTCACCAAGTCTTTCGGCGTCGGGACGGAGATCGAGACGGAGGTGCTGCATGGCATAGACCTCGTCCTCCAGGAGGGGGAGTTCTGCGCCCTGATCGGTCCCTCCGGATCCGGCAAGAGCACGCTTCTCAACATCATCGGCCTGCTCGATCGTCCGACCACCGGTCGGATGCAGATCGAAGGCGAGGATACGGCAGGCCTCAGCGATGCGGCACAGACGAGCCTCAGGGGACACAGCATCGGCTTCGTCTTCCAGTATCACCATCTGATTTCGGCTTTTACTGCGGTCGAGAACGTGATGATGCCGATGCTGCTCGACAAGGGCTGGCCCAGTCAGGCAATGCGGGAGCAGGCGGGAACCTTGCTCGACAAGGTGGGGCTAGCCCCGTTCAAGAACAGTCCCGCCAACCGCATGTCCGGCGGGCAGCAACAGCTGGTCGCCATCGCCCGGGCGCTGGCCATGAACCCGGCTCTGGTTCTGGCTGACGAGCCGACCGGCAATCTCGACAGCCAGTCCGCCGACGAGGTGTTTGCGATGATGCGGGACGTCAACCGCCAGGAGCGGACGACCTTCCTGATCGTGACACACAATCTTGAGCTCGCGCGCCGGACGGACCGCATCATCGAAATCGTCGACGGAATGATCGTCACTACAAAGCCCGAAGCCAAGACGTCGGCCGTTTCTGTCGTTGCAGAGCGCGCAACGGACTCAAATGCCTGACCTTGAGTAGACTGGGCTTGAGAAAATCGGAGCGATATCTTCAGGCGTCAGCTGGAAATACGAGTGCATTGCCAGGATGGTGTTTCTCGCCTCATCCCATCGGTGAGCTCAGGAATTGCACAGCAATGTGGAATACTGCTTCACCGTCCGAACAGCGCGGCGTTTACGATCTCATCTTCACATATCGAGCGAGAAATCTGGCGTGAGAATTGCATCGCTACCGGAAGATATGACCGGGAGATCTCATTGTCCGTACACACAATACGCCATGCACTTGCAAGGAAGCCACGGTGCGTTTTGGGCGAAGCAGTGGATCCGGGGAGATGTCTAAGTATCACGAGGATCTCGTGGCTGCTTCTGGCAACCGTGGTCTGACTATGGCGAAGACCTCCTCCGACCTGACGATCCTTGTCATTGACGAAAATGCCATTCGGGCCTCGATCATCGAAGAGGGGCTGAACGAAGCTGGGCATCTGAATGTCCGAGTGATCCATGAGATGCAGGGCGTGGCGCGGCTGATCGAGACGATGGATCCTGACGTCATCATCATCGACATCGAGAACCCCAATCGTGACATGATGGAGCATATATTCCAGCTCACCCGGATGATTTCGCGGCCGATTGCTATGTTTGTCGATCGCTCGGATACTGCCGCCATTGAGGCCGCCGTCGATGCCGGCGTATCGGCCTATGTGGTTGATGGGCTGAAGAAAGAGCGTATCAAGCCGATCCTCGACATGGCGGTGAGCCGCTTCAATGCCTTCAGCCGCCTTCAACGCGAACTGGTCGAGGCGCGCAATGCGCTCGAGGAGCGCAAGGTCATCGAGCGCGCCAAGGGCATCCTGATGAAAATGCGGGGCTTGAGCGAGGAGCAGGCTTTCGCTCTGCTTCGACAGACCGCCATGAACGAAAAGAAGAAGCTGGCCGACATCGCCCAGAGCGTCGTGACGGCTGCAGGACTGCTACTGTGAGCGCGGCGTGGATCGGAGAATGCTGGTGAGCGATATGGTTTCAACCCAATCCGGCGATACGGCCATCCATGCCCCCGTGACTGTGCGTGGCAAGGAGCAGAGGACGCTCAGGGCAGGCTACATCCCGCTGATGGATGCCTCGATCCTGATCGCCGCGGCAGAGCTTGGTTTTGCCGAAAGGGAAGGACTGCACCTCGAGCTGGTCCGGGACGTCACCTGGGCCAATGTTCGCGATCGGCTTGCCTTCCGCCAGTTCGACATTGCCCACATGCTCTCGCCGATGCCCGTCGCATCCATGCTCGGGCTTGGATCCAATCCCTCGCCGACCATCGCGCCCTTTTCCCTCGGTCGCGGTGGCAATGCCATCACGTTGTCCGCCCGAATCTTCGAACGGATGAAGTCTTTGACGGGGCTGGCAGACGATGCGGATGCTCTGGCCAATGCAAAGGCACTGGCGGCCTTGCTCGCCGACATGCGCGCGCGGGGCGAACCGGTGCCAACACTCGGGATGACCTATCCCTTTTCGTCGCATAATTATGAGTTCCGCTATTGGCTGGCGGCGGGCGGCATCGATCCGGACCGGGACGTGAAGCTGGTGGTAGTTCCGCCACCGCTGACGTCGGATGCGCTCGCGGCCGGCGCAATCGATGGCTTCTGCGTCGGGGCGCCCTGGAACATGATTGCGTCGGAACGAGGCACGGGGCGCATCGTGGCTGCCAAGCAGGATATCTGGCCTCTGGCACCTGAGAAGGTGCTCGGCATGCGCCCCGACTGGGCCGATGCAAATGTCGATACCGTCTCCCGTCTGATCGTCGCGCTCGATCGGGCGGCGCGCTGGTGCGATGACCCAGGTCACCACAACGAGCTTGCCGGGATCCTGAGCGCGCCGGAATACATCGCAGCGCCCACTGGCATCATTCGCCGCGTATTGAATGGCGAGTTCAGTCTTGATGCGCAGGGGACGAAACGGGTCGTCCCGGATTATTTCCTTTTCCATCGCGGGGCCGCCAACCATCCGCGGCCAGATCAGGCATCGTGGATCTACAGCCAGATGCTTCGCTGGGGCCAGACAGACTTCAGCGATGAAGGCATGGCACATGCGCGGAGCGCTTTTCGGCCGGACCTCTATCTGACAGCGCTGGGACAGGATGCTGCCATGCCGGACGAGGCGAGCGAGAAGGGCGCTGGCGGCTATGAGGGTTTCATGGATGGCAAGCGTTTTGATCCGGATGCGGTGCAGGCTTACGTCGAGGGATTTCCGGTCCGATCAGCCTCGTCGTCAGGCGTGGGGACGGTCGATGGCTGATGCGCTGCGGTGCACAAACCTGAGGCATTTGCACGAAAAGTCAGGTTCTGGAACGAGCAGGCTGATCTTGCGACCGTCGAGAGGCGGTCGTGTCTGCCCTTGAAACAGCGCTTGTTTTTCCGACGCTTAACCGTCGCCAGGTGAAACTGGCACGGCCCTTGCTTCGCTCTTGATGTCCACGGTCAACGGCGATCGCGGGACGGATGAGCGCCTTATCGGCGCAGATAACCATCAGACAATGACGTCGCAGGCTTCTTGCTGTCCGGCTCCTCCCGCCAGGACCTCGCAAGGTAGCACGCGGCGTTTTTTTCGTTTTTCCGGATCTCCGTCAACAGACAAAGAGGGGCAAACAGCTATGACCAAGACCACAGCAACGAGCATCAGCCGGCGTCAGATTCTCAAGATCGGTTCTGCGGCAGCACTTGCAAGCGCGGCTCGCCTGGCATTTCCGTCGGGCGCTTTCGCCGCAACCGCCGGGCCTGAAGTGACCGGTGTGAAGCTCGGCTATATCGCGCTCACTGATGCCGCACCGCTGATCATCGCGCAGGAAAAGGGGCTGTTTGCGAAATATGGTCTCACCGAAGTGGAAGTCCTCAAACAGGCTTCCTGGGGTGCCACCCGCGACAATCTCGTGCTTGGCGGCGAAGCGAACGGCATCGACGGCGCGCATATCCTGACCCCGATGCCCTACCTGATATCGACCGGCAAGGTGACACAGAACAACGTGCCGGTGCCGATGTCGATCATTGCCCGGCTCAATCTCGACAGCCAGGGCATTTCGGTCGCCACGGAATATGCCGAGACCGGCGTGCAGCTCGACGCTTCCAAGCTGAAGGAAGCCTTCGCCGCCAAGAAGGCAGCCGGCAACGAGATCAAGGTCGCGATGACCTTCCCCGGTGGCACGCATGACCTCTGGCTCCGCTACTGGCTGGCAGCCGGAGGCATCGACCCGGACAAGGACGTCTCCACCATCGTTGTTCCGCCGCCGCAGATGGTGGCCAACATGAAGGTCGGCAACATGGACGCCTTCTGTGTCGGGGAGCCGTGGAACGAGCAGCTCGTCAATCAGGGCATCGGCTTTACCGCCTGCACCACCGGCGAGCTTTGGAAGGGGCATCCGGAAAAGGCGCTCGGCCTGCGCACCGACTGGATCGAAAAGAATCCAAACGCCGCAAAGGCGCTGATGATGGCCGTCATGGAAGCCCAGATCTGGGCCGACAGCATGGACAACAAGGAAGAGATGTCGGCGATCCTCGGCAAGCGCCAGTGGTTCAATGTGCCTCCGAAGGATGTCGCCGGTCGCCTCAAGGGCACCATCAACTACGGCAATGGCCGTCTCGCCGAAAACACCGGGCTCGAGATGAAGTTCTGGAAGGACCACGCTTCCTATCCCTTCAAGAGCCATGACGCCTGGTTCCTCACGGAGAACATCCGCTGGGGCAAGTTCGCACCCGACACCGACATCAAGGCGCTGGTCGATAAGGTCAACCGCGAAGACATCTGGCGTGCGGCGGCCGCTGATCTCGGCATTGCTGCCGCCGACATCCCGGCATCGACCTCGCGCGGTCCGGAAACCTTCTTCGACGGCAAGGTCTTCGATCCGGAAAATCCGAAGGCCTATCTCGACAGCCTGACGATCAAGGCTGGGGCGTAAGGACCTAGTTCCGATCACGGCCCCTCATCCGCCTGCCGGCACCTTCTCCCCTTAAATGGAGAGAAGGACTCAGCCGCAGCCGTTCCGTCCCCTCTCCCCGCCTGCGGGGAGAGGGTGAGGGGCAGGTTCATGACAACGAAAACCACTCGAAAGAGGACCACACCATGACCGCAACCGCCCGCAAGATTGACACCGAGGCGACGGCCATTTCAGCGACCAGGACAGGCACGGTCGTCATGATCGCACAACGCCCGACCCGCAAGATCGACCTCCAGAAGGCAATCGCCGCCATCTGTCGCAATGTCCTGCCGCCGCTTGTGGTGCTGATCGCGCTACTCGGCATCTGGCAGATCGCCTGCTCAAATCCGGGCGCCACGCTGCCGCCACCATCACAGGTGTGGATCGACAGCTATGATCTGATCGCCGCCCCGTTCTTTGATTATGGGCCGCAGGATATCGGCCTTGCCTGGCGCGTTCTCGTCTCGCTCGAGCGTGTCGCGATCGGCTTTGGCCTCGCGGCTGTCGTCGGCGTCTTTCTCGGTGCCGTTGTCGGTCAGTCGGTCTGGGCGATGCGTGGTCTCGACCCGATTTTCCAGATCCTGCGCACGGTACCGCCGCTTGCCTGGCTGCCGCTCTCGCTTGCGGCCTTCCAGAATTCAAATCCGTCGGCGATCTTCGTCATCTTCATCACCTCGATCTGGCCCATCATCATCAACACCGCTGTCGGTGTGCGCAACATCCCCGACGACTATCGCAACATTGCCCGCGTGCTGCGCCTCAACCCGCTGGAATTCTTCATCCGCATCATGGTGCCGGCCGCCGCCCCTTACATCTTCACCGGTCTTCGCATTGGCATCGGCCTCTCCTGGCTCGCGATTGTTGCCGCGGAAATGCTGACCGGCGGTGTCGGCATCGGCTTCTTCATTTGGGATGCGTGGAATTCCTCGCGTCTCTCCGACATCATCGTGGCACTCGCCTATATCGGCGTGACCGGCTTTGTCCTCGACAAGCTCGTCGCATTCCTCGGCAACGTCATCACCCGCGGCACCGCGAAGAACTGAGGAGAGCGACCATGAACGCCTATCTCAAGATCGACCATATCGACAAAAGCTTCGAACGTTCGGGCACCCGAACGGAGGTGCTGAAAGACGTCACACTCACCATCGATAAGGGTGAGTTCGTCTCGATCATCGGCCATTCCGGCTGTGGCAAGTCCACGCTGCTGAACCTGATCGCCGGGCTGACGCGGGTGTCTGCAGGCGCTGTCCTCCTCGAAAATGTCGAGGTCAACGAACCCGGTCCTGAACGCGCCGTCGTCTTCCAGAACCACTCGCTGCTGCCCTGGCTGACCGTCTATGAGAACGTCAATCTGGCCGTTTCCAAGGTCTTTGCAGGCAAGAAGACAAGGGCGGAGAAGCATGAATGGGTCATGCGCAATCTCGATCTCGTGCAGATGGCGCATGCCAAGGACAAGCGTCCGGCTGAGATCTCCGGCGGCATGAAACAGCGCGTCGGCATTGCCCGGGCGCTGGCCATGGAGCCGAAGATCCTGCTGCTCGACGAACCCTTTGGCGCGCTCGATGCTCTGACCCGCGCCCATCTCCAGGATGCGGTGATGGAGATCCATTCCCGCCTCGGCAATACGATGATCATGATCACCCATGATGTCGACGAGGCGGTGCTACTCTCCGACCGCATCGTCATGATGACCAACGGCCCGGCGGCCCGGATCGGCGAAGTGCTTGAAGTCCCCATTCCGCGGGTGCGCGACCGCATCGCGCTCGCAGCCGACCGCACCTATCTCAAATCCCGCGAAGCCGTGTTGAAGTTCCTCTACGAACGCCATCGCTTCGTCGAAGCCGCGGAGTAACATCAATGGCTGAGAAACTCGTCATCATCGGCAATGGCATGGCCCCCGGCCGCATGCTGGAAGAACTGTTCGAGAGGGCACCCGGCCATTTCGACGTCACGATCTTCAACGCCGAGCCGCGCGTGAACTACGACCGCATCATGCTCTCGCCGGTACTGTCAGGCGAGAAGGCCTATGAAGACATCGTCATCCATAATGACGACTGGTACGCCGGCCATCGCGTGACGCTGCACAAAGGCGCCAGGGTCACAGAGATCGACCGCCATGCGAAGACGGTCACCGCGGCCAACGGCATCACGGTACCCTACGACAAGCTGGTCATTGCGACAGGCTCGCTGCCCTTCATCATCCCGGTATCAGGTCATCAACTGCCCGGCGTGTTGCCGTATCGTGATCTCGACGATGTCGACAACATGCTGAGGATCGCGCAAGGCAAGGGGAGGGCCATCGTCATCGGCGCCGGCCTGCTTGGCCTCGAGGCAGCCTATGGCCTGAAGCGTCAGGGCATGGATGTCACGGTCATCCACCTGATGCCGACCATCATGGAGCGCCAGCTCGACCCGGCCGCCGCCTATCTCTTGGAAAAGGCGCTCACCGAACGCGGCATCGAGATCATCACCAAGGCCAACACCAAGCAGATCCTGGGCACCGAAAAGGTCGAGGGCATCGAGCTGGAAGATGGCCGCGTCATTTCCGGCGACATGGTGGTGATGGCCGTTGGCATCCGCCCTGCATCGAGCCTTGCCAAGGACGCCGGGATCGCCGTCAACCGGGGCATCGTCGTCGACGACGGCATGATGACCTCGGACCCGAACGTGTTTGCACTTGGCGAATGCGCCGAACACCGCGGCACCTGCTACGGCCTGGTCGCGCCACTCTACGAGGCCGCCCGGGTTCTCGCCGATCGGCTGACCGGCGGGACCAGCGAATATCACGGCTCCGTCGTCAACACGAAGCTCAAGGTCACCGGCATCAATCTCTTCTCCGCCGGCGACTTCGCAGAAGCGCCTGATCGAGAGGAGATCGTTCTGCGCGATGCGTCTGCCGGCATCTACAAGCGCCTCGTGCTGAAGGACAACAAGATCATTGGCGCCGTGCTCTATGGCGAAACGGGAGATGGCTCCTGGTTCTTCGACCTGATGAAGCGCGGAACCGATATCTCTGAGATGCGCGACACCCTGATCTTCGGCCAGTCCTACCAGGCGGACACCCCGCTGGACCCTATGGCGGCCGTTGCAGCCTTGCCGGATGATGCAGAAATCTGCGGCTGCAACGGCGTCTGCAAGGGGAAGATCACGACGACGATCTCCTCCAAGGGCCTGACCTCGCTCGATGACGTGCGCGCCCATACCAAGGCATCCGCCTCTTGCGGCTCCTGCACCGGGCTCGTCGAACAGCTGATGGCTCTGTCTTTGGGCGATGCCTACAACCCCGCCGCCGTCACGCCGATGTGCTCCTGCACCGAACTTGGCCATGACGACGTCCGCCGTCTGATCAAGGCCAAGGGGCTGAAGACCATTCCGGCCGTCATGCAGGAGCTGGAGTGGAAGACCTCCTGCGGCTGCGCCAAGTGCCGCCCGGCGCTCAATTACTACCTCGTCTCGGATTGGCCGGACGAATATGCCGACGACTATCAGTCGCGTTACATCAACGAGCGTGTCCACGCCAACATCCAGAAGGACGGCACCTATTCCGTCGTGCCGCGCATGTGGGGCGGCGTCACCAATGCCGCCGAGCTTCGTGCCATCGCCGATGTCGTCGACAAGTTCGAAATCCCCATGGTCAAGGTGACTGGCGGCCAGCGTATCGACCTGCTCGGCATCGAAAAGGAAGACCTGCCCGCTGTCTGGGCAGATCTCGGCAAGGCAGGCTTTGTGTCAGGCCAGGCTTACGCAAAAGGTCTGAGAACGGTGAAGACTTGTGTAGGCTCCGACTGGTGCCGCTTCGGCACGCAGGATTCGACCGGCCTTGGCATCCGCATTGAGAAATTCATGTGGGGCTCCTGGACACCGGCCAAGCTGAAGCTCGCCGTATCCGGCTGTCCGCGCAATTGCGCCGAAGCGACCTGCAAGGATATCGGCGTGATCTGCGTGGACAGTGGCTTCGAGATCCATTTCGCCGGTGCCGCCGGCCTCGATATCAAGGGCACCGATGTTCTGGGCCTCGTGAAGACCGAGGACGAGGCGCTGGAGCACATCGTTGCACTCACCCAGATGTATCGCGAGCAGGGGCGCTATCTCGAGCGCATCTACAAATGGGCAAAACGCATCGGCCATGACGAAATCCGCCGCCAGATCATGGAGGATGCCGACAAGCGCCGCGCTTACTACGACCGCTTCGTCTTCAGCCAGAAATTCGCCCAGGTCGATCCGTGGTCGGAGCGCGTCTCCGGCAAGGACAAGCATGAGTTCAAGCCGATGGCGACCATCAACTACAATCAGGCTGCGGAGTGAGGCGATGAACGGAAACTGGATCGCAATCGGGACGATCGACGACATCCCGCTGCGTGGCGCACGCTGCGTGAAGACCCCCCAAGGCAAGATCGGGGTGTTTCGCACCGCCGAAAACGAGGTCTTCGCCATCGAGGACCATTGCCCCCACAAGGGCGGCCCGCTCACGCAGGGCATTGTCCACGGCAAGGCAGTGACATGCCCACTACACAACTGGGTCATCTCGCTGGAAACCGGCCGGGCGCTCGGGGCCGACGAAGGCGAGGTCAAGACCATTCCGGTCCGCAATATCGACGGTCATCTCTCCATCATGCTCGAAAGCATGATGGCCGCAGCCGAGTAAGTGGGAAGATCAACGCGCGGAGCCGCAGACATGTCCTGTGAAACCAAGACGACCTGCCCCTATTGCGGTGTCGGCTGCGGCGTGATCGCCGCAGTTGACGACGAGGGGAAGGTCAGCGTGCGGGGCGATCCGGACCATCCCGCCAATTACGGTCGTCTCTGCTCCAAGGGCGCGGCGCTCGCCGAAACGCTCGACCTCGAAGGTCGCGCGCTTCATCCGGAAATCCATGGCCAAACCACCGGCTGGGACGAAGCGCTCGATCTTGTTGCCTCGACCTTCCAGCGGACGATCGCCGATCATGGCCCCGATTCCGTCGCCTTCTACCTCTCCGGGCAGTTGCTGACCGAAGACTATTACGTCGCCAACAAGCTGATGAAAGGCTTCATCGGCTCCGCCAATATCGACACCAATTCCCGCCTGTGCATGGCCTCCTCGGTTGCCGGCCATCGCCGTGCCTTCGGCGCCGATACGGTGCCCGCCTGTTACGAGGACCTGGAGCTCTCCGACCTCGTCGTCCTGGTCGGCTCCAACATGGCCTGGTGCCATCCCGTCCTCTATCAGCGCCTGGTGGCGGCCAAGGCTGCCCGTCCTACCATGAAGGTGGTCGTGATCGATCCCCGCAGAACCGCAACCAGCGATATCGCCGACCTGCATCTCGCGGTCCGGGCGGACGGTGACATCGCCCTTTTCAACGGTTTGCTCGCCTATCTGGCGGAAACAGGCGCGATCGACGAAAACTATGTCGGAAAGCACACCTCCGGGTTTGGCGAAACGCTGCTCGCCGCCTCGCGCGGAAGCATGGCGGATCTCTCCGATGCCACCGGCGTCTCCGGTATGCTGCTGCGCCAATTCTTCCGCCTTTTCGCCCAGACTGAGAAGGTCGTCACCTGCTACAGCCAGGGGGTCAACCAGTCCTCCGTCGGCACCGATAAGGTCAACGCCATCCTCAACTGTCACTTGGCGACAGGCCGGATCGGTCGACCCGGAATGGGGCCGCTGTCACTGACCGGCCAACCCAATGCCATGGGCGGGCGCGAGGTCGGCGGGCTCGCCAATATGCTCGCGGCCCATATGGCGATCGAGAACCCAGAGCACCGCGAGCGCGTGCAACGCTTCTGGAAATCGCCTGCAATCGCGGAGAGACCCGGCCTCAAGGCTGTCGACATGTTCGAGGCGGTGGCCGATGGGCGGATCAAGGCGATCTGGATCATGTCGACCAATCCGGTTGTCTCAATGCCTGATGCCGATGCGGTGAAGGCAGCCTTTGAGGCCTGTCCCTTCGTGGTCGTCTCGGACATCCAGAAAGATACCGACACGGTCCGTCTCGCCCATGTCCTGCTTCCGGCCAGCGGCTGGGGCGAAAAATCCGGTACGGTGACGAATTCCGAACGGCGGATCTCTCGGCAGAGGCCATTCCTGTCTGTTCCATGCGAGGCCCGCGCCGACTGGTGGCAGTTGGCTGAGGTCGGCAAACGCTTGGGCTTCGGTGCCGATTTCGACTATCGCGGTCCTGCCGATATCTATGCCGAGCATGCGGCGCTCTCCGCCTTCGAGAACGACGGCGAACGGGATTTCGACATCGGTGCGCATGCCGGAATTGTCGACCTCGACTACGATGACCTCGCACCGTTCCAATGGCCTATGCGTCAAGACGGATCGAAGGCTGCCCGTTTTTTCGCGGATGGTGGCTTCTTCACTGCGGACCGAAAGGCGCGCCTCGTGCCTGTTGCGACGCCTGCGCTTGAAGAGGCGGATGAGCGCTATCCCTTCACCCTCAACACGGGCCGGATCCGCGATCACTGGCATACGATGACACGGACGGGGAAAAGCGCCCGGCTGTCTGCGCATATTGCTGAACCCTTCTGCGAGATCCATCCGGGGGACGCCGCGAGCGCCGGCATCAGTGATGCCGATCTCGTCTGTGTCGAAGGCGCAAACGGCAGATCGATCATCTTGCGAGCCCTGCTGACCGAACGGCAGATGCGCGGCGCGATCTTCGTGCCCATGCATTGGACGGGCGAGACAGCACCCAGCGCCCGTGTCGACACTCTCGTCTCCTCCCGCGTCGATCCGACCTCCGGCCAACCGGCGTTGAAGATGTCCCGCGCGTCCGTCACCCGCCACGCGGCGAAGGCCCATGGCTTCCTGGTATCGGCGAGCCGTCCACTCGACCTTCCATTCACCTACTGGGCGATCGCGAGAGCCGAAGGCGGCTACCGCGTGGAATTTGCCGGAGACCCGCCCGCCGAGGGCTGGGAGACCTGGCTGCGGCGCAGCCTGCAGCTTGAAGATGATCATGAGTTCTCCGGTTACATAGACCAGCGAGCCGGTGACCACCGCCTGCTCGCCTTCGAGGGAGAGAGGCTTGTGGCTGGTCTGTTCGTCTCTTCGGACCCTGTTTCGGTGTCGCGGCAATGGGCGGTCGATCAACTCACGGAAAGCCATCCGGATCGCAGTGCGCGCTCCATGCTGATTGCCGGTCGACCGGCTGCCGGCCGACCCGACAAGGGGGCGATCGTATGCTCCTGCTTTTCGGTCGGCATCAACCAGATCAACGCGGCCGCACGAAGCGGCTGCCGGTCGGTCGAAGCCATCGGCGTTGCCTTGAATGCCGGAACGAATTGCGGCTCGTGCCGCCCCGAAATCAGGAGGATCCTCGATGCGACGCAACCCATTGCCGCCGAGTGACGGACAGGAGCGCATTTCGGCGCTCGCCAAGCTTCCGGTGTTCTGGAACCTTGCCGGCAAACGGGCGGTCATTGCGGGAGGATCGGATGGCGCTGCCTGGAAGGCAGAGCTATTGCAGGCCTGCGGCGCTGCCGTCGAGCTCTACTGCGAAACCGATGATCTCGGCGAGACGATGACAGCGCTGATCGAGCGGACATCCCTGATCCACCATGCCCATCCCTGGCATTGCGGCATCTTCACCGGGGCCTCGCTGGCGCTCGCCGACTGCGAAACCGAGGACGAGGCGCGTGCCTTCTTCTGTGCGGCGCGTGCGGCGGGCGTGCCCGTCAACGTGATCGACAAGCCAGCCTTCTGCCAGTTCCAGTTCGGCTCGATCGTAAATCGCTCGCCGGTGATCGTCTCGATCTCCACCGATGGCGCTGCCCCCATCCTCGCCCAGGCCATCCGCCAGCGGATCGAGACACTGCTCCCTCCATCTTTGAAGCAATGGGCAAGCCTTGCTCAGTCGTTGAGAGAAGCAATCAATCGCCGTCTGGCACCGGGCGGGCCAAGGCGTCTTTTCTGGGAACGCTTCGTTGCCCGGAGCCTTTCGACCAACGAACCGCCAAGGGAAGGGATCGCCGACGATCTGCTCGCCACGGCGGAGCAGATCGCAACTGAGCCGCGCGCCGGTTTTGTGACCTTGGTCGGCGCTGGTCCAGGAGATCCTGAGCTTCTGACGCTGAAAGCCATGCGGGCGCTGCAGGCAGCCGATGTCATCCTGTTCGACGATCTCGTCTCGCCGGAGGTTCTGGAACTGGCCAGACGCGAGGCGAAACGTTTCCTCGTCGGCAAGAGGGGCGGTCGAGAGAGCTGCCGTCAGGATGACATCAACGACATGATGGTGCGCTTCGCGAAATCAGGCAAACGGGTGGTTCGGCTGAAATCGGGTGATCCGATGATCTTCGGTCGCGCAGGAGAAGAGATCGCACGGCTGGAGAGCGAGGGAATTGCCGTGGATGTCGTGCCGGGCATCACCGCAGCCTCGGCCATGGCGGCGTCGCTCAAGACGTCGCTCACCCACCGTGATTACGCCCAGCAGGTCCGTTTCGTCACCGGCCATTCCCGGCACAACGAACTGCCTGGAACTATCGACTGGGGCTCACTCGCCAGGCCGAACCAGACTTCGATCTTCTATATGGGGGGACGCATGGCTGACCAGATATAGCAACGCCTGAGGGACAACGGCATGACGTCTGAAACGCCTGTCGTCATTGTCTCCTCAGTCAGCCGCCCGCAAGAACGTCGCTGGGCAGGCTCTCTTGGACGCCTAGCAGATGCCATGCGGACAATCGGCGTCGACGAACCTGTTCTGATCGGTGTCGGCGCAGTGTTCAGCCGGCGAGCCGAAGCTACGGTTCTCAACCACGAATCCCTTTCTCAGGAACAGAGGTTCGGGCCCATTTGACCAACGTGAGCGAACGCCTTTTTGAAGTACTAGCGCTGTTGCCGTTTTGGGCGCGCCAGAGCTAGCGTTCTAGAGGGTCTCCAGCCGATTTTGCGAGACCCGTTTTAAGCACGAGGAGTGGCCTGAAGAACAGTAGCCAGGATTGCGCAAGTTGAGAACGCGTCGCTTTTTCGCCAAGAGCGACCGTGGAAGCCATCTTTGTGCTCTGGCTTGGGCCGACGCCAACATGCCGGAAGAGCGGCAATTATTTCCGCTTTTGGTTATCCAGGTTTCTGTGATGCTCGGTTGAATGGTCAGGGCCAAGGGCCCTCATTGGGTAGCTTGGACCCGCTCGTGTTAAGCCTGCCACGGCGTTGCATCGGACTTCGACGGAAGGAAACAAAGCTCCACGCGTGCGCCTTCCCCCAAACGAGAGGTGATCCTGACTTCACCACCAGACTGGCGGACGAACCCGTAGACCATGGCGAGCCCGAGGCCGGACCCTCCGGTTTTCGACCTCGTGGTGAAGTAGGGTTCCAACGCTTGGTCGAGGACTTCGGGCGACATACCGACACCTTCGTCGATGACTGCGATGGTGACCGTGTTTACCTCGCCCCGCGCTTCAATACGGACTGTTCCGCCATCCGGCATGGCGGCCGACGCGTTGAGGCAAAGATTCAGAATGGATTGCTCGAGCAGCGCAGGATCAAGGCTAACGGTTGGCAGATTTGCTGCGAGCTCCAGCTCCAGACGATTGCGGGCGCCAATTGCCATTTCCAGAACATCAGCCATCCCTTGAAGGATCGTGGCGATGTCTATCGAGGCAGGACGTATCTGCTGCTGGCTGCCGACGGATAACATGCTGGAGGCGAGTGCGCGCCCTCGTTCAGCGGCCTTTCGTATGCGCCCGAGGTGGCGCTTCTGCCGTTCGGTGAAGCCCGGTTCGCGCTCCAGTAGGCCAAGGCTTCCGGTGATGATGCCGATCATGTTGCCAACCTCGTGGCTTACCTGATGAGTCATGCGCATGACCACATCCAGGCGCTGTGCGCGGGCCGCCTCGATCTCCTGGCGATCCATGGCCGTCACGTCGCGGGCGAGCAGGACCACGCCGCCGTCAGGTTGCCTTGATGCAGAAATCTCCACCACCTGGTCGTCGATGAACCGGTGCCGCAGCATCTGACGCTCAACGAGCGAGCCGCTCTCGTTTTCGGTGGGCATAAGAAGGGGATCGATCTCAGGCACCGTTCCAACGAACCGGCGCAGCGACATCTTTCGCGAGGATCCCGTTTGGCGCATCAGTTCGATGATGCGACGGTTCATGGTGATCGGTCGTCCCGTCGGATCGAAGAGGGCTATGCCTTCATTCATCGTCCGGAAAGTGGATCGGATAGTCCGAGCAGCCGCTTCTGCCGTGCGTCTCAGACGGGACACGCGATCGACGCTCTCCTTGAAAGCGCGAAAGGCGTCAAGCAAGCGGATCAGTTCCGTCTCAGTCCCGGAATAAACGGGCGGCCCGACATTTTCCTCTCCGCGAGCCAGCGCGTTCATGCCGCGCGAGAGGTCACCTATTCCGTGTGAAACGCGCATTACCGAGCGGATGGACAGAATGGCAAGGATGACGACCGCGAAGGATGCAAGCACGATCATGACAAGCAGTTGGCGCAATGCGCTTGATGTGGCTTCGAGATTCTGGTTCAGCGCGCTGGCGACGAACGCACTCTGGGTTTCGGTCGCATGCGAGAGGTCGCGCGAGACGGTGTGCAGGCGTGAGACCGATGCGCGGATGGTGAACATCTCGAGGAGGTAACGGGTCTGTGCCTCAAAAATCCGTCGATAGGGTTCCAGTTGCTCAGGCGAGACCCTTAGATTAGGGCCTGGCACCACCATTCGGACGGTTGTCTCGGCCACGAAGCGTCGTTGAAGTTCGCCAAGCTGGAAGAGACTGTCCGACGTGGAGGCTGATTGTGCGATGTCGTTCAGACGTTGCCGTAGCTCCTGATCCTGAATGGCGCGAGCCGTCGCGATCTCTCCGAGTGCGACGGCCGCTTCGGCCTTGTGTACCTGTGCGGCATCTGCATTTGCCGCAAGCGCCAGTGTCTTGGCCTCGATGCTCTCAAGCAGTTCGATGATCCGGTGCGCGCCGGTGCCTGGCATGCCAGCGCCCGGCCTATCCGGTGCCATGGTCTGAAGAAGTGTGCCTACCTGGGCAACCACGGCGCGGCTTTCACTCGAGACACGGTAAGGGGACGTTGCATTCATCAGGAAAGGCGCGCTCGAAACGAGGTCGGAAACCTGCCTTGAGACGAGCGAGGCCTTAGCGAGACTTGAGAAGGCCTGCACGCTGTAAGCCGACATTTCACTGCGCGCCCTCTGCAGACCATAGATGGCGACGGTCGACAGGAGGAGAACCGAGACGCAGATGAAGGCGATTGCGAAGGGCAATCGAAAGGCGATGGACGAGAGGAAGGCGCGGTTGATCAAGGCTGGGATCCAGCATCGTCGGTGTGCAAAACATAGCCCTTTCCGCGTCGCGTTTGGATATGGCATGGCAAGTCCGGGTTCTGCTCTATCTTACGCCTGAGACGCAGCACCAGAACATCGACGTTGCGATCAACGAAACGATCGGAGTCTGCCCCCATCCGGTCAAGAATGTGCGCGCGGCTCACGGGCGTGTTCGGCGTCTCGGCGAGGATCTCAAGCAGGGCAAACTCTGCTGCCGTTAGCGTCTTCGTCGGATCGGCGAGGCAAACGGCACGGCGTTGACCGAGATCGACGGCCCATTCGCCAAGCCTGAGCGCCGTTGACGGCTGTTCGCGCTCAAGCTCCCTGTCGTGGCGCAATTGGGGATGGGTACGACGGAGAACGGCCTTTATGCGGGCGGTGAGTTCGTTCGGTTCGAACGGTTTGACGACATAGTCATCCGCCGCCATTTCCAGTCCCAGCACCCGATCGGTCGCACTTCCCGCTGCTGTCACCATGACGATACCGACATCGGTCTGTGCCCTCAAACGCTGCGCGAAGGCTCGGCCCGAAAGGCCCGGCAGATTGTGGTCGACCAGAACCAGCTGAACTGTTTCATGCTGCAATCGCTCCTGTGCCGCCTCGGCAGAGGGGGCCGTCAATGGTATCCAGCCTTCTGCCTCCACCAGATCACAGATGAGCTCCGCCATATCCGGATCGTCCTCGACGATCAGAATTTTCACCTTCTGGTTCAACACGTTGCAGTCCTCCCGAGGGTATCATAACCGGGCCTGGCGAAAACGCCAAAGACTTGGTGGTTATCGGCAAACGTCACAATTGTAATATTTGCAATCTCTGCAACGGGTGACGACGTCGCGGTGAAAGATCGGTAACCATTCTCCGGGTTGCCAGCCCGGGCCGATATGGACATGCTTCGGTCATTGGAACGGGGAGGTTCCAAGGGAGGACGACGTGAAGTTATTGACCGCCATAGGCGCCGGTGTACTTGTGACCTTGGCCACGGCGACTGGTTCCCAGGCAGGAGACACGCTGAACATTCTCTGCGGTGTCGACGAGGTCTGGTGCGCCGTCATGGAAAAGACCTACGAGGCGAGGAGCGGCCTGGCCATTAACATGCCGCGGATGAGCACCGGGGAGATACTCGATTACGTCAGGGCCGAGCAGGATGCGCCGACGGTCGATGTGTGGTGGGGCGGAACTGGGGTCACGCACCTTCAGGCCGCCTATGAAGGCCTCCTTGAACCTCATCGTCCCCAACAGGAGGCAGACCTTCTGCCCTGGGCACGAAATTTCTTCTCTCTGTCCGGCGGCACATCCGTCGGCCTCTATGCTGGCGCGCTCGGCTTCGCCTACAACGCGGAGCTTCTTGCGTCTGCCGGTCTGCCAGCACCCAATTGCTGGAAGGATCTCGCCAAGCCGATCTATCGCGGCCATATCCTGTCAGGAAACCCGCATTCGTCAGGCACCGCCTTCACAACGCTTGTGACGCTCGTGCAGTTGCTCGGCGAAGACGAGGCGTTTGGCTATATGCGCGAACTCGGACGTAATATCACCGAATACACAAAGGCCGGAGCAGAGCCGGTCAAGGCTGCGGGCAGGGGAGAGATCACGATCGGCATCTCCTTCATGCACGATGCCGTCACGCAAAAGGAAGCGGGTGCTCCACTCGTCATCGTCGCGCCCTGCGAGGGCACCGGCTACGAAATCGGAGCGGTCAGCATCGTCAAGGGCAGCCGCCATCTGGAGGAGGCGCGGCGCTTCGTTGATTTTGCGCTGAGCCCGGAAGGGCAGGCGACCGGCGCTGCCGCGGGCCAGAACCAGGTGCCATCCAATGCCAGGGCCGTGCTGCCGCCCGCCGCTCCCGATATCTCGATGATCAAGATGGTGGACTATGATTTTGCCACCTTCGGATCACCCGAACAGCGAAGTCGACTGCTGAGCCGCTTCGATAGCGAGATCAATCCGACCAACTGATTTTTCTACAACTGGACCGCCGCTGAAAAGGTGCCGTCTCGGCATCACCGCCGAAGGCTTGTCCATTTTTCTCGACTTCCATCAGACGCAAGCAACAGGAGGATACCCATGCGACTGACAATACTCTCCACTCTACTCTTCGCCGGCACCAGCTTGAGTGCGGGTTCGGCTCTGGCTGCCGGTGAACTCAACCTCATTTGCGCTGCCGACGTGGTCATCTGCGAACAGATGCAGGGCGATTTCCAAAAGGCCCATGACATCAAGGTCAACATGGTGCGCATGTCCTCTGGCGAGGCCTATGCCAAGATCCGAGCCGAAGCCCGCAACCCCAAGACCGACCTCTGGTGGGCCGGCACCGGCGACCCTCATCTCCAGGCCGCTTCCGAAGGGCTGACGGAAGAGTACAAGTCGCCGATGTTGGACCAGTTGCAGGACTGGGCTAAGAGCCAGGCCGAAAGCTCGGGCTTCAAGACCGTCGGCGTCTACGCCGGCGCGCTCGGCTGGGGTTACAACACCGAGATCTTCAAGCAGAAAGGCTACAAGGAACCGACTTGCTGGGCCGACCTCCTTGCTCCCGAGCTGAAGGGCGAGATCCAGGTGGCCAATCCCAATTCGTCTGGAACGGCTTACACAGCGCTTGCCTCGCTCGTGCAGATCATGGGTGAAGACAAGGCCTTCGAATACCTGAAGGCGCTGAACGCCAACATCTCGCAATACACCAAATCCGGCTCCGCGCCGGTCAAGGCGGCTGCCCGTGGCGAGACCGGCCTCGGTATCGTCTTCATGCATGATGCGGTGGCCCAGACTTCCGAGGGCTTCCCCGTCAAGTCGATCGCACCTTGCGAAGGCACCGGTTACGAGATTGGCTCCATGTCGATCGTCAAGGGCGCCCGCAACATGGAGAATGCCAAGGTCTGGTACGATTGGTCGCTGAAGCCTGACGTGCAGTCGCGCATGAAGGACGCCAAATCCTTCCAGCTTCCATCGAACAAGAGCGCCGAGATCCCCAAGGAAGCCCCACGCTTCGAGGACATCAAGCTCATCGACTACGACTTCAAGACCTATGGCGATCCTGAACGCCGTAAGGCACTGCTCGAGCGCTGGGATCGTGAGATCGGCGCTGTCGCAAACTGATCTTTGCGTCGTACTGTCGGCAGCCTTTAGGCTGCCGACCCCCTTCTGCTCTCTTCTTAATTTCTTTGAATGAGGTCGACCATGAGACATGGCAACCGCAGACTGGACCTGTTGCTGGCGTTCGGAGCCGCGTCCTTCATTTTGCTTCCCTGGTACAGGCTGGAATCCGGCTTCTTCGGCCTTGATTGGCTCGGCGACTTTCCTTTCACGGAGAGCGCTGCGCCAGGCGTCCTGCAGTTGTTAGGCCATGGTCGCCTTTGGCTTCTCGGTGTCGTCCTCTTCTTCGGTCTCGGTTTCGCGGCACGTTTTATTGTCGATCCGATGCGCCGTGGTGCGTTCTTTGCGGCGGCAGGTGCAGCAGGCCTAGTCTACCTGTGCCTCCAAGGACTTGCGGTCGGTTTCTCCGGCTGGACCTGGGGGATCAGCGAAGCCCTTTTCGGACCGCTGTCCGACGGGCAACCCTCCATGGGTGCCGGTGCCGTCACCATGGCCATCGTCTTCGTCCTCATGTTCGCCTTCGGTCTCGTCGAGCGCGGAGTGATGAAGGGCGACGCCTTTGTCGTCGGATCTATTTCACTGCTAGTCTTTCTCGTCTTCGTCTTCGTCTTCTATCCGATCGGCAGCATGCTGGTGGCCGCCGTCCAGGATTTCGATGGCTCCTTCAAGCCCGACGACTTCATCCGCAACCTGCAGGATCCGGGCATCTGGAGCCTGAGCTGCTTGGTCGGTGATGGCCGCTGCGGCGTCGCCTGGCGCACCTTCACGCTCGCCATTATGACGGCGTCGGCCTCCACCCTGCTGGGGCTCGCTTTCGCGCTCGTCGCCACGCGCACCCGCTTCCCGTTCAAGAAGGGATTGCGGCTGCTGACGGTCCTGCCGATCATCACGCCGCCCTTCGTCATCGGCCTCGCACTGGTGCTGCTTTTTGGTCGTGCCGGAGTGGTGACCGAGACGCTGTCGAGCCTGTTCGGTATCGAGCCTGGCCGCTGGCTCTATGGCCTGACTGGCATCTGGATTGCGCAGGTGTTGTCGTTCACGCCCATCTCGTTCCTCGTCCTGATCGGTGTCGTCGAGGGCGTCAGCCCCTCGATGGAAGAGGCGTCGCAAACGTTGCGGGCTGACCGCTGGCGGACCTTCTGGCGGGTGTCCTTGCCACTTATGAAGCCCGGCCTCGCCAATGCCTTCCTGATCGGCTTCATTGAAAGCATGGCCGACTTCGGCAATCCGCTGGTGCTTGGCGGCAGCAATGGCGTACTCTCGACCGAAATCTTCTTCGCCGTGGTCGGTTCCCAGAACGATCCGTCGCGTGCCGCTGTCCTGGCGCTGGTCCTCCTCTTCTTCACGCTGTCAGCCTTTCTCGCCCAGCGCCTCTGGCTGTCCGGCAAGAACTTCGCGACCGTCACCGGCAAGGGAGACAGTGGCGCCCATATTGCCCTGCCGCGTGGCATCTCGGTCGGCGTGCATGCCATTGTCATTCCGTGGATGATCTTCACCGTCGTCGTTTACGGCATGATCCTCGTCGGAGGCTTCGTGACCACCTGGGGCCTCGACAATACGCTGACCCTCGAACATTACGCCCGAGCCTTTTCCGTCAGCATCCAGAACGGCTCGATCGCCTGGACGGGCGTTGCCTGGAACTCCTTCTGGACGACCATGGAGATCTCGCTGATCTCCGCGCCGTTGACCGCAGCCGTCGGACTTCTGACCGCCTACATCATTGTCCGGCAGAAATTCGCCGGCCGGAACCTCTTCGAGTTCGCCCTGATGATGAGCTTTGCCATCCCCGGCACGGTTATCGGCGTCAGCTACATCATGGCCTTCAATCTGCCGCCGCTCGAAATGACGGGCTCGGCGCTGATCCTGATCGCCTGCTTCGTCTTCCGCAACATGCCGGTCGGCGTGCGCGGCGGGATCGCGGCGATGAGCCAGCTCGACAAGAGCCTGGACGAAGCCTCGCTGACGCTTCGGGCGAACAGTTTCCGCACGGTCCGCAAGATCATCCTGCCGCTCCTGCGACCGGCGATCACAGCCGCCCTCGTCTACTCCTTCGTGCGCGCCATCACCTCGATCAGCGCCGTGATCTTCCTCGTCAGCGCCGAGCACAACATGGCGACCTCCTACATCGTCGGCCTTGTCGAGAATGGCGAATACGGCGTGGCGATTGCCTATTCCTCGATGCTGATCGTCGTGATGATCACGATCATCGCCGGCTTCCAGCTCCTTGTCGGCGAACGCAGGCTCCGCCGCGAAAATCGTGTCGCCGGCCTCGGCAACAACAGTCCCGTTCCTCTCGGTCAGGAGAAAACCGCATGATCACCGTCAACGCCGGATCCGTCACCTTCCAAAATGTTCGCAAGACCTTCGGCGCCTTTACCGCCATCCATGATCTTTCACTCACCATCGAACCCGGAACGCTGGTGACCCTGCTTGGTCCCTCCGGCTGCGGCAAGACGACGACGCTGCGCATGCTGGCGGGTCTGGAGCATCCGACTTCTGGAAAGATCCTGATCGGTGGCAAGGATGTGACCATGCTGCCTGCGAACGAACGCGACGTTTCCATGGTTTTTCAGTCCTATGCGCTCTTTCCGCATATGACATCGCTCGAAAACGTCGCCTACGGACTGCAGTCGTCCGGCTTGGCCAAGAAGGAGGCGCGTGAGAAGGCCGAGGAAGGCCTCAAGCTCGTCGGCCTCGCCGGCATGGGGCATCGCCTTCCGGCAGAATTGTCGGGCGGCCAGCAGCAGCGCGTCGCTGTGGCGCGAGCCCTGGTGTTGGAGCCGCAGGTGCTGCTTCTTGACGAGCCGCTCTCCA
Organism: Rhizobium sp. AAP116; assembly: GCF_001295785.1. Classification (NCBI taxonomy): domain Bacteria; kingdom Pseudomonadati; phylum Pseudomonadota; class Alphaproteobacteria; order Hyphomicrobiales; family Rhizobiaceae; genus Rhizobium; species Rhizobium sp. AAP116. The sequence goes on from NZ_LJIB01000007.1 coordinate 56,110, forward strand.
ATCTCGATGCACGTCTGCGCCGCCGCGTCCGCACCGAAATCCGCGATCTCCAGCAACGCCTGGGTTTTACCGCAGTCTATGTCACTCATGATCAGGACGAGGCACTTGCGGTCTCCGACCGGATCATCGTGATGAAAGACGGCGAGATCGCTCAGTCGGGCGCGCCGCGTGAACTCTACGAAGCGCCGGCCTCGCCCTTCATTGCCGACTTCATGGGGGAGGCGAATGTGCTGCCCTGCGAGGTCGTGCAATCCGATGGCCGCGAAGTCCTGGTGCGCGTCAGCAATCTCGAGCATCGCCTGCAGTCCAAGGTGGGCCGAGGCCCTGCAAAACTCGCCGTGCGGCCCGGTGCCATCCGGATCGGCTCTGCCGGCGCAGAGGGCCTGAGGGGCCGCGTCCTGCACTCTGCCTATCTCGGCGGTCATGTCGAATATGAGGTCGAGACCGATGTTGGCACGCTCTTCGTCATCGATCACGACGTTGATCATGCCCATGCCGCCACGAGCGACGTCACATTGGCGTTCAAGAACCGTGGCATTGCCGTCATCAACGGCTGATGAATTTTCAAGAAGATCAAGGAAAGATCAGAATGACAGTAAATGATACGGCACTCGCAGCGCGTTTCGCCCTGGCCAAGACGCTGGCGGTGGAAGCGGGAGCCATGGCGCTCGACTACTTCAATCGTCGAGACACGCTGGTGATCGAAACGAAGCGCGACCTACAGGACGTGGTTTCCATCGCCGACCGCAACGTCGAGACCTTCCTCAAGGAGCGGGTTGCCGAAATCTATGCGAATGACGGGTTCTTAGGCGAGGAGTTCGGCCATGACGAGGGCACCTCCGGCTTTACCTGGGTCGTTGATCCGATCGACGGCACCGCCCCCTTTGTAAACGGCATGCCGACCTGGTGTGTTTCCGTCGCGATCGTAAGGGATGGGGAGCCAGTTGTTGGCGTGATCCATGTGCCATGCTCGGATGAGCTTTATGCCTCGGCGCTCGGTTTCGGCGCGACGCTGAATGACAAGTCCCTGCGCCTCGATCCCAGCCGCAATCTGCAGAATGCGATGACGGGGATAGGCTGCAACAACTACGTCACCCCCGAACGAGTCGGTGCGATCATCGCCGGCCTCATGGCGAAGGGCGGAAATTTCATCCGCAATGGTTCAGGGGCGCTGATGCTGGCCTATGTCGCAGCCGGCCGCTTGGTTGGGTATTACGAACCGCATATGCGAGCGTGGGATTGCATGGCCGGTTTCTGCCTCGTGCGCGAAGCCGGCGGCAGGAACCTTGCCTTTCCTGGAAGCGGTGCCGAGTTCCTGAACGGACATCCGGTTCTTGCCGCAAACCAGTCCTGCTACGATGAACTATTGCAGCTTCACCTCAACAATCTTTAGAGCCTAGGGGTCCGGATGACGAATTGCGGACAACTACGCCGACGTTGACCGTTGCGTTGTAGATCTGGGGCCAAGGCCTCTGAAATGATGTCGGGCTCTTCTGGCTAAACGCGGACTTTGTGGCACCAGTCGAAGTCCTCGCGTTAGCCAGTTTGAGCAGGTTTGGTGAAACAAAGTCTTTGAAAGAGGCTTGCGCGTAGGGGGTCCCCAGCCGATTTTGCGACACCCATTCAGCACAACAGATGACCTGACGAGCAGCAGCGAGCATTGTACAAGTTGTTGAGAAGACGTCTTTTTTCTGTGATAAACAGACGCTGTTTTCCGCGGAAAAACGGACTTGAAACGGCCTGCCTGGATAAGCTGGATTCCCGCATGATTTCAACGGATTAGAAATATAGCTTTTGATTTTCCTCTGTTTTTTGCCGCGAGCGATCGTGGATGCCATCTTTGGGCCCTGGCTTTGGGCTGACGTCAACATTGCGGGAGAGCGGCACTTGTTTCCGCTCGGAAGCACCAGCTATGGCCGCATAACTTAAACCAAACGGTCTTCGGTAAAGCCGGGGCGGTTCAGTCTCAAGGATCCCGACGTGCCACTTCTGGGCTGCAAGGCAATCAGGGCCTTCAGTCTGGCGTCTTGGGCAAAGTGTCGAGCTGAACCCCATCTGAGCAACCGGCATCTTGCTGGACGGCACACAGCGATTGTTCCTGGGGAGGGAACTATGTCTCCCCCGAACCTGTTCCCTCGATGGGACGCGAAGTTCGAAAGGCTCGCCGCTTCCTCCATTCAAATTGGTAAAGGAGATTATTCATGCTCAAGTTTCTCGGCGGCACCATTGGCATCATATTTCTTATCGGCTTGGCCGTGGTGGTTCTTCTCCTGATGCTGATCTTCTGATGCCTGAGACTGCCGGCGCAGGCAGGCGGTTCAGACTGCTGATGGCCGCCCTGTTCCTCGGGCTCCTCTTGCTTCTGGCAAATCGGGCCATGGCGCAGGAGGGCGCTGAGACGGTCAGGCTGGATGGTCGCGCGCTTTTTTCTGTCAGCTCGAGTGATACCCTTGGCGCCGAAGAACGGGCTCGGCGTGTGGAGCAGCGCCTTGGCGTTCTGGTCAGGGCGCTCGAAACTGTGCCGAAGGCTGCCGTCGAAGCTTCGGGAGACCAGCGCGTCATCGTCGTAGCAGGTGTTCGGATCACGACCGTCTCGCCGATCGATGCGGAAGACAGTCTGACCGACATCGACACTCTGGCCGCCCGTTGGGCAAATGCGATCGAAATGGGTTTGCAAGATGCTGTCGATCGCCGTCAGGGTTTCGGCGGCAGTTTTTTCGCAGACACCCTCGCGGCCCTGCAAACCGTTCTCTCTCGGGCCTGGAATTCGGTCGTTAGCGTTGTTCCGCGATTGCTGGCCGCGGCACTGGTGATGGGCACCACCTTGCTGATTGCTTCGGGTGTCAATCGCGTTCTCGTCGTTCTCTTCAAGCGCCGGATCGCGGACAAAACACTCGAGAACCTGATCCGGCAGTTGTCGTACTACTCTCTCATTCTGCTTGGCGTGCTTGTTGCAGCTGATGCGTTGGGGTTCAGTCCGGGCGCGCTGGTGACGGGGCTTGGCCTGACGGGTCTCGTGCTCGGTTTCGCGCTCAAGGACATCCTGTCGAATTTCGTCAGTGGTCTTTTGATCCTGGCGCTTCGACCGTTCGAAATCGGGGATCAGATTGTTGTCGGACCGACGGAGGGTTCTGTCGAACGGATCGAATTGCGTGCAACGCAGATCCGCACCTATGATGGCCGCGTGGCACTGGTGCCCAATGCCGAAGTCTTCACTTCGCGTATCGTCAACAACACCGCAGATCCGATCCGTCGCGGCAATGTTCTGCTTCAGGTCGGATACAACACTGATTTCGACACTCTCGTCGAGCGTTTGCGCGGATCTGTCGCTTCGGTACAGGGTGTGCTTGACGACCGCCCGGTGACGGTTCGGATCGATGAACTGGCTGCCGATGCGATCACAATGAACATCGGTTTCTGGACGGATTCACTCAGGTCCGATTACAAGCAAACCACATCCGATGTTCGCCGGCACATTGCCTCCACCATGGAAGACATGGGCCTACCTCTTCCAGAGCCTGACCTTTGGCGCGTCGCACCTGCCCATCTGGAAGAGTGGAAAATTGCTTTGTCATCGCGCCAAGAACCACTGCATCCGACATCAGGCGCAGAGAAGAGCGATGATATGAAAGGAAAGAGCAGAAAATGAAACACAGTCAGGCCATTGCACTGTTGGTCGCCCTCGCCAGTTCGGCTGCAGCGTCACAAGCCTTTGCACAGTCGGCCCCTTATCCAGGAGAAGATCCGGCCAAGCTGTTCGGATACAAAATCGACGCCCGGGAGACGGACAGCACGCGGGTCGCTGAAAAGGCGCTAAGAGCCGTTCAACGGGCCAGAGAAACAGCCGAGGAAGTGAAGATGGTCTTTGGCGCCAATCGCTTCCACTTCGTTGCGCTGAAGCCGGACATCATAGACATGGTGGCGCCGGAGCTTGCAAAGCGAGAGTCCGACGTCTCGCGTTTGCAGGCAGCGATCGAGAGCAGCGCATTGTTTTACACAGCCATGCGCAGCGAGGGCGTCGCTGCAAGCGATGTCATCGGAGCGGAACTCGCAGACGCAGAGAGTGGCTTGAGTTCCGAAAAACGAGTGACGATCTATCTGGCGCCGTGACTGGCTCGTTCCCAGAAATCCAAGTTCACAAGAAGGGGCGATCACGCCTCTTCTTTCGTCAAGGACAGAATGAGCGAAGCATGACATCGAGCATCCTGCAATCAGGTCGCAACTGCTGGAAGAAGGCGCGCGCAGATCGCTTCGGCGTCATCTTCGACGCCGAAGACTATTTCGTTGCCGTCAAGCAGGCCATCCTCGAAGCTCGGCAGGTGGTCTACCTGATCGGCTGGGATTTCGACACCCGGATCGAGTTCGAGCCGGAGGGCGCCAGTCTCGAGGGGCCGAACAAGCTGGGACGGTTTCTGAAGTGGATCGGCAAGACCCGTCCCGATCTGCAGGTCCACATCCTCAAATGGGATCTGGGCTTGTTCACATCCCTGGGACGGGGAACCATGCCCTTCCGTCTCCTCAACCTCATGTCCTCTTCCAATATCCACTTCAAGCTGGATGGCGCGCACCCGCCAGCCTCCGCCCATCACCAGAAGATCGTGGTCATCGACGACGTGCTGGCCTTCTGCGGCGGGATCGATATCACCACCGAGCGCTGGGACACGCGCTGGCATCTTGATGAGGATGCGCGTCGCAAAATGCCGAATGGCAAGCCCCATGGCCCTTGGCACGATGCGACATCTGTTCTCAGCGGGCTTGTTGCAAAACTGCTGGGGGATGTCGCCCGCGAGCGATGGTTTGCCGCCACCGGCGAAAAACTACCCGAGCCCAACCGCAGCGATCCTCTGTGGCCGGAGGCAGTCCAGGTGCTGCTCAGGGATGTCGAGGTTGCAATCGCGCGCACGCTCCCGGCCTATCGTGATCAATCCGAGGTCCGGGAAATCGAGACGCTTTATCTCGACGCAATCGCAGCCGCGAAAGACATCATCTATTGCGAGAGCCAGTATTTCGCATCGCGCCGGATTGCCGATGCCATGGCAGCCCGCCTGCAGGAGCCGGAGGGGCCCGAGATCATTGTGATCAACCCGGAATCCGCAGATGGATATCTGGAATCCAAAACCATGGACACGGCGCGAGCACGTCTGCTCCAACTCGTAGGCGCTGCCGACCACCACGACAGATTTCGCATCTTCACGCCAGTCACCGAAAAGGGAAGCCCGATCTACGTGCATGCGAAGATCACGATTATCGACGATCGGCTGCTGCGTGTCGGGTCCTCCAACTTCAACAACCGCTCGATGGGGTTTGATTCCGAATGTGACGTTGCCATCGAGGCCCCATCTGACGACAGGGCGGGCGCAACCGCATCGGTAATCGAGACGATCCGGACGGAGCTTTTGGCCGAGCATCTTGCGACCGAGCCGCATGCGATCCGAGACGCCATCGCCTTGGCGAAAGGGTCGTTCGTGCAAGCGATCGATCGCCTGCTTGGGCCAGGAAAAACGCTGCGGCCTTATGTGCCTGACGAGGTCGGCGCCTTCGAGGAGACCTTGGCAGAAAACGACCTTCTGGACCCCGAAAGCCCCAAAAAGCTCTACGCAAGCTTGACGGGCGGCGGATGGCGTCCGGGATCGTTGCGGTGAACTGGAACCTCTTCCAGGCGCGCTAAGTCTTGACGTTACGGTCGCTCCATTTCTGGCGGGCATGGGCCTGAAGATCCGCTATGCTGTCGAGCTCATCGACGATCTCTTCGCCGATCAGCGTTTCGATCAGATCTTCCAGGGTCACGATGCCGGCAGTTCCTCCGAATTCATCGACAACCAGAGCGACGTGCCGGTCCTTGTGGATGAGAAAATCGAAAAGCTCCTCCAGTGGCATCGCCTCTGTGACCGCCTGCAGATTGCGCTTCATGTCCTGCAGGCGCGTGCCGCCCTTTCCGTCCACGGCTTCATAGAGAATGTCTGTCTTGAGCACGAAGCCTGTGACCTGATCGATCGAACCGTCGAAGACCGGGATGCGAGAGAACTTCAGTTCGGCCTTGCGCGCTATCACCGCATCGATCGTGGACATCTGTTCGAGGCCAAAAACGACAGTGCGCGGCGTCATGATGTCAGCGACGGTAAGCCGATCAAACTTCAGAAGGTTGCGGAAGACCTTGGAATCCCCCTTGTCGATGACACCTTCGCGATGGCCGATGTCGGCCATTGCCGCAATCTCGTCGCGGCTGACGGGCGGCTGCGGTCTGCCGCGCGACAGCAGACGGGTAATGAGCTGAGACATCTTCACCAATGGCCACATGGACCAGATCATCGGCGGCAGGATGCGCGCGGCCAGCGGCGTAAATGCTCTCCAGTACATCGCACCCAGCGTCTTTGGAATGATCTCCGAAAGCACCAGGATTAGCAGCGTCAGCACGGCCGAAAAAACCGCGATCGCCGCATCCCCAAAGACATGGGCCGCCTGTGCACCCGCTCCGGCCGCACCCGCAGTGTGGGCGACGGTATTCAGGCTGAGGATGGCTGCCAAGGGGCGATCGACATCGTCCTTGAGCATCTTCACCTTGCGGGCTGTCTCCGGCTGTGTCGCTTCGAGCGTGGCAGTGTAGCTCGGCGTGATGCTCAACAATACAGCTTCGAGGATCGAGCATACAAACGAGATAGAGATCGCAATTGCGACGTAGAGAACAAGCAGGGTCATGGTTTTCCAGGATCGAAGGAGAGCTTCAGGACGCAACCTCGGAAGGTTCCATCATTCGCCAATGGTTTCGAAGCTGGATTGTTCCTATTCGCTATTCCTTGGCGTTCGCAGAGGCTGAGACCTGACTACCATGCCTCCTGCGGCTGGCACTTCCATCCAGTTGGAGATTGAAATGTGACATCTGCTTCTGTGGTTCGTCCGACCGAAGCGGACCATCCCCTCACGGCCGCAGCGGTCATCCATTGCCGATTTCGGCTTGGCCATAGTTTTTTGTGCATCAGGTCGCCAATGACGCCAAACCGGGGGTGAGGCGGGCATGTTCGCGTGGCAGCTTTGCGCCTCCAGTTCGGTCGGAGAGATCGTCATCGCTCATGCCCGAGAGCGGACATAGCTCTGTGGCGGCGCACGTCGCCTGTGCGCCAAAAGCAGCCGGATGATTCCCTTGGGGAACGGCGGCTTCGTAAAAGCTTCACGACTGGATGGACCGATATCTGGTAGACTCACATGCCGAATAGGGGTGATTTAATGGCAAGACAAGACCGACAGACGCATTGGCAAGGAGTATACACTACCAAGTCTGACACCGAAGTCAGTTGGTATGAGGAGGCCCCGGACCTATCGCTGACGCTGCTGCATGAAGCGGGACTGATGCCAGGAATGTCAGTAATCGACATTGGTGGTGGTGTGTCGCGGTTGGTAGATGCGCTTGTGGATGCCGGTCAGGCCCACGTTAGCGTTCTTGATCTTTCTAGCGCGGCCCTCGGGGCAGCCAAGTCCCGACTGGCAGACACGGCTCATGTGCAATGGGTTGTATCGGATGTGACCGTATGGACGCCTGACCGCGAGTATGATCTCTGGCATGATCGAGCCGCCTTCCATTTCCTGACAACAGTCGTCGATCAGCAAGCCTATGTTCGCCTGCTGGCACGGGCTCTCAAAATCGGTGGCAAAGCCGTGATCGGCACCTTCGCAATGGATGGGCCAGAGAAATGCAGCGGCTTGCCCGTTGCCCGTTACGATTCGGAGAGCTTGCAAGCTGTTCTTGGGGAACAGTTTAGGCTCGCTACGACGCGGCGGCATGAACACACAACCCCATGGGGAACGGTGCAAAAATTCCAGTTCAGCACTTTTGAAAAGGTCGGAGGCCAAGCGCCCCGCCATCAGCCTTAATCCCATAACGACATTCCGATATGGGCCGAACTAGGACCAATCGCCAGGTGTTTGGATGTCGGCTCTCGCCATTCGGCACCCAAGCATCGGACTGCTCCCTTGCGGGAATGATTTTCGCTATGCGCCTCCATGTCGGATGTGGAGGCCACCGCCTGAGGTGCCCGAAAGCGGACGTGAATCCAAGAAGTGTCATATCGTCTGTGCGCCTTCATTTCAGACGTTCGGCTTGCAACACAATAGCGCAGAAGCAGCCGTTCGAGGCATGATGTCCAAAGGCTAAATGTGTCGGTTTTCCTGTGTAGGCTACTGCTCGCGAAACAATCTGTTACCTTCTCGACACAAACTGCAGCGCAGCCCTCTGCTAAATGAGAGGGCTGCTCTAAGAATGGACTTGCGGAGAGAATACCCTTGGATGCCTTAGCCGAAATCCTGATCGTTGACGATGACGGACAGATCCTGATCCTGGTGGCAAAGTTTCTGCGGGCAAACGGTTTTCGCGTTCACACGGCGCGTAACGGGGTCGAGATGTCTGAGACCCTGAAACGCTTGTCGGTCGATCTCATCGTGCTCGACCTCATGCTCCCGGGGAAGAACGGGCTGGAGATCTGCCGTGAGCTCCGTCGCACTTCGTCCGTCCCGATCATCATGCTGACGGCCAAGGGTGACGAGACGGATCGCATTATCGGTCTGGAGGTCGGGGCCGACGACTATCTGCCCAAACCCTTCAATCCTCGCGAATTGCTGGCACGCATCGGTGCCGTGCTAAGGCGGACCCGCACGACTGGTAACCCGGCGAATGAGCGTGCCGGGCGGAGCTTCACCTTTGCTGGATGGTCGCTCGACACCATGAAACGTGAACTGACCGCACCGAGCGGCGTGGTCGTGGATCTTTCAACGGGGGAATATGACCTGCTGCTCGCGTTTCTCGAAGCGCCACAACGCGTTCTCAGCCGCGAGTTTCTGCTGGACGCAGCCCGCAATCGTGCGATCGAAGGCTATGATCGGTCTATCGACGTTCAGGTCAGCCGCCTGCGTCGCAAGCTCGACGGGCGTGAGGATCTCATCAAAACGGTGCGCGGCGCGGGCTATCTCTTTGCGACGGATGTCGTCCGTGCCTGATGGTCGTTCCGAAACACGGTTACAAGGCTGGTGGCGGTCGATAGACAGCCTGAGACTGCGGACAGCCCTCGTCGTGCTGTTTGGCATCTCGCTCGTCCATTTCGGCAGCCTGTTCACCTACCACCAGAGCCTGGAACAGGAACTGGACCTTGCAAACGAAGTCCGGCTTGCAGACCAGCTACTGACAATCAAACGATCCGTCATGCGTGCGCCGGTCGAAGAACGGGAGAATGTCGCGCACGACTTCTCCGGCGGTTCGATAGACGCCCATTGGGGTTCCACTTCCTATGCGGTTGAGGGCGATACCGCTGGTCAGAACTGGGAACTACTTCGTCGCAACCTTCGAGCACTTGCTCCAGAGATTGCCGAGGACGGTCTCATTATCGGGCCGGATAACCAGGCAGGTGATGATCCGCATCTGGCAGTCGTGTCGATCAAGCTCCCCGATGCGTCGTGGATCAACGTCAATCTGGTCTCCTGGGACCGCAAAGTGCCGCCGCCGGGAGGAATGCTGGTTTCGACGACCTTGATGGCTCTCGGGGCAATCATCGTCTCCATGCTTCTGGTGCGTTGGTTCACTCGTCCTCTGACTGCTGTCGCTACCGCGGCCAAGGATTTCTATCGAGGCAAGACCGTCGTGCCCGTTGCGGAAAAGGGTCCGCGGGAGGTGGTTGAACTGGCCGTCGCCTTCAACGACATGCAACGGCGCATCGAGCGATTGATCGAAGATCGCACCCAAGCACTCGCAGCCGTTTCGCATGATTTGAAGACGCCGATCACACGACTGCGGTTCAGAGCCGAGGATCTGGCCGATGGTGTCGCGCGCGACGCAATGGCCGAGGATTTGACTGAGATGGAGCGGATGCTCGATCAGACGCTGTCTTTCCTGCGCGGTGATCGTAGCGACGAGGAACTGAAGCCGATCGACATCGTCGCGATCCTTGAAACTCTCGTCGATGATGCGGTCGATCGCGGCGCATCCGTCGAGCTTTCCGGTGCTGCTCATGCAATTATCACGGGGCGTCGGCTGGCGCTCAAGCGAGCCTTCTCCAATCTCATCGAGAACGCACTCAAATATGGCGAGAGGGCGCGGGTCGAGGTCATCGACCGGCAGTCCGAAGTTGTCGTCACAATCAGTGATGAAGGCCCCGGCATCGCAGCAGAGAACATCGAACGAGCCCTTTCTCCCTTTGTTCGGCTCGAGCCGTCCAGGAACCTTGAAACTGGCGGTTTCGGGCTCGGCCTCCCGATTGCCCAGGCGATCATTGACGGGCATTCCGGTACGCTTCGCCTGGAGAACGGTCAAACGGGAGGGCTGGTCGTCAGTGTCATCCTCCCGAAGGACTCGCCAAAATCATCCTGAAACATTCTGTAACAATCGGGACATCGACGGACAAAGAGGCGCAGCTACACCGAAGCAAATCAACTTTTGCTCAGGGTTACGATGGTCGACCGATTCGCCTCTGTCCTCGCTGGAATTTGCCTTTCCATCACAGGACTTGCTGCATCCTCCGCTGCGGCCCATGAGGGCCATGATCACGGCGCTCCGCCTCCGCCTGTCTCCACCACGATCGCACCGCGCGCCGACGCTTCGACGGCCGATCTCGAGCTGGTTGCTGTAGCGCGCGGAGAGCGGCTGGAAATCTTCCTCGACAGCTTCAAGGGCAATGAACCGGTCGACGGTGCGATGCTTGAAATTGACGGCCCTTCAGGAACGCTGACAGTCGAACCTGCGGGCGAGGGGACCTACGTGGCGAATGCGCCATGGCTGACAAATCCCGGCTCGTATGATCTTGCCATCACCGTGATGGCCGGAGACGTCTTCGACGTCCTGACAGTCACCATGGTGATCCCCGAGATGGCCAGTAGCGCCGTGCCAGTGGCTGCCGCTGATGGTTTCCTGATCAGTTCGGCTTTTGCGCAGGACGTGGGCGCGCGGCTGCAGCGACAGGACATGACACTGTGGGCCGTCGGCGGTGGCGGTATCGTGGTCGGGCTTCTCCTTGCTGCACTCTTCCGCCGCCGCAAACCTGCCGCATCTGTCGCTGCGATCGCGGCAGCCCTCGTGCTTGCCGGAGCACCGCAGTCCGAGGCCGCTGGTCCTGCAGCACTCACGGCGCAAGCAGCCGAACGGGATGTCGCCCAGCGTTTTGCCGATGGTTCGATTTTCGTGCCGAAGACAACCCAGCGCATCCTTGCCATCCGCACGATTTTCACGGAACAGGCCGCCCATTCTGGTACCGTCGAGTTGCCGGCGCGTATCATCCCAGACCCAACGACATCCGGCTATGTCCAGGCATCCGTGTCGGGAAGGCTTCTACCGCCGCCCGGCGGCTTCCCCCAACTCGGCACGCGTGTCGCCGCTGGCGATGTGCTGGCGCTGGTCCAGCCCTCACTCAGTGCCGCTGATCTGACGAGCCAGCAGCAGCAGGCCCGAGAGCTCGACCAAGAAATCATGCTGGTCGAACGAAAGCTGCAACGCTTCGAGCGGCTTCAATCGGTGGTGGCGCGCGCCGAGATCGAGGATGCAACACTGGAACTCCAGGGCCTGAAGGCACGGCGCGCCAATCTGGAACAGGCACCGACGGCGGCTGAGAAACTGACCGCACCCGTATCAGGCGTCATCGCTGCGGCCCAGGCCGTTGCAGGACAGATAGCAGAGCCCAACACCATCATCTTCCAGATCATCGATCCCAGCCGTTACTGGGTTGAAGCTTTGAGCTTCGACGCGCATTCGGTCACTGGTATGGCCAGAGGCAAGTTCATGGACGGCCGGACCGCCGAGCTCACCTATCGAGGAAGCGGCCTTGCCGATCGTAATCAGGCGATCCCCATACACTTCAGCGTCGAGGAGACGCCTGATGGTATTCGCGCCGGGCAATTGCTGACCGTCTTGTCGTCGACCACGCAAGAGCGTGCAGGCATCGCTGTTCCGCGCACGAGCGTGCTGCGTGCCTCAAACGGCCAGTCGCTCGTCTATGAACACACCAACGCTGAACGTTTCGTTCCGAGGGAAGTCCGTACCGAGCCGCTGGATGGCGATCGTCTTCTCATCGTGTCCGGGGTCGAAGCCGGAAAACGCATCGTCACACAGGGTGCCGAACTCCTGAACCAGATCCGCTGAGGCTCCGATGTTCAATTTTCTCGTCACCCAGTCACTCAAGAACCGCCTCTTCGTATTGGCGATTGCCGCCGTCCTGATGATCTACGGGGCGTTCACGGCCACGCGTTTGCCCGTCGATGTCTTCCCAGATCTCAATCGGCCGACCGTCACGATCATGACGGAGGCCGAGGGGCTCGCACCGGAGGAGGTCGAACAGCTCGTTACCTATCCGCTCGAATCCCAGATGAACGGCCTTCCCGGTGTGAGCCGTGTCCGCTCGACTTCGGGCGTCGGTCTCTCGATTATCTATGTCGAATTCGACTGGGACACGGATATCTATCGCAACCGCCAGCAGATCGCCGAGCGTCTGTCACTCGTGCAGCCGCAATTGCCCGCCAATGTCGTGCCGCAGATGGGACCGATCAATTCGATCATGGGTCAGGTCATGCTGATTGCTGTGACCGGGCCTGAAACCATTTCGGCCATGGAGTTGCGGGAACTGGCCGATTTCACCGTCCGTCCGCGCATCCTGAGTATTCCCGGCGTTGCGCAGGTCATTCCGATCGGGGGCGAGGTGCGCCAGTATCGCGTATCTCCGAACTCCGCCGCCATGCGGGCACTCGGCGTGTCCTTCGAACAGATTGAACAGGCTCTTGCGCAGTTCGGCTCCAACACCGGAGGCGGCTTCACAGACCAGTACAGCCGCGAGTTCCTGATCCGCAATGTCGGTCGTACTCAAAACATCAAGGATCTGGCGAGCGTGGTGGTTGCCAGCGTCGATGGCCAGCCGGTTCTCCTGAGGCAGGTTGCCGAAGTCGGGTTCGCACCGCGCCTGAAGCGCGGAGATGCCGGTTACCAGGGGCAGTCTGCCGTCATCGTTTCGGTAGAAAAGCAACCTGATATCGACACTGTCAAATTGACCCGCGAAGTCGAGGCAGCCCTTAGCGAAATCAGCGCCACATTGCCCGCGGGCGTGAAAGCCGATCAGGTCCTTTTCCGCCAGGCCAATTTCATCGAAACCTCGATCGGAAACGTGCAGAAGGTTCTCGCCGAGGCAATCGTCGTTGTTGCTGTCATCCTGTTCGTCTTCCTCCTGAATACCCGGACGACAGCGATCTCGCTGACGGCTATTCCGGTATCCATTCTGGTCACCGCAATCGTCTTTCATCTGCTCGGGTTGTCGATCAACACCATGACGCTTGGCGGTCTGGCGATCGCCATCGGCGAACTGGTCGACGATGCCGTCGTCGACGTCGAGAACATCTTCCGGCGGCTGCGGGAGAACCGGGAAAAGGGCAACCCGCGATCAGTCTTCGATGTCGTCGTCTCGGCAAGTCAGGAAGTCCGCTCGGGCATCGTCTACGCAACGATGATCATTGTTCTGGTCTTCGTGCCTTTGTTTGCCCTGTCAGGTATCGAGGGACGGCTCTTTGCGCCGCTCGGCCAAGCCTACATCATCTCCATCCTCGCTTCTCTCGTGGTCTCGATCACGCTGACTCCCGTCATGGCCTACTACATGCTGCCGGGCTTGAAGCGTCTCGATGAGCATGAGGGCGTGGTCGTGCGGGTTCTCAAACGCGCCAACCGTCGGCTGCTCGACTGGTCATTCCGCCATCCGAAGATCTTGATGTCGACCGTGGTCGCGGGTGTCGTTGCAGCGGTTCTGTTTGCCACCCAATTGCCGCGCTCGTTTCTGCCGCCCTTCAATGAAGGGACACTGACGATCAGCATGCTCTTTAACCCCGGCATCTCGCTTGCCGAGAGCCATCGGGTCGGCCTGATCGCAGAGCGGTTGATCATGGAAGTGCCCGAGGTCGAGCAGGTGGGCCGTCGCACGGGACGCGCCGAGCTCGACGAACATGCAGAGGGCGTCCACTCGTCCGAAATCGAAGTGGCGCTCGCTGCAGACGGTCGGTCCAAGGACGAGATCATTGCCGATATCCGCTCGCGACTTTCGGTCCTGCCCGTCGCGACCAATGTCGGCCAGCCCATCTCCCATCGCCTCGATCATATGCTGTCGGGCGTGCGAGCGCAGATCGCACTCAAGATCTTCGGTGAGGATCTCGACAGCATCCGCGGCTTTGCCGAGGAGTTTCGTGGCAAGCTGGCTGAGATCCCTGGGATCGTCGACCTGCAGGTCGAAAAGCAGGTTCGCATCCCGCATCTCGAGGTCATTGTCGATTACCGGCGGGCTGCCCTTTACGGCATCCAGCCGGCGGCCGTGACCGAGCAGCTTGAGCGCCTGTCGAACGGGACGGTCGTGTCCCGCATCGTTGACGGCAACAAGCGGTTCGACGTCGTGCTGCGTCTCGAGGACGAGACCCGCAGTACCAAGGGGCTATCGGATCTCCTCATTGAAACGCCTGCAGGCTGGATCCCGGTTAGCCAGATCGCAGAAGTCCGTGAGACGGATGGCCCCAACCAGATCCTGCGCGAAAACGGCAAGCGCCGCGTCGTGGTCCTTGCCAATACCGACGGCGAAGCCGACATGGCCACGGTCATTGCCGAGATCCGAAAGGTGATCGCGACCTCGACCCTGCCACCCGGCTTCTTCGTCAGCCTTGAAGGCACCTTCCAGGCGCAGGAGGAATCGATGAGGACCATCGGCCTCCTCTCCATCATCTCGCTGACGATGGTGTTTGCGATCCTTTATTCCCGCTATCGCTCGGTGCTGTTCGTCTCGATCATCATGGCGAGCGTGCCGCTGGCCTTGATCGGCTCGGTCACCGCGCTCTGGATTGCCGGCCAGCCGCTTTCTGTTGCCTCGATGATTGGTTTTATCACCCTGACCGGCATCTCGACACGGAATGGCATCCTGAAGATCAGCCACTACATCAACCTCGCGATCCAGGAAGATCTACCGTTCGGCAAGGAACTGGTCGTGCGGGGCTCACTGGAACGTCTGACCCCGGTCTTGATGACGGCCCTGTCTGCGGGTGTCGCCCTGATCCCGCTGATGATCGATGCGACCGCACCTGGCAAGGAAATCCTCCACCCGGTCGCGATCACGATCTTCGGGGGATTGGTGACAGCGACCGTACTCGACACGCTTCTCACGCCGACGCTGTTCCTGAAATACGGCCGCAAGCCACTGGAGCGCCTCGTCGAGCAGGCTCGCACTCAAGTGAGGGACGCGGTGCAACCCGCCGGAACGTCCACACAAACCATTGAAGCCTTTTAAGTCCTACCAGGAGAATTCCATGCGTCGCAGTCTGCTCGCCCTTTCCCTCGTCTTCTGCATGACAGCTTTGCCAGCCTATGCACACGCGCCACGCCCCGGCCCAAATGGCGGCCTGAAGGTTGACGCAGGCGCAAACCACCATGTCGAACTCGTGGCGACAGGAACGACTGAAGTGACGGTCTATCTGTTCGATGCTGCAGACCAGCCTGTCTCGGCAACCGGACACACAGGCAATGCAATCCTTTTGATCGACGGCGCTGTTCGTCGGTTTGCGCTGTCTGCTGCTGATGGCAACCGCCTCACGGGGACTTCGCCCGTTCCGGTCAATCCGGGTGTCAAGGGTGCGATCCAGGTGATCACCCCGGACGGGACCACCGCGCAGGGGAAGTTCTAATCTCGGAAGCGCGCGAGGGAGAGTGGTAGGATCCTTGACTTGGGGCAAAGATGTCACGCCATCGCCGTGCCAAGATCAGGTCATCAACTGTCTGGAGCCCTGCCGTGCATCTCCCTTCATTTTTTGGGGGGGCTAACCGAAGGTCGCAGGAGAGAGAATGAGACGCAGACAGTTTTTGGTTGTGGCTGCCACGGTGGCTATGACACCCGCCACTGGCTTCGCCGCAGCGCCATCGGTCATCCTTCATAAGGATCCCAATTGTGGCTGCTGCTCATCATGGGGCGATGCCTTTACCAAGGCGGGCTTCTCAGTTCGCGCTGTTGAGGTACCGGACATGGATCAGGTCAAACAGCGCTTCAAGGTTCCGCTGTCCGTCCGAGCCTGCCACACAGCGGAAGTACAAGGCTATTTCCTCGAGGGACATGTGCCGATCGATGCCGTGAGAAGGTTGCTCGATGAACGACCACCCCTGGCCGGGCTCGCAGTCGCAGGAATGCCATTGGGTTCGCTTGGCATGGGCGGTTCGCCGGAACCCTACGACGTCATCGCAATTCCGCGCGATGGGGGTGAGATGTATGTTTATCAGTCATTCAAGCCAGACTGACAGGAACTGCTGCTTTTGCAGGCTACAGTCCGAACGACTGGAGGATCGGGCACGGACCGCTCTTCCCAGATGAGCACTCTGCAACCAGGCGCTGGAGCGCGTCGCGGGTCCGATTGAGTTGGGCGATCCGCGTTTCCAGCGCGATTAGCCGCGCCTTTGCTGCCTCGCGTGCCCGCTCCCTGTCATCTCCTGCATCGAGTTCGAGCAGTTCTCGTATCTCCTCCAGCGTAAAACCAGCGGTCTGGGCCTGCCGGATGAACTGCAGACGCCTCAGATCCTCAGTTCCATAGCGCCTGCCACCCTCAAGACGCTTAGGGGTCTTCAGAAGACCCTTGCGCTGGTAGAACCTGACCGTCTCCACGCCGACGCCGCCGGCTGATGCAAATTTTCCGATTGTCATGTCCATGGGGTGTTGACTCCGTACCATGGTACGGAACCTATGGTCTTGCCAACTGTTTCACAAGCCAAAGGAGACGTGAAATGTTGGACAGAGTAACACCCTCGACCACAGCGAAGAAAGCCGTCCTCTACCGGATGGTGACTGCGGAGCATACGTGCCCGTACGGCCTGAAAGCCAAGGACCTGCTCAAGCGATCAGGCTACGAGGTCGAAGACCATCATCTGAAAACGCGCGCGGAAACGGACGAGTTCAAGCAGGAGCATGACGTCCAGACAACGCCCCAGGTTTTTATCGGCGGAAGCCGTATCGGAGGCTATGACGATTTGCGGCGGCACTTCGGAAAGCCGGTTGCAGATCCCAAGGCGACGACCTATCGGCCTGTCGTCGTGCTGTTTGTCTTGACTGCCCTGATGGCAACGGCAGCAAGCTACGCCGTTCTCGGGACGCCTTTCACCATCAAGGCAGCCGAATGGTTCATCGCCTTCTCGATGGTCGTTCTGGCCATGCTCAAGCTTCAAAATGTCGAAACCTTCGCGACGATGTTCCTGAACTATGATCTGCTCGCGAAGCGGTGGGTGCCATACAGCTATATCTATCCCTATGCCGAAGGACTCGCGGGCGTCCTGATGGTCGCCGGCATCGCGAACTGGCTGTCCGTTCCCGTGGCTCTGTTCATTGGTGGCATTGGCGCAGCTTCGGTCTTCAAGGCCGTTTACATCGACAAGCGTGAGCTGAAATGCGCCTGCGTCGGTGGATCGAGCAACGTACCGCTCGGGTTCATCTCACTCACCGAGAACCTGATGATGATCGCGATGGCGGTGTGGATGGCATTGGCCTACTCCGGGATCATGCCAGGACATCAAATGTGATAACCTAGCCATCAAACGAAACGAGGATGCCGGCGGAGCGATCCGCCGGCATCTGACATCTCACATCACCCGCTTGATGTCGCTATAGGCGCCGTCGGTCTTCAGCGTCACCGTCACGGGATCGCCGGTCCGGTTGCGCCAGAACCAACCATGATTGCCGTCGAAGGCAGCTTCCAGAACGCCAGTGTCCTCGGCAACGCCGCGACCCTTCTCGTAGCTGATGCTTTCGCCGCCACCGTCACCATGGGTGTCGAAGTTCACCTTCGAGCCATTGGCGGTCCAGCTATAGTTGGCCTTGGCGCCCTTGAGCATGACGAGCTTGACCTCAGCACCTTCGCCAGGCTGCAGCGTGATCGAAACCTCGTCCTGACGCACGGCATCCTGCGCATAGGCCGCGGAGATGCCGAATTCGCGGATGATACGCTCAAGAAGGTTCGATCCTTCTTGTGATCCGGGTGCCGGCTGCGGAGCAATGAGGCTCTCGCCTGCATTCTGGTCCTTGATGCGGTCGAGTTCGGCTTCTTCGGCAAGCTGCGCCTTGATCTCGCCCATCTCGGTCAGGCCCATGACGGCGCCAAGTCCGGTCGGATCCACGGCATATTCCGAGGGCATCACCACGGTGACCAGGAGAACGCCTGCGGCGATGACGGAAATGATTGTTGACTTGACGAGCTGTGCCGAGGACGGGAGGTCGTCGGGATTGGGAGCTTGAGAATTGAACATGGTTTATTCCTCTGAGGTTCAGGAAACGAAGTAGCCGGTCATCTGCATGCCAAACAGCAGCCAGCCGGCGGTCATCATCAGGACATTGGCGGTATAGGCATGGCGCAGGAAGCCGGAGGTCTTGCGCCAGTAGCTCATGGCAATCAGGATGATGGCGAGCGCGATGAGCTGGCCGATCTCGACGCCGACATTGAAGGCGAGCAGGTTGGGGATCAGCCCGTCCTCGGCAATGTCGTATTCGAGGATCTTGGTCGCCAGACCAAGCCCGTGGAACAGGCCAAAGACGAGTGTTGCCACCTTGGTGTTCGGCTGGAAGCCGAGCCAGCGCTGGAAGGCGCCGAGATTGTCGAGCGCCTTGTAGACGACCGAAAGCCCAATGATCGCATCGATGAGATAGGCGCTGACATTCCAGCCAAAGTAGACGCCGAGCAGCATCGTGGTGGAATGCCCGATGGCAAACAGGCTGACATAGAGGGCGATGTGCTTCAGCCTGTAGAGGAAGAAGATCACACCGAAGAGGAAGAGCAGATGGTCATAGCCCGTGACCATGTGCTTGGCGCCCAGATAGATGAAGGGGATGATGTGGACCCCCGAGATCTCCTGGATATAGCCTTTGTCGCCTTCGGCAACGGCATGGGCCGCCGCCCCATGGGCGAAGAGCAGCAAAGACAGGCTGGCAAGCAGCAGGGTGGCGACGATGTGGCGGGTAGAATCCCTGTGCCACACGCCTCCGAGAAGCAGTGTTTTCATGTTTGATGTCCGTGAACGGTTGAACCGGCCGCCTGGGGCGGCATGGATCAGACGATGTTCACGAAGCGTGGCGGGCGGTCGATGCCATAAAGGCGGCCATCATCCCGGGTCGTATCGATCAGGATGAAAGCCGAGTGCCGACCAGCGGGTCGCTTGGGTCGGGATGCGGAAACGAGACCGGCTTTTTCATGGGTGTGATCTGCATGATGATGGTCAGTATCAGCCGTGTTGACGCTAAAATCCAGATCATCGTCATGGGAGTGATCGCCATGATCATGTCCATGGTCCAGCATGGACTGAGCCGAGGCGTGTTCGATCAGCGGATGACTACTCTGGGGCACGAACGAAAACACCAGCGTGGCGAGGATCGCCAGCATGGTCATCAACAGAGATCCGAATCGTCGTCCACCGCGAAACTTCATGGCCGACGAGATAGCCCTGATTGATGGCGGAAACAAGAAAGCCGATTGAAATATCCCCTCCAGGGGGATAGGAATGGCCCATGAGCGAACATCGACACGAAACGCATCCCGACATCATCAAGCGCCTCAAGCGCGCCGAGGGCCATCTGAGGAGTGTCACCGCCATGATTGAGGCGGGCAAGCCTTGCCTCGACATCGCCCAACAACTGGATGCCGTTGAGAAGGCAGTCCGCAACGCCAAGCGCACGCTGATCCAGGACCATCTCGACCATTGCCTGGAGGAAACGGTCGGTGCGCTGGATCTTTCGCAGCGAAAGACGATCGACGACTTCAAGACCATCACGAAGTACCTCTGAAGGACGCGGTCGATGCTGGATGTTCTGCGCAATCGAATCTACCGGCATCTGTTTTTCGCGCAGGTCATCGCGCTTGTTGGAACGGGGCTTGCCACCGTCGCCCTGGGTCTGCTTGCCTTCGATCTCGCAGGCGATCGTGCCGGAGCGGTGCTCGGCACGGCGTTGGCGATCAAGATGATCGCCTATGTCGCTGTCGCCCCGATTGCCGGAGCCTTCGCTGAAGTGCTGCCGCGCCGGGCCATGCTGGTTACGCTCGATCTCATCAGGGCCGCAGTCGCGCTCTGTCTGCCCTTCGTTTCGGAGATCTGGCAGGTCTATGTCCTGATCTTCGTTCTTCAGTCTGCGTCTGCCGCCTTCACCCCGGCATTCCAGGCGACCATTCCTGATGTCCTGCCGGAAGAAAAGGACTATACCCGGGCGCTTTCTCTCTCCAGGCTCGCGTATGATCTGGAAAGCCTTGTCAGCCCGATGCTGGCGGCTGCCCTGCTGACGGTCATCTCCTTCCACTCGCTCTTTGCCGGAACCGTATTCGGATTTCTGGCCTCGGCGGCACTCGTCGTTTCTGTGACGCTGCCCAATCATCCCGCGAAAGAGCGCCGGAGCATCTACGAGCGCACGACACGCGGCTTGAAGATCTATCTCGCGACGCCACGGCTTCGCGGTCTGCTCGCACTCTGCCTCACGGTGTCTGCCGCAGGCGCCATGGTGATCGTCAACACCGTCGTCTTCGTGCAGGCAAAGTTCGAACTGACAGCCTCCGACACGGCGATCGCACTCGCTGCATTCGGGTCTGGCTCGATGCTCGCGGCACTCGTGCTGCCCAGGCTTCTCGACCGAATGCCAGATAGGTTGGTCATGCTCTACGGCGCTGCACTGCTCAGTGCAGGTCTGATCGCGACCGCGTTCATCGAGACCTACGGTTTGCTGCTGGCGCTCTGGTTTCTCCTTGGGATCGGCTACTCCGTTGTTCAGACACCATCCGGCCGTCTGCTGCGGCGATCAGCTCATCCGGAGGACCGGCCAGCACTCTTCGCGGCCCATTTCGCCCTGTCTCACGCCTGCTGGCTGATAACCTATCCCCTTGCCGGGTGGCTCGGTGTCGTCGTTGGTCTTCCTGGGACCGCCTTGATCATGGCGGCGATGGGCGCGGCGGGTCTTGTTACCGCGGTGTCCCTTTGGGAGATGGCGGATGAAGCCGAGGTGGAACACAGTCACGATGACCTTGCAGATGATGACCCACATCTGCGCGAGGGACACCATCGCCAAGGTCGCCGGCACAGTCATGCCTTCTTGATCGATCGGCTACATCCGGACTGGCCTCGCGAGCACTAATATCGGCTGATACAAGTTTTTCGGTATCTGTGAAATGTCCGATGTCGGTCCCCAACACAGAGATTGCTTGCGGGGTCCAGCCAGTTTTGCGAGACCCGCTCAAGCACGACGGATGGCCTGAAGAACGGCAGCCAGGATTGCTCAAGTTTTTGAGAAGGCGTCACTTTTTCCTGTGAGAAACGGACGCCGATTTTCAGCGGAAAACCGACCTAAAAGAGCTCGCCTAAAGATCCTGGATTCTCACATTATTTCAAGGACTTGACAAAATATCCTTTGATTTTCCTGTGTTTTCCCGCCGAGAGCGACTGTGGGTGCCGTCTTTGTGGCCTGGCTTTGGGCTGACGTCGATATGGCGGGAGAGCGGCAATCATTTCCGCTCGTAAGCACCAAGTTGGAGGTGACGCGGCATTCGTACGCCGCTGCCCTAGTGCGCTGTGTTAGAGCCTAAATGATCGCGCAGCGACAGTTTGATATATCGCAAAATGTGCCACCGCTCGTGACGGTGCTGATGTTTGCACCCCCTATTTTGGATTTACCAAACGCTTCAGATCGGCCGATCTATTTGGCTCACGCAAAAATCGGCGGGATCTCGATCAGCTTGCGGCCGTCGCTGCTTCCTGTCTCGAGGATGTCGAAGGCTGCGGTAAGCATGCCGGGCACGTCCTGGCGTGCCATTTCGATGTCGTGGCCAAGTAGGGCGACGAAGGGGTCCCAGTCAAAGCAACCGATGATGGGTTGCTCACCCTGAAAGTGGGCTGAGGACTTGATCCAGCGCATGACGCCTTCGAGCGAAATGGTTGAGTTGACGAACATGCCGCGCGGCACGCTTCCTTCTCTGGCCGCCATGGCGCTGAGCGCCTGCGCTGCCTTTTCTGGCGCGTAGCCGCAGGCGAGGACATGGTGTTCCTCGATCGGCACGCCGAGATCCTGATGGGCAGTGCGGAAGCCGCGGATACGTTCGGCGGTGTTGTGGTCACTGCCACGACCGCCGATGAAGAGCAGCGGCGCCATGACGCCGGTCTTAGTGTGGTGGTTGATCAATGTGCGCCGCGTTAGTTCGCGCGCGCCGGCGAAGTTGTCGGAGATGATCGACGTCGCCTTCGTGCCTGGTAGGTCAAGGTTCAGACTGCGAGTGCCTGCAGCCAAGCAGATGTCTGTTATGCGATCCGGATCGGTCGCACCCGTGGAGATCAGCCATTCCACCTGGTAGGACAGCATGGTGCGTGCCGCTTCCATCTCTAAGTCGGGATCACGCAGCGTGCAGGTTATGATCGGGAACAGCCCGCGCTCGCGCGCCATGATTTCGAAGGTCTCGACGATCGAGCCGAAATAGCGGTTGTCGTATTTAGGAACAATCATGCCAATGATCCGGGACTTTTCCCGGCGCAGCAGGCTTGCCTGCATGTTGATGGCGTAGCCCTGTTCCTCGGCGATCCGGGTGATCTTTTCTGCCAACTGGCTACTGATCCGGCGCTTTTTCCAATTGCCGTTCAGGACGGCGCTGACAGCACTTGCGGACGTTCCGGCGAGTTCGGCCAGATCGTAGATCGTCGTCTTCTTCTGCGGGCGCTGCTGATTCACGAATTCCTCCTGCGAGTCTCAACTTGACATCAAATGAGAGAAGTGGCAATTCTTGCTTCATCGATTGAGCAGTGGTGCTCAATCGATGATACAGGTTGGCTGTGGAGGGTCGACCGGGAGGCGTTCTGCCAGTGCCCATGTCTTGCGGCGCCGATGTGCTCGGCGACGAACGATAAACTGCGTCTCATATCAGGCGACGCGGAATGGGCGGGAGAATGACAGTCCGGAGCAGCCTCACAAGGCGAGCTGTTCCCATTCAAGGAGGAGAATGAGATATGAAAATTCGTTCCATGCTGCTGGCGACCGTCGGTCTCGCCGCAATGCTTTCCGGTTCTGCTCTCGCGCAGGAAGGGGCGACGGTCGCCTTCCTGATGCCCGACCAGGCATCGACGCGCTATGAAGAGCACGATTATCCGGGCTTCAAGGCAGAGATGGCCAAGCTCTGCCCGACCTGCACCGTCATCTACCAGAATGCCAATGCGGATGTCGCGCTCCAGCAGCAGCAGTTCAATTCGGTGATTGCCCAGGGCGCCAAGGTCGTTGTTCTCGATCCGGTCGATTCCGCTGCGGCCGCCGCTCTCGTCGAAATCGCCCAGTCCCAGGACGTCAAGGTCATCGCCTATGACCGCCCGATCCCGGACAAGGCTGCAGACTACTATGTGTCCTTCGACAATGAAGGCATCGGCCATGCGATCGCCAAGTCGCTGGTTGACCATCTGAAGGCCAGTGGCGTTCCGGAAGGTGCGGGCGTGCTGCAGATCAACGGTTCGCCAACCGATGCGGCGGCTGGCCTGATCCGGGACGGCATCCATCGCGGCCTGAAGGACTCCGGCTACAAGACGCTTGCCGAATTCGACACGCCGGAATGGGCGCCGCCAAAGGCACAGGAATGGGCCGCCGGCCAGATCACCCGCTTCGGCGCCGAGATCAAGGGCGTCGTTGCTGCCAACGACGGCACAGGCGGTGGCGCGATTGCTGCCTTCAAGGCCGCTGGCGTAAACCCTGTCCCGCCTGTCACCGGCAACGACGCGACGATCGCAGCCCTGCAGTTGATCATCTCGGGCGACCAGTACAACACGATTTCCAAGCCATCTGAAATCGTCGCGGCTGCAGCAGCAAATGTGGCTGTGAAGCTTCTGAAGGGCGAGACGGTCGAAGCCAAGACGACACTCTACAACACGCCGTCCGAGCTCTTCGTGCCGGCCGTTGTGACCGCGGAAAACATCAAGGCAGAGATCTTCGATAAGGGCATCCAGAAGCCCGAAGATGTCTGCACCGGTGAATATGCAGAGGGTTGCAAGAAGCTCGGCATTATCAAGTAATGATCTCCCAAGGCGCTCGGTCGGGGCTTGCTCCGGCCGGGCGTATCCCATTTCCCAAAGAAGAGCCCCGTCATGCAACGAAATGACATCGGTCTGCCGCCCAAGGGCACGACCATCCTGAAGCTGAGCAATGTCTCGAAGAATTTCGGTGCGGTTTCCGCGCTGAGCGACATCGAGCTTGAAGTGAAGGCGGGCGAGGTTGTCGCTCTCGTCGGTGACAATGGTGCCGGCAAGTCGACACTGATCAAGGTCCTGGCCGGCGTGCACCAGCCCAGTTCCGGCCGGATCGAGTTCATGGGTCAGGAAGTTTCGCTCGACAGCCCGAGTCGCGCGCTCGAACTCGGCATCGCAACGGTCTTTCAGGATCTGGCGCTCTGCGAAAATCTCGACGTCGTCGCCAACCTCTTTCTTGGACACGAACTCTCGCCCTGGAACCTCGATGAGGTGGCGATGGAAGTGCGTGCCTGGACGTTGCTGCGCGAACTCGCCGCCCGCATTCCCTCGGTGCGTGAGCCGATTGCCTCGCTGTCAGGTGGCCAGCGCCAGACGGTCGCGATTGCCCGTTCGCTGCTTCTCGACCCCAAGATCATCATGCTCGACGAGCCGACGGCGGCACTTGGCGTCGCCCAGACGGCCGAAGTCCTGAACCTGATCGAGCGCGTCCGTGAGCGCGGCCTCGGGGTCATCATCATCAGCCACAACATGGAAGACGTCCGTGCCGTTGCCGACCGCGTCGTCGTCCTGCGTCTAGGCAAAAACAACGGCGTCTTCTCGCCTGACGCCTCCAACCACGAACTCGTGGCCGCCATCACCGGCGCTACGGAAAACTCTGTCTCGCGCCGGGCTGGCCGAAAGGCCGTCGAACAGGCCGAAATCGACGGGAGCCCCGCATGAGCACTCAGATGTCGAATGAAAACAAGCCTGCGCCTCTTGCTCTCGATCGCAGCGATGAGCGCGTCCGCCACGCCGATGGCATCGGCGGTATGGTCCGCGCCTTCGTCAGCCGGATTCGTTCCGGCGACCTCGGAATGTTGCCGGTCGCCATTGGTCTGATCGTCATTTCGACGGTCTTCAGCATCCTCAATCCGATCTTTCTTGCGCCGAACAACCTTGTGAACCTCCTGTTTGACTGCGCGACAGTCGGTATCATCTCGCTTGGCATTGTCTGTGTACTCATCCTCGGCGAGATCGACCTCTCGGTTGGCTCCATGAGCGGTCTCGCCTCGGCGATCATCGGCGTGCTCTGGGTCAACTCCGGTATCTCATTGCCGCTCGCCATCGGTGCGGCACTGGTGACGGGAGCGGGCGTCGGTGCGCTCTACGCGATGATGTACAATCGCCTGGGCATGCCGAGCTTCGTTGCAACGCTTGCCGGTCTGCTCGCACTGCTCGGCTTGCAGCTCTATATCCTCGGCCCGACGGGCAGCATCAACCTGCCATATGCCTCGCCGCTGGTGCGCTTCGGCCAGATCCTCGTGATGCCTGACTGGCTGTCCTACCTGCTGGCACTTGTGCCCGGCGCCGTCCTGATTGTCGCCGGTATGGTCATCCGTGCGCGTCGACAGGCCGTCAATCTCTCCTCGCAGCCGATCAGCAGCCTCATCGTCAAGGCCGTGGTCCTGACGGTCGTACTTGAAGCTGCAGTCTACTACCTGAACCTCGGGCGCGGCGTGCCATGGATGTTTGGCCTGTTCGTGGCCCTGGTCGTGATCCTCAATTATGCGCTCACCAAGACCAAGTGGGGCCGCTCGATGTTTGCAGTCGGTGGCAACCGTGAGGCAGCACGACGCTCGGGTATCAATGTCCGCCGCATTTACATGAGCGCATTCATGCTTTGCTCGACGCTGGCAGCTCTCGGCGGCACTTTGTCCGCATCGCGTCTCGCTTCGTCCAGCCAGCAGGCCGGCACGGGTGACGTCAACCTCAACGCGATCGCAGCGGCCGTCATTGGCGGCACCAGCCTCTTCGGCGGACGCGGCAGCGCTTATTCAGCACTGCTCGGCATCATCGTCATCCAGGCGATCTCGAACGGGTTGACGCTCCTCAACCTCAGCTCGTCGCTTCGCTATATGATCACCGGTGCTGTTCTCGCCATCGCCGTCATCGTCGACTCGCTTGCCCGCCGCTCCCGCGTCAGCCATGGCCGCGCCTGATCCCAAGACTGGAGACTCGATATGACTGAACTTATGAAGGGCAAGGTTGCCGCCATAACCGGAGCGGCCTCGGGCATCGGCCTCGAATGCGCCCGCACGCTGATCGCCGAAGGCGCGACGGTTGTCCTGATTGACCGCGCAAAGGACAAGCTTGAGGCGCTCTGCCAGGAACTCGGCGAGCGCGCGAAGCCCCTGGTGGTCGACCTCTTCGATGGGCCTGCCGTCTCCAGCATGCTGCCGCGCATTCTTGAGCTGGCAGGCGGTCTGGACATATTCCACGCCAATGCCGGTGCCTATATTGGCGGTCCAGTCGCGGAAGGCGATCCGGATGCCTGGGACAGGATGCTGAACCTCAACATCAATGCTGCCTTCCGCTCCGTGCATGCAGTCTTGCCGCACATGATCGCGCAGAAGTCCGGGGACATCCTGTTCACCAGCTCAATCGCCGGCGTCGTTCCGGTTGTCTGGGAGCCGATCTACACGGCTTCGAAATTCGCAGTTCAGGCCTTTGTCCATTCGACCCGCCGCCAGGTGGCGCCCCATGGCGTGCGCGTCGGTGCGGTTCTGCCGGGTCCCGTTGTTACAGCACTCCTCGACGACTGGCCGAAGGCCAAGATGGAAGAGGCTCTTGCCAATGGCAGCCTGATGCAGCCGAAGGAGGTGGCCGATGCCGTGCTTTTCATGCTGTCGCGGCCGCGCAATGTGACCATTCGTGACCTTGTGATCCTGCCCAACAGCGTCGATCTCTGACGCCAGCTTGATCCTCACCAGCCTGCCTTGCAATGCCGAAACAGACGAGAAGACCATGACCTCAGCACAGAACTCGACCGAGGGAGCCACGCGTTACGTCATCGGCGTCGATGTCGGAACGGGCAGCGCACGTGCTGGCCTCTTCGACCTTGAGGGCCGCATGCTGTCGGTCGCGAAGCGCGATATCACGCTCTTTCGCGAGGCTGGCTCGATCGTCGAGCAGTCGAGCACCGAGATCTGGAATGCCGTCTGTGCGATCATTCGCGAAGCCGTGCATGCGGCGGGCGTTGCACCGGATCAGGTCATCGGGCTCGGCTTTGACGCGACCTGCTCGCTGGTGGTGCTGGGTGAGGGTGGTAAGCCGCTCGCAGTCGGCCCCTCGGAAGAGGCGGAGCGTGACATCATCGTCTGGATGGACCACCGCGCCGTGGCCCAGGCCGAACGAATCAATGAGATGGGGCATGATGTGTTGCGCTATGTCGGTGGCCGCATCTCGCCCGAGATGGAGACGCCGAAGATCCTGTGGCTTAAGGAAAATCGCCCGGCGACTTTCACAGCCGCTTGGCAGTTCTTCGATCTCGCCGATTTTCTGACCTGGAAATCGACCGGCGATCTTTCGCGCTCGACCTGCACGGTAACCTGCAAATGGACCTATCTCGCCCATGAGGCGCGTTGGGATCAAAGTTATTTCGATCAGATCGGCTTGGCCGAACTGGCGAAGGAGGGCTTTACCCGCATCGGTACTGACATCGTCGAGCCCGGCACCCGATTGGGGCAGGGACTGACGCTTCAAGCCGCCGAAGCCATGGGTCTCAAGCCCGGCACTGCGGTCGCCGCGGGCATGATCGATGCTCATGCGGGTGGCATCGGCACGGTCGGCATCGGCGGCAAGCCGGCCGAGAACCTGGCTTACGTGTTCGGGACCTCCTCCTGCACCATGACGTCAACGGCTGATCCCGTCTTCGTGCCCGGTGTCTGGGGACCGTATTATTCGGCCATGGTACCCGGCATGTGGCTTAACGAGGGTGGCCAGAGTGCCGCTGGCGCGGCGATAGATCAGCTTCTCTCCTTCCATCCCGCTGCCGCGGAGGCGACCGCCCGGGCACAGGCCGAGGGGAAGTCTTTGCCCGCCTTCATGGCCGAGCAGGCAGCACTCAAGATTGCCACTGCCTCAGAGGCCGTCAACCTTGCTGCAGGCCTGCATGTCGTGCCGGAATTTCTCGGGAACCGCGCTCCTTTTGCCGATCCGCATGCCCGCGCCGTCATTGCTGGCCTTGGAATGGAACGTGACTTCGACAGTCTGATCGCTCTCTACATCGCCGGCCTCTGTGGGATTGGCTACGGACTGCGCCAGATCATCGAGACGCAGGCAAAATCCGGTGCGTCCGTCGAGCGGGTGGTGATCAGCGGTGGCGCTGGTGCAAGCCCGTTGGTGCGCCAGATCCTGGCGGACGCCTGCTGCAAGCCTGTTGTCGCGACTGAAGCGGACGAACCTGTCCTGCTCGGCTCTGCCATTCTTGGTAGCGTTGCGGCTGGCGCCTTCCAAGATGTTCGCGATGCCATGCGTGAACTTGCAAGGAGTGCGTCGATCCATACGCCAAGTGGCGAGCGTGTAGCGACACTTCATGAAGGACGCTATCAGGCCTTCCTCAACCTTCAGGAAGTTTCGCGGACCATAAGGTCCTTCTAGCATTGCTAGGCAGCAATCGGGCTGCGGGTGCAACTCGTGACACTGCGGCTTGAGGCTTATGCGGGCCGGGACCGGGTCCGGGAGTGCGGCCTCGGGGTCGCCAGGAGCAATCGACGTTGGATTGAAAACGGATGCGACGGTTTCGAACGCCGGGGGACCTGCGGTGCGCGCCGGGCAGGTCTGCCGCCGCCAGTGAACTCGCTCAAGGTCCTATCAACCAGTTCGTGGCGCTCATCGATCTCGAGGAGGGCTGCTGCGCGGCCCTCGAAGATCTTTGACGCTGCTCGCTGGCGATTGATCGCGGTGTCTTCAATTTCGAAGTGGTACATCAGCCTGCTGATGCCGGCTTCAAAACTTGCGCTAACGGCTGTCGTGCGCTCAGCACGATAATTGATGCGGATGGCATCGACGTGAGAGACTGGTACGCCATTCTTCAAGAGATAGCTAAGGCCGATGCACCCTTCCTCCAGGGAGAGTTCCACACGGGTTCCGAACTTCGCAAGAAGTTGGTAGGCCCAGCCAGCTTCAAGATCGAGCTCCATGTCAACGACATCACCCGCGCGCCCAAAGATCTTCGCGGCTTCGCTGATCTCTCCCAGTCGCTCAAGTTCCTTGTCGCGCCCATGTTCAAAGAGCTTCTGGAGTTGCTGCTTGGACATTGTTTCCTTCGACTGCATCTTCAATTCGGCGAGCCGCGTGTTGAGTTTGCGGCCGATCATCTGTGCCTTCCTATGATCCGAACAATGAAGGGTCAGTGAAAGTCTGCTGCCGGGGTGGCAGTGAATGAAGGCTGCTGGAATGCGTGGCCGCCAGTAGAAGATGTTTCCCCGGCGGATAAGATTTTCGACCCCGTGGCGGACTGCCATGACGTAGACACCCTGAATCAGGCCCGAAGGTCGCCTCGTGCCGTTTTCGGCTTGGGCATCAGGCCGCCAATGACGCCAAAACGGGATCCGGCACGACGGAAGAACTTAGGAATCAGGGCTTTTTGGGAGAATTGGCTGGGGAACCTGGATTGTCACATGATTTCAATGGCTTAGAAAAATAGCCTTTGATTTCCCTATGTTTTCCTGCCGCGAGCGACCGTGGATGCCATCTTTGTGCCCTGGCTTTGGGCCGACGTCAACATGGCGGGAGAGCGGCAATAATTTCCGCTCGGGAGCGCCAAGCTGGAGGTGAGGTGAGCGTTTTCGGGGGAGGGGCAGCTATGCGCCGCCATATTGGACGACGGGGCATCCGCTGGCGGTGCCCGAAAGCGGAATCGAGGCCATAGCGGCCTCATCTCGCCAACGAGCTAGGGCTCTAGGCCAGGTGGTGGCCCAACTCAAGACCGGCACAATTCTCTCCGCTCCCAGCGATACTGCCAACTATTGCGTTCGTGTGGTGATTTCAGACCTGGTGAGACTATCGGACGGCACTTCTGACAGGTGCATCCCGGCAGCACTTCATTGCGCCTTCAGCCGTAACCGGTCGGTCACAAGCTCCATCACAAGCACGATTACGAAGATTACCAGGATGATGGTGGAAGCATTACGGTACTGGAAGAGATCGAATGCCACCTTGAGCTCCTGGCCGATCCCACCGGCACCAACGAGGCCGAGAACGACTGACGAGCGGACCGCCTTTTCCAACGCGAACTGCGAAGTGTTGATCAAGGACGGCATGACATCGGGGATGACCGCGCCGGAGAGGACGGAAAAGCGGCCGGCGCCGGCGGAAAATAGCGCTTCCTGCGGCTCCTTGTCGGCATCCTCGATCGCTTCGGCGAAGAAGCGGCCGCAAAAGCCAATCGTGTCGATGATGATGGTCATGGTGCCGGCGACTGCGCCAAGGCCGATGGAGGCGACGAAAAGGAGCGCCCAGACCATGTCAGGCACCGTGCGGAACAGCGAGATCATCACTTTGAAGACATGCCGGAAGGGTCCGATCGGCGACAGCGTGCGCGAGGCAAGCCAAGCGATCGGCAGGCTCAGTAGCACACCGATGACGGTGCCGACGAAGGCGATCTGCAAGGTCTCGATCGTACGCCAGGTGACGCGCATCAGGAAACCGGGTTCCAGGCTCGGCGGCAGCATGCGCTCGATCAGGTTTGCCATTCTCGGAGCGCCGTTGATCAACTGGTTCGGTGTCGGCGCGACCTGCGTGGCCGAGACGATCAAGAGCGCACCAAGAGCGACCAGAACGGCAAAGGCAAAGGGCGAGGCACGGAAGAAACGGGCAGGCACAGCATCACGCATGGAAGACACCATCCAGGCGTTCGCGGTCTACATCGGCAACCGGGAGATCGAAATGTATGCGGCCGGCCTTCAGCGCGACGATGCGGTCGGCGAAGCTCAGCGCATGATCCATGTCGTGGGTCGTATAGACCAGCGTGATGCCCTTTTCGCGGACGAGGTCGGAGAACAGCGCCATCATGTCGCGGCCCGCCGTCGGATCGAGGCTGGCAGCCGGCTCGTCGGCGATCATCAGCCTGGGCTTGCGCACCAGCGCGCGGGCGATGGCGACGCGCTGCGCCTGACCGCCCGAAAGTTGGTCGGCGCGTGCCGTCGCCTTGTGCGAGAGCTTCACCTGGTCGAGCGCATCCATCGCCTCTTCGCGACTTTCTCGCTCGGCAATCGCCTGATGCCAGGCGCGCCAGGTGCCGGGCAGCCCGAGTTTGCCGTGGACGACATTGGTCAGCACCGACTGCCGACGGACGAGGCCATGATTCTGGAAGACGAAGCCGATCTGCTGGCGCATGCGCTTGAGTTGCGACCCGTTCGGCGCGCGGCAAAAGGATTCGCCAAGCGTCGAGATCTCACCATCGCAGAATGGCGTGTGGCCGATCAGGCATTTGAGCAGCGTCGACTTGCCCACTCCGTTGGCGCCGACCAGCGCCACGCGCTCGCCGCCCCGGATGCGGATATCGACGCCGGAAAACACCGGCTTCCCGTTGGCATAACCCTTCTTCAGGCCCTGTGTGCTGATAACGTCCATGGCGGTCTTCTTTCTGCGGATATGGCGAGGGGTCGGCGCTGATGGCGCCGACCCGTTCGCTGGCTCGGGGAAATCCGTTCAGTTGACGAAGTCGTTGAAGGTGTCGACGCCGATCGTGCGATACATCGAGCGGACGTAATCGTAGTCGCTGTCCTTCACGTCGGTCAGGAAGAAGCCACCCTTGAACTTCTGATTGTCTTCGCCCTGGAGAACAGCAGCCATGATGTCGGTGCCCTTTTCGGTGAAGGCCGTGCGGATCTTTGCGACGGTCTCCTCGGCCAGGTCTTTGCGGGCAACGAGAATGTCGTTCGGCAGATCACGGCCGCGGGCGACCACGGCAAAGGCGACATCCGGGAAGGCTTCGCGGACGGAGGCAAGATGTCCGAAGTTAAGGCCGATAGCGGCGATGTCGCCACGGATCAGCGCTTCTGCGGCAACGTTGCGGGCGAGGATGACGGGTTCGTAGTCCTCATTGTATTTGAGGCCGTAGTCGGTGAGCGTCTGGGCCGGCCCAAGATGCTGAGAGGTCGAGCCGACCGAGCCGAAGGACACCTTCGTGCCCTTGAGATCATCGACCGTACGGATCGGACCATTGGCGAGGACGGCGATCTGGGCGAAGTAGTCCGGACGCTGCCAGGCGACGACGATCTGCGGCTGTGCAAGCTCCTTCATGACGACATATTCGGCAGGGCCTGTGAGGACGAGGTCAACCTGACCGGAATTCATTGCCTCGACCGCTGCGGTGCGCGAGCTTACCGGGAAGAGCTCGACTTCGAGGCCGGTCGCCTGTTCGAGGGCCTTTTCAAAGCCGCCGAATTCCTGCTGCAGGGCTTCCAGGCCCTCAATATCGGTGACGGCGAACTTGACGCTTTCGGCTGCGGCTGGCGCCAGCGAGACGAGAGAGATTGCACAGGCTGCGAGAAGGGAACGGATCATGATATCTTCCTTTGCTGTATAGACAGGAGCATCTTCTGCGACTATCCCTAGCGGCAAGACGTGACGGGCACGTGACAGTCTGACGGCCCGATGGCGAAAAACGGAACAGAGAGAGACGGATGAACTGGACCATTCGCAACGGCACCGTGCTGGGCCCTGACAGGCTCGAACACACCGACCTCTTCATCGAAGGCGGCAAGCTGGTGGGCAGCCAAAATGGCGGCCGCAAGATCGATGCCGGGGGCTTGCTTGTCCTGCCGGGCATTGTCGACATCCATGGCGACGGCTTCGAGCGTCAGATCATGCCGCGGCCGGGTGTGCGCTTCGACGTCGGTCTCGCCCTGCGCGACACCGACCGGCAATTGGTGGCCAACGGCATCACCACCGCCTTTCA
Source organism: Rhizobium sp. AAP116 (assembly GCF_001295785.1). Classification (NCBI taxonomy): domain Bacteria; kingdom Pseudomonadati; phylum Pseudomonadota; class Alphaproteobacteria; order Hyphomicrobiales; family Rhizobiaceae; genus Rhizobium; species Rhizobium sp. AAP116. The sequence continues at coordinate 89,031 of NZ_LJIB01000007.1, forward strand.
CGGCGTGACGGTGTCCTGGGAGCCCGGCCTTCGTTCGCTGCAGGCAGCCGGCGACTTCGTCACCGCACTTGCCGCCGCCCGCCCGCATCTGGTCTGCGACACGCGCCTGCACCTGCGCTGGGAAACCTTCGCACTCGATGCGCTGCCGCAGGTGATCGATTGGCTGTCGCTAGAGCCAAAGCCTGTCGTGGCTTTCAACGACCACACGACGGGTTCGGTGCTGAAGGGGACGATTGCTCGCAAGATCGGCCAGATGGCGGAGCGTTCCGGCTTGTCGCGCGACGACTACATGGCGCTGCTGGACAGCGTCTGGGAACGCCGCAGTGACGTGGTCGGCGCCATCGAACAACTGGCGGCAGCGGCACGCGACAACGGCAATGTCCTGCTCGCGCATGACGAGGCCTCACCAAAAGAGCGCCGGCATTTCCGGGCTCTGGGGGCTGTGTCCTCAGAGTTTCCGCTGACGCTGGAAACGGCTGCCGAAGCCCGCGCCGCCGGCGAGCACGTCATCCTCGGCGCGCCAAACGTGGTGCGCGGCGGTAGCCACAACGGAGCGCTTGATGCAACGACGGCAATCCGCGACGGGCTTTGCACCGTGCTTGCCTCCGACTACCACTATCCGTCACCACTGCATGCCGCGTTCAGGCTGGCATCCCCTGATGATGCTGACTTCGCCAAGGTCTGGCATCTCGTGTCTGCCAACGCCGCAGCCGCTGCTGGGCTTGAGGATCGGGGGCGCCTCGAGGAGGGAAAACGCGCCGACGTCATCCTCGTCGATGCGAAGGACATGCGCCACCCGAAGGTGGTGGCGACCTTCGTCGGCGGTCGGCTGGTCTGCTCGGCACATACACTGATAGAGACCGAATCCACGATTGCCTCAGCCGCCCCCTGAACCGGAAATCATCATGCTCGACACGCCCGAAATCCCTCTCGCCACCTTTGAGGGCCTGGTCTTTGGACCACGCAGCGACATGCCGATATGGCAGCAGATCCGCGACCATATCCTTGGCCTGATCGAAGGCGGAGCCTTGAGGCCAGGCAGCCAATTGCCCGGCGAAACGCATTTGGCGGCAAGCCTCGGCGTCACCCGCATCACGCTGCGCCAGGCGCTCCAGCAGTTGCAAGCCGAAGGACATCTGACGGCGCGCAAGGGTGTGGGCATCTTTGTGCGCAGCCCGCCAGCAATCTTCTCTGTCCGCGATGGGCATCCATTCCGTGAGAACATCGAGACCCACAGCGCCCCCATCACCACCGACACACGCTTTGTACGGCGCGAACTGGCGACTGCCGAACTCGCGGCGCGGTTGCGCATTGCCGAGGGAGCGGGCATCATCCACCTACGGCGTCTGCGACTGCTTGGCGACCAGCCAGTCTACGTGAACGACAAGCACTTTCCCGCCGACCGGTTTCCCGATTTCGAGGCACTCTATACTGAACGCCAATCGGTGACGGATGTCTTCCGCGCCAGTGGCATCGCCGCCTTCCGAAGGGTCGAGACCCGGATTAGCGGCGGCTTCTCGTCGGCGGACGAGGCCGAGAACCTGCGACTGACGCCGGGAACGCCGGTGTTTCACCTGAACGCCCGCAACGAGGACGACAAGGGCCGCACGATTGAGTGGACATCTGGCTGCTGGCCGCTGATGTCCGTTGAATTCGTTTTTGGAGCCCCGACGAAGTAGCGCCAGGCGTTTGGTGACGTTTGCGGCTCCCAGAGCGGTGGGCAAAGACACACGGCTTTTAGACAGTCACGCGAATTTCGCTGATGTCGGGAAGAACCCGCAAACCGACCACTTGACGTTCGGGGATTGATGTCCGCGTTTCGGCCGAACTTAGGCAACTTTATCTGATGCGCAAAAATGTCGCCTTAACCCTAGCGGTACTCCAGCAACGGACATTCTTCTTTCGGCCCCGTGAATACTGCGCTAGCGGGTCCCCAGCCAATCTTGGGAGGCCCGCTGCGCACGACGGATGGCCTGAAGAACAGCAGCCGGAATTGCTCAAGTTGTTGAGAAGGCGTCGCTTTTTTCTGTGAGAAATAGTCGCTGATTTTCAGCGAAAAACCGGCCTAAAATGGCCTGCCTGGAGAACCTGAATTTTCACATGATTTCAAAGACTTAGAAATTTCGCCTTTGATTTTCCTATGTTTTCCTGCCGTAAGCGACCGTGGATGCCATCTTTGTGCCCTGGCTTTGGGCCGACGTCAACATGGCGGAGGAGCGGCAATTATTTCCGCTCGGGAGCGCCAAGCCGGAGGCCAGGTGAGTACTTACGCGGGGGAGCTAAGCGTCTTCATTACGGTCGTTCGCCAGGTTAATTCACGGCTTCTAAAGCCGCAGCTCTACGCGGCACGTCAGCGGCGTTTTTTGCGGAGGCGCTAAAACAAATAGGGACGGAAGCGGTGATTTAGTCCGCAGGCGGGTTCACAAGCTGATGTGACTGTCTCCTTTGGCTCGCTGGTTTCGCAGGCCCGCATTTGGGTTATTGTTCTGGCGGCGGGAGTGAGAGTTCACACTCGAATCCCGTGACTCCCTCAGGCAGAACCACAGTCCTCAAGCTCATCGAGCCGCTCATCTGAGCCACCAGTTTTTCGACGATCGCAAGACCGAGACCGGCTCCAGGCTTACTCGTATGGCCGCGCCTGAAGCGCGCTCGGTAAACATTAAGGTCTGGATCGAGTGGAACGGAAACGGCATTGGTCACCGTGATGCGCCCATCCGCGGAGATGGCGATCGTGACGGGCTGTTCGGCATCGCCGTAACGAGCTGCGTTTTCCAGAAGGTTGTTGAAGGCAATGGCGAAGGCGTCTGGGTCGATTGCTCGTACGAGGCCCAGCAACCCGGGTTCCGGCCGCAACTCGATCATCGCGGTTGGATGCTGCGAGCGCTGGAAGGTCTCGACAAGCAGCTTTACGAGGGCGAGCAAATCAACCGGAGTACTAGATAATCCGACGCCTGCCTCCGCGCGGGAGAGCTGCAGTAGTTTCTCCAGCATCAGCGACAGGCGGCGGAGCGCTTCCAGCACGCGATGCGACCGCGACCGGTCATCCGGCTCGTTTAGTTGATCTGCCAGCAGCTCCATCTGGGCGAGTGCACCGGCGAGTGGCGTTCGAAGTTCATGGGCGCTGTTGGCGGCAAGCTCCCGTTCGGCTTGTAGCGCGAGCTTTAGGCGTCCGAGAAGCGTGTTGACCGAGCCCGGTATCGTCGCGATTTCTGTCGGAAGCCCAAACAAAGCGATGGGTTCGAGGTTGTTGCCATCGCGTCTACTGATCGCGTCCCGCAGTTCATTGACCGGCCTTGTCGCCCGCACGACGACCCAGCGGATTGCGAACATGCCGAGCGGAAGCAGAAGGAGGATCGGCAGCAACAGCGTCAAGGCGCTTTCAAGCGTCGCCTCGCGTCGATGCGCGAGCGAGTCCGCCACCTGGACGAAGAGCGTATCGCTGACCGCCGCGATGGTGAAGATCCGTCTGTCATCGCCGCTCCAGAAGCCGGGCAAGAGCGGTGCGGCATAAGGTTCAGCTCCGACATTGTGCGAATGGAGAAGCACCCTTCCGGAGGCATCGCGCACCTGATAGGTCAGGTATTCGTCTGTTGCGCCAGGATTGAGCGCCGCCACCTGGTCCGGCCCTTTGCCGATGTCGCGACGGAAAAAATCGTCGATGACGAGAGGGGCGAGGCGTTCCGTGGTCTCCTGCAGCGCGCTGTCAAACACTTCATCGAATTCAGCACGCATGACGTGAATGGAGAATCCGACCGCGATCGTCCAGAATAGCACGAGCAGGACCGACAGAGAAAGGACAAGGCGTCCGGAAAGGCTTCGGGTCTCAACTCGCATCGGCGGAAATCCTGTAGCCGACACCGCGCACGGTCTCGATTGCATCCTTGCCCAGCTTTCGGCGCAAGCGGCTGACATAGACTTCAACCGTGTTGCTCTCGACCTCCGCCCCAAAGGCGTAAAGCGCTTCCTCGATCTGCGCCTTCGACACGATGGCGCGTTTGCGGGCGATCAGCCTGTCGAGCACGGCCCATTCGCGGGAGGAGAGAAGGATTTCCGCACCGTCCCCAGCCGCAATCCGCCGCTCGGAAGGGTAAACTCCGATGCCTGCGATGGTGAGATCGGGCAGCTTGTGCGTGCCATAGCGTCGCGATACGGCGTGAATACGGGCCTGGAGCTCGCCGAGATCGACAGGTTTGACAAGATAGTCGTCGGCCCCGGCATTCAATCCGGCAATGCGATCGGACACCTGGTCGTGGGCCGTCATGATGATGACGGGCATCTCGTCGCGGCGGGCCCGCAGAGCCTTCAGAATATCGAGCCCGCTCCCATCCGGCAGCCTGAGATCGAGGAGCACGAGATCATAGGCGGCTGCTTGAAGGCTCGCCTCGGCCTCGTCGCATGAGAGCGCCCAGTCCACGGCATGGCCCTGGCGGTGCACGTATGTCTTCACCGCATCGCCGAGCATTTCATCGTCTTCGACCAGCAAGACCCGCATTCATTTTCCCCTGTCAAAGAGATCGAGATCTCTTGTCGCGCACGAAACTGACAGTCCGCTGAACCGCCCGCAAGGTCCGAGCTCGCCCTTCAGGTGGCTGTCAGCTTGCGGGTCGATCCTCCCCTCGTGTCCAACACCAGGAAAGGAACACAGTCCATGCAGAAGATCATCATCGCTCTCGGCCTCGCAGCTGCCTTTGGCGGCACCGCACTTGCTTCCGAAAAATGCAATGTCGCCATGGCCGACTGGAAGCCGCGCGAGGCGCTGCAAACCAAGCTTGAAGGCGAAGGCTGGAAGGTCCGCTCGATCAAGACCGAAGACGGCTGCTATGAAGCCTATGCCATCAATGCCGAAGGCAAAAAGGTCGAAGCCTATTTTGACCCGCAGACCCTCCAGTCGGTCGACATGAAGATCGAGGACTGATCGATGACGTCGACAGTCAAGGTCTGGGATCGTCCGGTCAGGCTCTTTCACTGGAGCCTCGCGGGCAGTGTCGCCTTGTGCTGGTTGACGGCGGACGAGTTGCAGAGCCTGCACGAGGTGGCAGGCTATGCAGCCGCCGGCCTGATTGGCCTGCGGCTCGTTCTCGGCATAGCCGGGACGCGCTATGCCCGTTTCAGCCAGTTCATCCGTTCGCCAAAGCGCACGCTGCTCTATGCCGGCGACATGCTTCGCCACAAGGAGGCCCGCTATCTCGGCCACAATCCGCTCGGGGCCGCCATGGTGGTCGTGTTGCTTCTGATGGTCGGTGGCATCGCGCTCACCGGCTGGATGCAGACGACGGATGCCTATTGGGGCATTGAATGGGTCGAGGAGACACATGAAGCGCTCGCTCAATTGCTGCTGGTGGCCATCGCCGTCCACGTGGTGGGCGTCATTCATGCCAGCCTCCGGCATCATGAAAACCTTGCGCTTGCCATGTTCACCGGGCGCAAACGCGCACCGGACGGCGGCGATATTCTCTGAAAGAGAAGCCCCAACGAAACAAAGGACGCCGCAAACCGCGGCGTCCTTGTCTGTCGTGAGTAGGCTTGATGGGTTTGATGGACCGAATCTCTGAAGTGCCCCTCAAGACGAGACTCTGCTGCGGCAGGCTGCAAAAATGTCGAGGGCCGGGTCATAGACCGCAGTCTTCACCTGCATCAGGCCGAGCACACTGTGGAAGAGGTTGTCGTGCGAATGGGGCAAATCCGCCTTGGATGTGAGGCACGGTTTGTCGATGCCGGTCGACTGTCGAAGGTCGGGTGACGTCCAGAGAACAAGCGGAACATGGGTCTGTTCGGCTGGCGCAAACATATATGGCGCGCCGTGCAGATAGAGACCGTTTTCGCCCAGCGACTCGCCATGGTCAGACATGTAGATCATCGCCGTATCCAGCGTTTTGGCATGGGCGCTCAGCTTGTCGATTACCTCGGAGAGAATATGGTCGGTGTAGAGCAGGGCGTTGTCATAGGCGTTCCTGATGGTATCCGGCGTACAGGCATCAAAGTCTGCCGAGCGGCAATCCGGCACGAATTTGCGGAACTCGTCGGGATAGCGGAGATAATAGGCGGGGCCGTGATTGCCGAGCTGGTGGAGGACCAGAACGGCGTCGCCATCCACCTTGTCCAGCCAGGCATCGAGGCCGTCGACCAGGATTTGGTCCAGACACTCACCGCCATGGCAGAAACGCGGATCGTTCGATTTGAAGAAATCGGTCTTCTGGATTCGATCGGCGACATGTTTGTCGCCGGTGTTGTTGTCCCACCATTCGGTCTTGATGCCGGCATGGGTGAGGACATCCATCAGGTCCTCTGTCGCCAAGGCTTTTGCGTGCGAGTAGTCCCGTCGACCATAGACCGAAAACATGCAGGGCACTGAGACAGCCGTCGCCGTTCCGCAGCTAGAAGTGTCGCTGAAATAGGTGATGTCGCGCTTCGAAAGCTGAGGGTTCGTCGGGCGCTCGTAGCCGCCGAGCTGGAAACTCTGCGCCCGCGCCGTTTCGCCAACGACGATGATCGTGACGCGTGGTCGGCGGCCATTGGCCGGCAGAGCATCCAAAACCCTGGCATCGGTACCGATCGGCTGGAGAACAATCGCTTGCTCGCGTGATCGTCCAATCAGGAAGCTGGCCGCGCTTCCGACCGGAAAGATCGGGTTCAGCGTTCGGAACCAGTCACGGTGCTCACGGGTGCTGAAGATGAATGTGCCGCTGTGCGAGAGGCCAGCACCAGCAAATACCAGCAGAGACGGCGCGATGATCATCAGATTGACTATGAGTTTTTTGAGGAGTGGACGGTGCACGACCTCGACCCAGGCGATGAACAGCGAGGGCAGGATACCAAAGAGCCCCATATGAAGGACAAAGGCACCGGTCATCAGGTGGCCGGCCTCGGCCGTGTTGGTCTCGGCCGCGTTGCGGATCATCTCAGTGTCGACGATCACGCCGAAACGATCCATGAACCACGCACTCGCCACGCTGGTGATCACCATGAGGATCAGGGCCGGCTTGATCAGGTATTTGGCTGAGAACGTGACGGTCAGCGCGACAAAGGCGGCCAAAAGACCGACCGCCAGCCCAACAAGCGCGAAGCCTTGCCCCTGGAGGTAGAGGAAGGACTTGCCCCAGAAAGTCCCGTTCATGAAAAACAGCAGATAGACTGCGGTGAGTATGCTCAGCCATTCGCTGCGCAAGCGCGGTCTGAACTTCAAAAGCGTCTTCAACAAGCCCGCTTCCTTTCGTGCATGGATCCTAAGATCCGATGCACTGCCGTGCAAAGCTGACAGACACCTGAACGTTGCTTATGGAGGAATGCGTTCTCGACGGTCAGCCAGATCAGCTTCGAGCCCACCAGTATGCCCAGGCCCCCCTGCCGTAATGATTTCTGCTATGCGCCTCCATTTCGGTCGTTCGGTCTTCATTGCCCTCGCCTGGCAGCGGACATAGCGCGGGAGTGGCGTCACGCCGCATTCCCGACTTTTGGCGTCGACTACGGCAGAGACCATGACGTCGGCGACAAACGCTGCTGGCACAAAGGCACAGTGAAGCCCTTTTCTAGTCACTGGGCGAAAGGCTTCTTCCTACTCAAACATCCTCGTTCCGAACGTGTCGCAGAAGGTACATCCCATAGAGAAAGTTTGGCAGGACGAGCAGTACAGGCAGCAGGAAGGCCCATCTGTCGACTTCGCCGCTCGACGCGGCACCGCTTGCCTCGCTGCTGGCAGAGATCGCGAATGTGCCGAAGTCCCACAGCGCATGATAGATGATCGCCGGCCAGATCGAGCCGGTGCGAACGAGAATGGCGATGAAGGCGAAGCCGCTCAAGGTCGCGGTAAAGGCCTGCAGCAAGGCGTTCAGGAATTCGCCCGTCGTCAATGCGTTGAGGATGTGGACGGAGCCGAACAGGATCGATGTCCATATCATCGCGGGCCAGATCTTCACCCGGGTCCGCAGAGCCTCAAACAGCACACCACGGAACATTGTCTCCTCTGACAGGCCGACGAATGCGGTGCTGAGAAAGATCAGAAGCATCAGGCTCAACGGTGGCAAGCCGAGGAGGCCTGCCATGCTGAGGAACGCAATGACGTAAAGTGCCGGGAACCACATGATCCGAAGCGAGCTCATCGGGTCGGGTGCCCCGAATTTCATATCGCGCCAACCCGCCGTGATGATGACGAGGACGAGGAAGAGAAAGGCCGCGATAACGTTCCACAGTGGTCCCTTGGAAAGGCCTTCAATCAAGGACTGCTTTTGCCCGCCGCTCAGCCAGATCCCGCCGCCAATGGTGATCGCGGCCCAGAGCACGTAGACGATGAGGCTGAGAGGGAGACGGGCCTTCCCGTGTGCAAAATTCATTTGAACCTACCTTTGTTCACTTGCCTTTGCCGTGGCGATACTCGGCAGTATTGCGCCTCTTCCCGGCATCTCATCAGGTCCGTTTCCACATCGGCGGCACCATGTTTTTGCGCTTCACGGCCATGAGTAGGACCAAAAGGCCCGTCGCAGTACAGATAACAAGCGCGACAAGGCTCGCTTCCATCCCGAATTTTCCGCCGGTCAAAAGCTGCGGCCCTTCGATCACGGCCTTGAACAGGCCTGGCTGTTCGAAGGCGCCTGACACCGAGCCGGAGAAGATGCCGCCCTGGGTGAAGTTCCACGCGATGTGGGCACCGATGCTCAACCAAAGCCTTCGCGTGACCAGATAAAGAGCGGCAAGCAGCAGGCCCGCCTCGATGGTGATGGCGAGCGCGCCGATGATGTTGCCGTCCGGGTTACCAAGATGCACCAGGCCGAAGATCAGCGCCGAGGCAACCAGCGCAATCCAGCTTCCCGCAAGCGCTTCGACATTGCGAAAGATCGTGCCCCGGTGCAGCAGTTCCTCGAAGACACCCGAACTCAATGCCATCGCCACGGACGGAAGCATGAGCGAAGCGGGATTGATGCCGTCGATGCTGTAGACCCCGAGAAGGACCAGGATCACGACACACAGTGTGTATAGGCCGGCGCCAGCGAACAGGCCGAGGCCCAGTTCGCGGCCCATCGCCGGCAGGGCCAGTTCGTCCACGGGGCGCCTTTCCACGAAACGGACGAAGCCCACATAGACGGCAATGGCCAGCGCCGCCATGAGGGCCGCGCTGGCAATCGCCAGCAGAGGCCGATCGGCAAATTGGACGCTCCAGAACCCATTGCTGATGCCCATCAAGAGGAATAGCAGTGGGGCGAGCACAAGGAGGCGTGTCAGCGGAAACTGCAGGATGCGCAGCCAGAGTGGCGGCGCACCCTTTGTTGCATCCCATAAATCCCTCGTCTGTTCCTGACGGGCCAAAGTGCCTGACCTCACTTCGCTGCCTTTGCCCAGTCGGGGATGTGCCACTCGATGCTGATGCTTTCCGCGCAATCGTTCGACAGCTTGCGCCCGGGTTGGTTGATGAAGGCCACGCCCATGTCGGCCACGCAGGACTGGTAGATTAGGGCGCCATGGCCGGCCTCGGGGATCATGAAGACCTGAGCATTGCTCAGCTCCTCGGTCGCGATCTCGGCCCAGCTCGCCGGCGTCTGGCTGTCATAGAGGCTGCCGATCGACAGGGTCGGAATGTCGCTCTTGACCGGGACCTGCCAGTTGTCGCGCTGAACCTGCTTGAAGGGAATGCAGGAACCGAAGACGAAGCGGGCCGCTTCATCGGCGTCATCCCCTATATAGGGGTATTTCTGGGCAGCGGTGAAGGCTTGGTAGCCCTCGAAACTGTTAAACGGCAGGTCCTCCTGGCAGGCGTAGTTGAAGAGATAGAGGTCGCCGAAGAAACCTTCCTCTGATCTTGCGACGTCCCGCTGGATGATGGCGAAGTAGCCGGCGAGTTCGGCCTCGCTCATGCTGTCAATCAGAGCGGTCAACCGGGCCGTGGCTTCGCCCGTGGTATGGGTTTTGACGAAGGTGCCGAGGGCTTCCTTTGATGGCGTGATGACCTGCAGTGCGGCGTAATCGGCCACGATGCTGGCACCTTTTGTCGCATCGGTTCCGCGCGCGGCAATCAGCGCTTTCTCGAGCTCGGTGTCGAACAAGATGGCGACGGGGCCATAGTTCTTTTCCGCATCGATCTCGTCGCGCAGTTCTTCGATGACGTTCTGGTTGGAACGGGCGATCCTGGAAGAAATCATGGCATTGTCGGCCAATGTGCCGATCAGGGCGCGTTGCGCCTTGGGCAGTGTCGCGGAAGCCTTGGCAACGTCGTCATCGCCCGGCATCGGCATGATGAAGTCGCGACCGACCAGCAGGTCGACGGTCGGCATCTCCTTACCGCGATGCAATTCGTAGATGAAGGCAGGCAGATAGGGCGTCATCGACAGGTTGCCGTATTTTGCATTGCGCTCCTCGAAAGGGCGGAAGATCGTCTTCGGCTCCACTGGCTTGCCCTGGTGGATGACCTTGCCGGCCTTGGCCGCATGCAGGGTCTCGATGATGATCTTGTCGAGCTCCGGGAAGGTCGCATTGCAGGTCTCATCCGCCTTGCACTGTTCGACCACGTGTTCGATTGGCTCGCTGACCTTGAGCGCGAAGGTGTCGTAGAGCTTTACCCAGGAAGGCGCCACACCGTCTATAATGACCGAGCGGATGCCCTCGGGTGCGACCCGCATGGCTTCCAGAGCCAGCTTCGTGCCGTAGGAAATGCCATACATGTTGTAGCTCTCGTAGCCGAGAGCCTTGATGATTGTCGGGATGTCCCTGGCGTTTTCCGTTGTGTTGTACTTGGAGATGTCGATGCCGGCGGCCTCGATCTCCCGCAGGCAATCGGCAATCGTATTGTTGTTGACGTTCGATCCGTCAATGGCGGTGGTCGTATACTGCTTCTTGGCGATGCTGGCGGCATTGGCTGCCAGAGCGTTGAAGCACTTCACCGAATGACCGGACAGGCCTGCCGAGCGCTGGTCCCAGAACACCACGTCGCGGGTCTTCCGGAAGGGTTCGAAGGTCTGGGCCAGAAGCGGGATCTGCACCATTGCGCTCGCGCCTGGCCCACCCTGCAGATAGACGACCGGATCGGGTTCCGGATAGAGCGAATGCGATTTTAGGATCGCGAAGTCGAGGCTGATTTTCTTTCCGTCCGTCTTGGCATGATCCTCCGGAACCTGGACCCTGCCGCAAAATACTGTCTTACCTTCGATCTCGTCCACCGGGAGCGGGCGGGGGCAGACGATCTGGGTGATCTGCGTGCTTCCAGCCGTACCCGCTTTCAACGTGGCGAACCCGTCCTCGGCGTTGCCGGTGAGGAAGGAGATCAAGGCCAGTATGCCGGTATAGTCCATCGTAAAACCCCTGTTTTACTGCATCTTCGGTCATGAAACGGGTCGCGGCACCTGTGTCCGCGACCTGCCAGCAGGCGTTAGAGGCGGCCGCCCCTCAGGTCGATCAACTCACCGCTGTCACGCATCTTGCAGGTCATGTACTGGCGCCCGACTGCGGCCTCGATCATCCATTCATGCTTGCCCGGCGAGCGCGCCTTGGTGAAGTGGACCTGATGGATGCCGACCGCGAAGTTGCGGGCCACAATCTGGGCGCAACCCTGATAGGCCATGGGTGGCGCCTTGGCAGCGGACGCCTGCTGGCGATGCGCCATCGAGTTCTCGCGCTCCCGATCACCGGCCTGATAGCCTGCGGCATAACCGCTTGTCCGGTTTCCTTCCCAATAGGGGTAACCGTGAACGCCGTCGCGATAGCCGCGCTCGAATTCAGCCGTCTCCTCGCCGCCGCCAGGCTCATAGCCCTCCTCATAATGATGCTTGTTGTGGGCGAGAGCGGCGATGCCGAGAATGGCGATGGCTGCAGCGGCCGCGGCCGCCTTGTCCTTGTCGCTCATGCCGGCCTCAACCGGCTGGAGACCCATCTGAAGAGCGAGGGTCGTGGCAGCCAGCAATGCGATGATGCGTTTCATAGTCCCTCTCCTTTGCACTCGTCTGGTTCATGATCCTGATGTCTGCCGGTCGGCGATCCGCTCACCAAGCTTTCACGCGCCGTTCCGGCGGCACCCATTCCTTGTCGCCCTCCTTGATGTCGAAGGCCTCGTAAAACCCGTCGACATGCTTGAGCGCTGCCGTCGCGCGGTAGAAGCCGGGCGGATGCGCATTGCTCATAAAGACGCTGCGGATGGCCTCGTCCGTCACCTTCATCGCCCAGAACTGGGCCCAGGAGATGAAGCAGCGCTGCTCGGGCGTCAGGCCATCGATCGAGACATTTTCTTCCGGATGCTCCGCCAGGTAATCCTTCAGTGCGTCGAAGGCGAAGTTGATGCCGCCGACATCGGCCATGTTTTCGCCGACGCTCAGCGCACCGTTCAGCTTGAGGCCCGGCAACACCTCGTAGGCACCGGCCTGTTCGATGAGTTTGGCGGCCTCTTTGTCGAAGGCGCTCGCGTCCTCCGGCTTCCACCAGTTGTTGAGATTGCCATCGGCATCGTAGAGCCGGCCCCGGCTGTCGAAGCCATGGGTCATCTCGTGCCCGAGCACAGCACCTATGCGGCAGAAATAGGTGGGCGCATCTTTCGTCGCCTCGAAAGCCGCCGGCTGCAGGATCGCGGCTGGCACCTCAAAGCCGTTGATCTGCATGTCGTAGCCGGCATTGATGATAACGGGCAATGTCGAGGTGGAATCCGCGAAGGCCTCGTGTTCCACCGGCTTGCCGAGTTTCGCATAGGAGCGCGCGGTATCGAAAGCATTGATCCGCATGATGTTGCCGATCAGATCGTCCGCGCGGATGTCGACAGTCGAATAGTCGATCCAGTTTTCCGGATAGCCGATCTTGTAAGAAAGTTTTTCAAGCTTTGTGAGGGCCGCTTTCTTGGTGTCGTCGTTGAGCCAGGTCAGGCGCTTCATGCGGTTTTCGAAAGTCTGGTGAACACGCTCCACCATGTCTGTCGCCTTGACCTTGGTCTCCTCGGAGAAGTGGCGCTCGACATAGAGACGCGAAACGGGATGACCGATGTTGGCCTGCAGGCTCTGTTGGACGAGCTCCTCGCGCGGCGGGAGCCGGTCAATGCCAAAGACGATCCGGTTCCATTCGCGGGCACTGCCATCGAAGCGTGTCCCAAGGAACGGCTTGAAGTGGTTGATGACCCTGACCTTGAGGTAGTCCTTGATGTCGGAGAGTGGCCTGTCCGCCAGCACCCGCGAAAGTGCCGCAAGGTAGCGGGGTTGCGTCTGGACAATCGTTTCCGGCACCGCGACGTTGACGGCTGCAAGGATTTTCGTGAGATCGAGTGCCGGGATCTCGGCCTGAACAGCGTCGAAGGGTTTGGGCTGGTAGCTGTTGTCCGGGTTCATCGATTCGACCGATGTCAGCATTGCGCCATGCAGCTCGCGCTCCAGATCAGCAACTATGTCGACCACGGTCGCCGCTCGGGCAGTTTCGTATCCGGCCTGTTCCAGCACGGTCTTCAGGTTGCCCCTCAGAGCAATATCGAGTGCCGAACCCGCCGGAGCCTCGTAGAGGTTTTCCTGATTGAAGATCAGGGAACCCTTGACGATGAAGAGCACCATCTTCGTCGTGTCAGCCTGATCTGCCGAGGGAACGATGCCGACCAGGGGCACCTCTCCGGCAACCGAAACATAGTGCCCGAGATAGGTCGCGAGATCGTCGAGGCTCGCGATGGCGTCGATCCTGGCCAGTTCAGGCTCGATGGGCGCTATGCCCTTCGCGTCGAGGGCGGCAATATCCATGTAGGAGTTGTAAAAAGCGCCGACCTGCTGCAGCGGACTTCCCTTTGTCGCGGTTGCGGATTTCTCCCCGGCCTCCGCGATCAGGTTCTTCATCTGCGCCGTCAGTCTCAGCCCCATGAAGTCGAAGGTCCCGATGCTGACGCGGTCTGCCGGCCGCTCGACGCGGTCCAGCCAGCCGCCCACCGCATAACGATAGAAATCGGTGCCCGGATCGGCCGACATGTCCATATTGGTCACAGAGAACGATAGCTGGTCCGGGCCGATCTCTGGCACCGGAACCAATTCGGCCGCCTGCGCGGACATGGCGGCAGACAGGCACAGGAGGACGAGAGGCGTCAGGCGTTGCATGAGGATCCTCGTTTTGGTCAATGATGAAAACCTGTCGTGGCCAAGTCCTCCGCTCATGGCGCGGAGATCCGGTGCCGGAGCGAGCCGGCACCGTTAGGAAGCGGGCCTCACAGAGCGCCCTCGTTCGTCATGGACATCACGTTGGCGACCACTCCGCTATTGGAGACGATGCAGTTCCACGGTGCGCGCGTCGGTCCAACGCCAACGGTGACCTGCGAGTTGGCTTCCGAGAAGATCATTTCGATGATCTCGACATCGCCATTGTTCGTGGTGTTGGATACTGCTGCCAGACAGGCGCTACGGGCAGCCGGCGGCACGCTCTCGTCCATCAACCTCGGAGTGGCGGCAGCCGTTGGCGGCAGTTGCGATGTTCCGTCCGAGGTGCAGCCCGCAAGCAGCCCCAAAGCGATGCAGATCGTTCCTAAAGTCGTGATGAACCTGATCATGCGTCTCCCCTCCTGTTTTACTTCATCAGGGCCTGATCGGGCTCAGTTGCTCGCCTCGACCAGGAACCGTCCAGCCGCCCAGCCGGCATTGCTGCCATCAGGCCGGGAAACCCGGCACCAGCGTGTTTGTCCGGTCATGCGGCAGCCGCCATTGCGCAGGATCTCGCCATTGACCACGCGCGTCACGATCGGGCTCTGGGCACTCGGGCGGGTACGGATGTTCAGGGCATCGCCACGCGAAATGCCGGCCACCTGGAAGAAGTCCGGGCCGCCGGACAGGCCGTCGGCGAAATCGGGTGCGGGCGGCGCAATCGGCCTGCCGCCAGTGACCTCGATCCGCAGCGTGAAGCGCGCCTGCTCATTGCGGCGCGCGGCATTGCGCATTAGGTAGACCTGCACGACATAGTCGCCGCTACCGGGAACGATGATGTCGGCAAAATCGCCCGAGATTGAGCCGTTGAACAGGGCCTCGCCACCGCCGGGGCCGAGAATGTTGAAGTAGTTGCTGCTGTTCGAGCTATCCATGGTGACGGCGAGCCTCTGGCCGCCACGGACATTGATGCGGTAATTGGCGCCTTCGTAGCCCCGGACCGTCCCGCGGATGACCGTTGAGCTCTGGCCCCGGCCGAATTCGACCCGGGCGCTGCGTTCCTGCGCGAGTGCCGCTTGCTGCCCGAAATCTGCAATGACGACAAGCGCCATCGCGACCACTACACCCACGAACGCACGCCACATACGCATCCGACATCTCCCGTTGGGAAGGCTTCAAGAGATCGAATTGCAACCTCTCGATGTCCCGAGACTGACATGCCTAAAGCCTGCGAACCAGTGAATTATATTCGTCCAATGTGAGAGGGTTTCATGGTTGCACCAGTTTCAAACGGTTGTCCGTCGCGCGGCGCTCCGATCTGCCGAGCTCCTGCTTGAACCACCGCAGCAAGGCGTCGAGAGCAGGTTCAGTTCTGCGGCTTTCCTTGATGCACAGGTGATAATCCTCGTGGGTGGGAAGCAGTGCTTCGTCCAGAAGCACCATTCTTCCCGTTTCTATGTCGGGCTGTGCGAGAAAGTCTGGTACGAGCGCCGCACCGAGGTTCTGGCGAACCATGTCGAGCGCGATTACATAGTGGGATGCGAACAGCCAGCGGCAGGTGAGGGGAAGGAGATCCGCCCGGCCGCTGTGTCGCGCATAGGTCTGCCAGTCCGAGCCGATCTTTCCAGGCTGCAGTTCGGTGGTAATGTAATCGAAGCTCTTGTTTCGCGCTGCAACTGTTGACGACACGACTGCAACCAGATTCTCCGGCCAGAGCAGTTGCGCGTAATAGCCGCGATCCTTGGGGAGCGTCGTCACGAACGCATCACCCGTTGCATCCGTGAGTTCCGGATCCTGCGCATACATGATGATCTGCAGATCGATATCCGGATGGGCCGCATAGAAGGAATGCAGCCGCGGTACCAGCCAGGCCTGGGCGAAACTGCTGCAAATCGCGAGCCGCACCCGATCGCGTGTGCCGCCGATCGCTACGGCCAAGGATCGGTCGATCTCGGCAAAGGCCGGCTGCAGCCGTCGCGCAAGGTCCCGGCCAGCGTCTGTCAATGCGATGCCGCGACCACTTTTCTGGATCAGTCGTTCTCCGACGATCTCTCCGAGCAGCCGCAACTGATGGCTGACGGCACTTTGCGTGACCCCCAGTTCGTCCGCCGCCGCCGCCACGGACAGATGGCGGGATACCGTTTCAAACGTGTGCAAGGCCCTGAGATTATGCCTGAAATCCATCGCGTAATCCTTGATGCGGCAATGCGCTCGATATCGGGCGCCTGCACCCCGGCACAAGCGAGAGTGGGTGCGCCTGAAACTAACGTTTCATGAGGATTATTTAAAATTCAAGAGAGAAACTCATTGGACACCCGCGGTCGGCCCTGAAATGGTCTCTCACGTCGAAATTGTGAACGAGAGATCGACCATGACGAAGACAGACGATGACAAGCGTCTTTTTGTGAAGGGCATTTCGGCGGTCGCGCTTCTAGGCAGTCCGGTCGCACTCTTGGCCGGGGAGGTGATGAAGGAGGTCGCGGCCTTGAAGCCCGGCGAATTCACCTGGCATCCCGAACGACAGCGGACCGGGCCGGTGGCGATCGTCGTCTCGCTGCCGGAGCAGCGCGTGCATGTCTATCGCAACGGTATCCGCATAGCGGTCGCCACCTGTTCCACCGGAAAGCCGGGGCATGAGACGCCGACCGGCGTTTTCGTCGTGCTGCAGAAGGACAAGCACCACAAGTCCAGCACCTATGACGACGCGCCAATGCCAAACATGAGCCGGCTGACGTGGTCTGGCATCGCGCTTCATGCCGGCAATCTGCCGGGATATCCGGCCTCACATGGCTGCGTGCGCCTGCCTATGGCCTTTTCCGAACGTCTCTTCGACATCACCCATCTCGGCACACCCGTCATCATTTCGGGCGCTGCCGCAGATCCGCAGGAACTCACCCATCCGGGCATGGTGCTCGGTGCCTACGCCGCCCGGGAATTCGGCGATGCCGTGGCGGCGCTGCACGGCAAACAGCGGCCGAACGACTGGACGGACCTGAAGAAGCAGCCCGTGGTTTCGGTCATCATGTCGACCTTCGATGGGCGGGCCTTGCTGGTCGAAAACTCTGAAATCCGCGCCGAGGGAAGGATCACCGTGAGCGGCAGGGACAAATTCAGCAGCCATGTATTCCTGCTTGACGACCTCGATGACGCCGTCCTGGGCATGCGCTGGATTGCGTTTGCCAATCCGAACGAGGACGAGGCTGTTGTCAGCACGACCGCAAACCTTCTCTCCCGGATATCCGCCGACCCGCCTTTCGTGTCGGCCATGCAAAGGGTTCTGCACCCCGGCGCAGTCCTCATTCTGACGGACGCTCCGCTTGCTCCAGACAGCCGGACGGGCACGGATTTCGTGATCATGAGTTGATTGGGTCGCTTCAAGAAGGCGGGTCGTCTTGACGGCTGTTCGCCAAACATATCCTGCTTAAGCTCGCGATCGGTTTGGCGACCTATTCGGCAGTGAAGACCTCCGGCGAATCATATCTCAAGCAGCGAGCCTGGGCCTTTGCCCGCGCTTGTCCTCCATGGCCCCAAGCAAGTGGGGCGCCAAGTGTCTGCTTTTCGGAAGAAGTGGCTGGAACTGGATGTCCGGAAACGGCCCCATAAGGTACATCGCTTGGCGGTCCCCAGCCGATTTTGCGAGACCCGTCTAAGCACTTCAGATAACCTAAGACCAGCAGCCAGGATTGCTCAAGTTGTTGAGAAGGCGTCGCTTTTTTCTGTGAAAAACAGTCGCTGATTTTGAGCGGAAAAGCGACCTAAAATGGCCCGCCTGGAGAGCCTGGATTCTCACATGATTTCAAAGACTTGTAAAAAATGCCTTTGAATTCCCTATATTTTTGCGCCGCGAGCGACCGTGGATGCCATCTCTGTCCCCTGGCTTTGGGCTGACGTCAACATGGCGGAGAGCGGCAATAATTTCCGCTCGGGGGCGTAAAGCTGGAGACGAGGTGAGCATTTTCGCGTGGCAGCTTTGCGCCTTCATGTCGGCCATTCAAGCCGAAACGCCGAATAGTGGAAAGCTGCTGGTCTGTTTGCGTAACTCCGATGTCCGTGATGGGGGGCCTGCCTGTCCGTTAATGGTTCCACTGCTTGAAAAGCGGACATAGGCAGATGGGCGAAAGAGGGCTGCCGGCGGACAGGCAGAAAATCGCCCTATCAGCCATGATCCTTGGCCGAGCTTAACGGTGGTACCGGGACGCTTTACCTGGTGGTTCAATGGCTCGGTAACCGAATGTCGTGCTTGCAAATGTCTCAAGGGCGAAAGGCCCGTGGTGGGTCGCCAAACGGTCAGGCGGCGTTCGCCGCACCTGTGCTTACTCGTTGGTGAAGTTCGCATCGAAGATGGACTTGACCCAGTCATATTGCGTGCTGATCCGGCCGAAACCGCCGGTCGAACCATAAACCGCATCGTCGCCCCAGGCGTTGACCCCGACAATAGCCCAACCCTCGTCGGTCTCGATCCAGAGCGAGCCGCCGCTGTCACCCGAGCCCAGCACGCCTTCATATTCATCAACCGGTAGGGAATTGCCGTCCTCGAAGACATTGGTGGAGCCATCCTCGCTGTCGAAATCGACCAGCAGCTGATTGCCGCCTTTGCCGTCGGGGGCGGGGTCCTCGACCACGTCGATGATGTTGCGCGCCGCAGCGGCATCTTCGCTATTGTAATATTTGTCATCCTGGCCGACCGAGCCGATGCCCCTCGAGCCAAAGCCGACCATGGTGGCGCGTTGTCCCAGTTCATCGTCCCCTCCATAAAGGAGCGGCGGCCTATCGCAATCCTCTACCGGTCCGTTCAATTTCACGATGGCCAAGTCATAGCCCGGCGTTTCGTCGCTATTGGCGTCGTAATTGGGATGGAGATGCACCGACTTGCCGGTAAATTCGGCACCAGCGCGGGTGTAGTAGGTCCAGGTGTTGGGGTCGTCGCCGTCGCCGAAGTTATGCGCCGCAGTCAATACATAAGCATTGCCGTCCTGATCGTTGCCGATCCAGGTGCCGGAGGCGCCAATCTGCTCGCCGTCGAAAAAGCTCATAATGGCGCAAAATTGCGGCTCCATGGCCAGCGCCTTGGCGGCGCCGAATCCGTCGCCTTCCGCACCATCCGCCCCGCCCTGATCGGCCCAGGTGCTGTCGAGAATGATCACCGCATGGGCTGGACCAGCCGCAGCCAAACTGAGCAGCGCCGTGCCCAGCAGCGCCGATACGATCCTCGATTTCATGCCTCTCCCCTTGGGTGTCTCACTGGGCATTTGTGCAATGTTGCGCTCTGGTTGGTATTCAGAATGCAGGGTGTCGTGGTGATGCCAGCTTCGCGCGAGACAAAGCCGTGCGCCTCGAACAGCGGTACGTTGGGTGAAGGGGGACGGCTGTTGGAGGCGATGGTCTTGCCCCTTGGCCCACAGCCAATAGTCGCAATACACCGTGGGCAATACCATCGATTAGTCTCTGTTGTTTCGGCCCAAACGCCGAGGGTTTCCCCCCGTTTCATCCTATTACCAGCGCAATTAATTGAACGACAGCTTTCGATTTAGCGAATTGCAAAAGCGAATGACGGCAATGGTGGATGCTTTCGTACGCCTGACGGCACCCGAAACCCTCCACCATCTCGGTCGTAGAAACTTCGCGGCAGGCACCTGAAATCAGACGCGGCTCGCGCAAGTGGCTCGTAGCCTTTCCGCCACTTGCAGACAGTGAGATCTCTGCAAAACAGTTCGTCGTTATGAACCGCATGGCCGGCGCTGCCGCGGGCTATGCAATCATGACCCTATCGATCTGGACGGATTTCGATGAATGCGTGGGACCTATCGCGCTGCGGGTTCTATTTCGTCCCGCACTCTTCGCTTCGTAAAGAAGCTTGTCCGCTCGTTTATACAAGGTCGTCAAGGCATCGTCGTTAGAGATAGGTGTGATGCCCATGCTCGTTGTCACGGGCCCTGCGAGACCCAGAACCGCATTGGCGACGGTGGCTGGGATTGCTTGGCGGCTAAACTCGGCCTGTGCATCCACGTCCTGACCTCGAATGAGAAGGATGACCGTCTGCTCGGGCGTGGATTTTCGTCGTGAAACCGCCAATTTGTCAACAGGGCCTAGCAACCGCAACGTTGCGGCTCGATGATCTTGTGCCTGGAACGTCTGTTGGCTAATGCGTCAGGCAAAGCTCTGCGGCATGCCAGTATCTCCGCTACGACACCAGTACAGTAGGACGCAGCAACGATGGTGGCTTCGGTTTTAAGTCGGTCAGTTTTGATCACTGGGGCGAGGGCACCGGTGGCATTGCACCTCGCGCGGCTCTTCCACGGCGCAGGTTGGCGCGTGCTGCTTGCCGACACGCCAGCCAAACCGATTTCAGCCACCAGCCGTGCCTGCGATGGCTATTTTCGTTTGCCGCCGCCGCGTTTTGAACCGAAACGCTATGCCGATGTGGTCGAAGACCTGGTGAAACGGGAAAATGTCTCATTGGTCGTGCCGACCTGCGAGGAGATCTTTTATCTGGCTGCACTCTGGCGCGAACGGGGGATGACGGCACGGCTGTTCGCGCCAGACGCAGATGTCCTTACACGGGCGCACAACAAGTTTGATTTCATCGAAATCTGCAAAAGCCTCAAACTGGCAGCGCCGCATACCGTGCTCCTGCAGAACAGAGCCGACCTTGCCTCTATCCGCTCGATGGCGTCTCAGATGGTTTTCAAACCCGCCTGGTCGCGCTTTGCGAGCCGAGTGCTGCTTCAGCCGAAACCTGAAGAGGTAGACGCTCTTGCGCCAACGCCTCAGGCACCCTGGCTCGCCCAGGAATTCATCGCGGGACAGGAGATCAGTGCCTACGCCATCGCGCAGAATGGCCGTCTGCAGGCGCTTTCGCTCTACAGCTCAATCTACCGTGCCGGCAAGGGCGCGGGCATTTATTTCAAGCCTGTTGAGAACGAGGCGGCCAAGGCTTTCGTGACGGATTTTGCCGCCGGCACCGGTTGGACGGGCCAGCTTTCCTTCGACCTGATCCTCAAGACCGACGGTGCCGTACTGCCGCTTGAATGCAATCCGCGCGCTACAAGCGGGCTGCATTTCTTCTGCGATCCAAAGCCATTCGCACAGGCGATCTGGACAGGCGAAGGCAGCCTGAAACCGGATATATCCAGCCCGCAGACAGTCCGCCTTGCCTTGTGGATCTACGGGCTGCCAGACGCTCTGCGCCGTGGCGATCTCCGCAGCTTTATGCATGACCTCAAAAGCGCGGAGGAGCTTCTCGACTGGCCGCAAGACCCTGAACCAAAACGCGCGCAATGGCGTGCGCTTGGCGAAATCGCGGCGCTCGCCCTTCGCCACCGCATTTCCCTTCAACGCGCCTCCACCCGCGATATCGAATGGGACGGGCCGGATCAGAGTTCGAAAGAGAAACTCTCCGGCTGATTGGCAGCAGGCGGCGCTGCACCGTCCATGATCGCCTCGATGCTTCGACGCAGGAAATCAAGCGGTCCGATGATCGCCGATGCCTGCGGGCAGTAAGCCGCATTCCGGCTTGCCGATGCCAGTACCCGCCGGTCCTGTTCCAGGGCAATGCGGAACATGGGCCGGAAAGCCAGAGACTTCAGGTGATCAAGCAGACCGCCCTGCGGCCCGATCAGGCAACCGATCCCATCCACCTGGCTCTCCGCCGCCTGACGGAGATGGAATGTCGTCGCAAGTACCAGGCCCTTCGGCCCCCAGTATTCCAGTTCGGCAATACCGGGATAGCGGAAACGCCCAATCGTCCTCACCCGCTCACCCTCCAGCAAACGGCTGATCAGGCCGTTTTGCCGTTCTTCGCCGGTATAACACGCCTCGACCCAGCCGGGACCGCCGGTGACATCGACACGCACGCGCTGCCGCTCGCTGCTCAATCCGCGCAGAAGGCCCTTGTGGGTGAAATGGGTGTGTGTTGCATCGAGAATGTTCTCGGCGGCATCGACCAGCGTCGAGCGCGTGCTGCTGCTCACAAGCTTGACGATGATCTTCTGCCCCTCGGCGCAGTGCAGATAGGGCTCGTCCTTGGGCGCGCCGCTTGCCACGAACACCACACCCTCCTTCACGAATGTCGTCAATCGTGGCACGCGATAGCCGGGCACGGCACCCGTATGACCGGGAATGGCCGTGCAGCCACCCGCCGCGTTGAATCGCCAGCCGTGATACGGGCATTCGATCTCGCCATTTTCAACTTTGCCCTTCGAGAGTTCCACATGCCGGTGGGGGCAGCGATCATGCAAAGCGGCAATCGTCTCGCCGCTGCGAAACAGCACCACAGGCACGCCCGCCAGCAATATGCGCCGCGGCCGCTTGCCAATCTCAGAGGCAATGGCAACTGCCTGCCAGGTGTCGGGAGACATGCTCACAGGTCAAAACCCTCCAGAAGCGGAATGCCGATACGCCGCAGCAACGTCTCCATGACCCGCACCGCCAGGCGTTGGCGTGCCGGAAGATGCGCGACATAGACGGCATTGTATTCGATGACGGGTGCTGCACCGCGCAGGCTTTTGAAACGGCCAGCCCCGGCACTCATGTTGAAAAACAGCCCACGTTCGGCAGCCATCATCTGACCCGTCGCCATGACCAGCCGATAAAGTCCATCCTTCAGCGGCAGGCTCGTATCATAGCCGACGATCGGTTGCGTCAGCGTGCGACCATTGGCGAAAAAGCCGGACACCGCCGCAAGCCTGCCCGCGCCGTCTCGGAAGCCTACGAGGTCAAACAGGCCGCGCCTGTGCATCTCCCTGATGTAAAGCGCGGTATATTGCGGATTGAGCGGGGTATATTTTTCCAGATACAGCAGCGCGTAAAGCTCGGCTGCACGCTCGTAATCCGCTTCGGTAAAGCTTTCTCCGGCAGCAAACCGGTAGGCTGTCCGACTGATGAGCTTGCGGTCATACCCTTGGTTCTGCGTCTTGCGTCCGTCATTGCCGGAAAACAGATAGATCCGCCGCGCCGCGATCATGCGAAATCCCGCCGCCCTCAGATGACGGATCGAAGACCCGTCAGCCATTTCGTTCAATGAGCGGATGATAATCGCCCGATTGGGATATCGCTCGCACAACTCTGCCACCAGCCCGGAGGCCCCCGAGGCGCTGATGGCCGGCACCGGATTGGTGGACAGCAGCCAGTTGTTGACCTGCACCTGCTGATCGAGCCCACTGGCCCTCAAAAGCGGGCCGCAGGCACGGATCAGGCCAGATGCAGCCCAACGCAAGAGGGGAGCGCTGGCAAAATTGCGTGTCTCGTCGAGGGCATAGTCGATATAGGCGCTGCTTGGGCAACAGATATAGCAGGTCGGAGCATCGCGTTGCTCGTTGAGGGTAATCGGAAAATGACGCCCTTCCACGTCGATTGCATCAACCTTTGTCGAGAGGTTGCCAATGAGGTCCGGGACGGGATAGGCGTTGAAAAGCGCCACGAAACGACGAACCGCCTCCGGCTCATTGGACACCGCGCTACCCGCTCCAGAAAGTGTCATCATCGTGCATCCTCAGGCGGAAGCCGATTTTCCACCCGTCGAAGCTTCCGGTGAGGCTCAAATTCCATCGCCTGCTGTCGAAGGATAAGTGTCGGGGACAGCCCGCGCCGCGAAAACACATCGGCGAGTGCATCCCGGGCCGCCTTTGCACCATGGGCGGCAAGTTTCGGCTCCAGCACAAGCGCAATTTGCTCGGCCCCCTCCCGCAGGATGCGAAAATCGGTGATCGAGCGATCGGCCTCAAGCACGGCATTGCGCATCACATCAGGCGTCACCAGAAGCCGCATGCCATCCGCGCGGCAAAAAACAAAGGCGTCATCCAGCCGACCGACGATCTCGTCGACAACCTGGAGCGGCGACCCACAGGCGCAGGGGCGGTCGGACAGGCGCAGAAGGTCGTTCATGCGGTACCGTGCCATGATCTGGAACCGGCGCCGGAAGCAGGTGACACGGGGCGAAACCAGCCCGCCCTCCACCGCCTCGAATTCGAAGAAATTGGCGTCTTCTGCAAGATGCAGGGCCCCATGCGAGCAGGAGACAGCGAAAAGCCCTTCCGTCGCCATGTAGATCTGCCCCAGCCTCGTGCCGAAGTGGGTCTCGATGATCGTGCGGTCGAAGGGATCCAGCGTTTCGCCACCGGCAAAGATGCGTCTGGGCTGCAGCCTTTCGGCGTGCTCGGCAAGATGGCGCAAAACCCGAGGCGGCGCGACGATGGTGGTGGGTGCAAACCGCTCCAGATCGTCAAGCCAGGCTTCGATACCCCGGTTGAGATCGAAAAACATCAGTCGCAGCAAGCGGGAGCGATTGGCACCGTCATAAAGCGCGGAGTTCTGTGGCAGCATGACAGCAACCCTCTCGAGATCAAGGAGGAACCGCGGTACGGCTTTTGAGAGAATGGTGCCCAGCCAGCGGTCTTTGTCGCAGGCGTCA
Source organism: Rhizobium sp. AAP116 (assembly GCF_001295785.1). Classification (NCBI taxonomy): domain Bacteria; kingdom Pseudomonadati; phylum Pseudomonadota; class Alphaproteobacteria; order Hyphomicrobiales; family Rhizobiaceae; genus Rhizobium; species Rhizobium sp. AAP116. Next base: position 113,502 of record NZ_LJIB01000007.1, read on the forward strand.
ACAGCATAAAGCGCACGATTGCCACTCGTGCCGGTGCTTGCGCCAAGACTGACCTTCCCGATCTGGCCGGTGGTCTCAAAAGCGCGCCATCCGTCCTCGGCGCTGATCCGCCCTCGATTGAAGGCGGCAAAATCTGCCATGACCACGGACTTGTCGATGATGGGCAGCATCTCCAGCCGACGTGCTGCACCCTCGTAGAAATCGACAGCGGGCAGGCTGTGGTCGAGCCAGCGCTGAAGCGCCGAGGACTGCCAGCGCTTGAACGCGACACGCGAGCGCCCGGCCCGCGAGGTCCAGAGAGTTTGCGCAAAGGCGGAGGCAATGCGAAGGCGGGAGCTCACGGCATGCCCTCACCCAGATCATGTGGGCTGACCGCAGGGTCGTGACACAAAAGCACCTCACCGCTCGCCTCCTGAAAGGCAAGGACGCGACGGGTGCTCTCGACAAGGGCCAAGGGATCGTCAGCCACGAGGCTTGCGGGAAAGCCCGGACGCCGCTCCGGCACCAATGCATCCCCGCACCATTGTGCATCGACCGCATAGAGAAGCGGCCGCGGCATGGCGCTAAAGCACAGACCGAAATGGCCGGCGGCATGCCCCGGAAGATCGATGGCAAGCACGCTGCCGTCACCGAAAAGGTCGCGGCCTTTCCCGAGACCAAGCGGCGCCTCGATCAGGGCCGATCCGTCGACATCGACCGTTCGCGAAAGAAGGCCGGCAGGCAGAAGCTCGGTGAATATGCCGTGGCGCAGATTGGCCCGAACGGGCGCCCGCAGGACGCGTCCCAGCATCTCTCGCTTTGCGATGATCCGCGCATTGGCAAACGCGTCGAGACCCGCGACATGATCGGCATGGAAATGGGTGACGATGACGACCGAGACATCATCGGGCGTAAAGCCGAGCCTTTGCAAAACGGCTGCGGGCTGACCACCCATCACCAGATCCGGACGAAGGATCGCATTATAAAGGCGCAAGCCGAGACTGCGCTTCCCTTCCGTCACCCGCGGCCCATAACCTGTATCGATCAGCACAAGCCCCGCTATCGGATGCTCGAAAAGACCATAGCGCACCCTGAGAGCCACAGGCCGCCAGCCTCCGCCGCGAAGATAGAAGCGTTCCGGCGCGCTGACAAAGGCGCTGTTGGCAAACACCGGTTTCATGGCGCGCGCCCCTGGGCAATCGTCATTGCAAGCCCCTCTTCGAATGAGATCCGAGGTCGCCAGCCAAGCATCCGGCGGGCCTTTGAGATATCGAGGCTCTGGCGAAACGCAAACAGACCGAGCGTATAGGGCGTAACCAGCGGCTCGGTTGAGGCCGAACGGGCAAGGCTCACCAGTTCCACCAGGCGAGCAGCCGCCAGCGCCGGATAAAACGGCATGCGTCGCCAGCTGAGCTCGATTGCAAGCCTTGAACAAACACGCTCGACGATGTGACGCACCGGCACCATTTCGCCACTCGAAATGTTGAAGGTCCGCCCCTCGATATCACTGATCGTCAAAGCCGCCTCGATGGCCTGCACAACATCATCAACATGGGTAAGATCGATGGCGGCCGCGCCGGACCGCAGCAGCGGCAGGGGACCATGGCGGGCAGCAGCCGTGATGCGAGGCAGCAGCGTCTGGTCGCCAAGGCCATAGATGCCACGCGGCCGCAGGTTCACCGGGCCGACACTCCCTCGGGCAAGAACCATTGCTTCGGCCTCGGCCTTGGTTCGGGCATAGGCGTTGATCGGAGACGGCAGCAGCGCCGTTTCGGCGACGTCGGTCTTGTCCTTGAGTTCGAAATAAACCGTCGGCGAGGATATGTTGACGAAGCGACGGGCCTTGAGCGCATGAGCCAGATCAAGCACATGGCCCGTGCCCTCGACATTGGCTAGGCGAAAGGCTGCAGGCTTGCCCCAGGATGCCGAAAGTGCTGCACAATGCACCATAGCGTCCACGGTGCCGATCTCATCGACAAGGTGAAGCACGGGTCGGGACATATCCGCGCAAACGGTCGCGAAACCCAGATCCTGGAGATGACGGCAACGGGCCTCATCACGACCGAGCCCGACCGTCTCAAATCCGCGCGCCGCCAGATCCCGGATCAACCGACCGCCCAGAAAACCCGTGGCGCCTGTGACGAGAACACGCATGGGGTTCAAACCTCTATCGCCATGCCGCCGAAGGACACGCCGGCCGATGTACCGAGCATGAGAAGCTTGCATCCCTTGCTGATCCGCCCGTCTGCCCAGGCGATATCGAGCGCAGTCGGAATGGAGGCTGCGATCTGATTGCCAAATCGCGTCGCAATATTGACCACCCGATCAACCGACATACCGGTCTGCTTGATCATGTGCTCCAGCGCTAACGGACTGGCCTGGTGCGGCACCACCAGATCAACATCACCGGCTGTCCATCCGGCAGTGGTGAGAAGCTCGTCGACGAAACGGGAAAAATGGCGATGCGTGATGCGAAACAGCGCCTTGCCATCCATACGGAAGGAGGCATGGGCGGCGAATTCATCCGGCTGCCGATGAAAATCGAAGCGCGTACCGCCCGCACCGATTCCGCAAGCCTCATAGGCTGAAGGATAGGTGCGCATGAGACTTGCACGGATCGAACTGTCGCCCTCCAAAGCCGCTGTCAGGACGATTGCAGCCGCCCCATCACCGAACAATGCCGCAACGCCCGGCTGATCGTGCCAGGGCAGCGCCCGCGAGGCGATATCCGCAGAGAAGACAATGGCGACCCGTGCCCGTCCCATCGCGATACGGTCGGCGGCCAGATCTACAGCGGCCAGGAAGCTGAGACAGCTCGCATTGACATCGAAGGCGGCAGCACGGCCTGCGGCAATACCGAGCCGGTCCATCACCAGCGGGGCGGTTGTCGGCAGGGGCTGATAGGGAACGCCACAAGCGCCGATGACAAGATCAATGTCCTCAGGGCCCATGCCCGCCTTTTGCATCGCAAGGTTTGCAGCGGCGACAGCCATTGCAATCTGATCGTCCTCTGCCTGACACACATGTCGGCTGAACACGCCGCATAGTCGCTCAAGAGAACCCTCTTCTAAGCCCAGTTCCCGATCGAGGTCCGTCGACAAAAGGACCCGGCACGGAACAAAATGTCCCGTCCCGGCTATACGCAACCGACGAATATCGCCGCTCATTCGACCAAGATCCATATTGGAAGCTTTACTTGGTCACATCCGGTTTCGCAAACAAGGCCGGAACTGCATAGGCTTCGGCGAAAGCAGAGTTTGGCTGTCCCGGCTTGATTACAGGAACTGTTGTCAAAATTGGTTCCAAAATCAAGGGAAACGTAATTCAAGACTGCTTTTTTGGCAGGCAAATTGGGCTCGCGGCGGGACATGATCATCGAGCGGATGTGCAATCGTCTCAAGCAGTTTCGTCGCATGCGACCCGATTTGACAAAACCCGAGAATCCTTCTCCGCATTTCTTGCTCGGGCCGCCGCAAAGATTTGGCTGCCTTACTTAGTCAACAGGACCTGGTAATTATCGATCCGTTGGGTGAATGCAGCAGCCCAGCACCCAGTCCGCTCTCGGCCCCTTTGCAGTTATCGTTCTTGGGTCCCCAGCCTTTTTCGCGAGACCCGTGGCAGCACGACGGATGGACTGAAGAACAGCAGCCGTGACTGCTCAAGTTGTTGAGAAGGCGTCGCTTTTTTCTTTGAGAAATAGTCGCTGATTTTCAGCGGAAAACCGACCTAAACTGGCTCGCCTGGGGAGCCTGGATTCTCACATGATTTCAAAGGCTTAAGAAAATGGCCTTTGATTTTTCTCTGTTTTACTGCCGCAAGCGACCATGGACACCATCTTTGTGCCTTGGCGGACAGCCATGACGAAGACACCCTGTATCAGGCCCTGAGGTCACCTCGTGCCGATTTCGGCTTGGGGCTCACCTTTGGGCATCAGTTTTGGGCATCAGGTCGCCGATGACGCCAAAACGGGATCCGGCACGACGGAAAAACATGAGAATCAAGGCTTTTTGGGAGAAATGGCTGGGGAACCTGGATTCGAACCAAGATTAACGGAGTCAGAGTCCGTCGTTCTACCGTTGAACTATTCCCCACCAGGGTATCGCCGCGGCGATCGGTGAGCGGGCTTATAGCCAAAACATCCGGCATTGCAAAGACTGAATTTCAAAAAAAATGACAGCTTTCGCAAAAGAGCGTGACGCGAGGTCGGCGGCCGCCCGTTGAGCGCCATGGCCGGCCGCTCGCAGCCGTGCCCCATGCTCCCGGCGGCCCTTTTGAAAAACCGTTTGGTGCTCCGGGCAGGCGCTGGTATGCTTTGCCCAACGAAACGAATGATGACACCAGCGGCATGCGTCGATCTTGGCGCCTTGCGCGGTGCAGTGGAAAACTTCAGTGACAGACCCCAATCGCGGCGGACAGCCGAACAGCGAGGGGGCGTCGACAGGCAAGCGCAAGGGCGGGTCTCCCCGTCGGCGCGGCAAGGGCAAGAAGACGGGGCCGGTTAAAAACGGTCACGAGGCTTCTGCCTCGGCAGGATCGGCGGGCACGCCGGTCGCCGAGCGACGTTCCGAATCAGTCTTTGCGGATGGTCCCATCCGCAAGCGAAAGCGCCGTCGTCGCGGCAAGGGCGGCGGTCCCGGCGCGGCGGCTGCGACCAGTGCCAATCCCAACGGCAAGATCCATGACCAAGACGCGACGGGCAGCACAGAGACTGTGGCGTCCGCGAACCTGCGGGACAGCGGCCGCGGCGGGCAGGGCATGCAGCCTCAGTCGCGTGCGGCGCGGATCGGAGAGCAGGGCGGGTCGGATCCGGCAAGCCCGCGCCCCGGTCGCAAGCGCAAGCGCAATCGAAACCGCCATGCGGTAGCCCAGAAGCCGGGCCATGTTCGCCCGCTGGCCGGTTCCGAGCCGCCCTCGGCCGCCGCGGCAAAGCCGGGTCGAGCCCAGGCGCATGCTGCATCCAACGCGCATCCGGTTGCCCATGTGCAGCAAAAGACCGTGCCCGCTGTTGAGCGGGGCCGCCCGGCCCAGGACGGCGGACCGGATGACCTCTATGCGGCACTCGATCTTGGCACCAACAATTGCCGCCTGCTGATTGCCCAGCCCACCCGGCCTGGCCAGTTTCGCGTCGTGGATGCCTTTTCCCGCATCGTGCGTCTCGGCGAAGGCCTTGGCTCCACCGGCCGCCTGTCGCAGGACGCCATGGACCGCGCGGTCGATGCCCTGCGCGTCTGCGCCAGCAAGCTGTCCGGCCGTGACATCAGGCGCATGCGGCTGATCGCAACCGAAGCCTGCCGTGCGGCGGAAAACGGTGAGCTCTTCCTGGAGCGGGTCACCGCCGAGACAGGCTTGCAGCTCGAAATCATCAACCGGGAAACCGAGGCACGGCTTGCCGTCTCCGGCTGCTCTTCGCTCGTCGGCCGGGAAGCGCGCTCCGTGGTGCTCTTCGACATCGGCGGCGGCTCCTCGGAGATTGCAGTCATCCGCATCCACGACAACCGCTCCAGCCGGCTTGCCAACCACATCACCCACTGGACATCGCTGCCCGTGGGCGTGGTGACGCTCTCCGAACGGCATGGCGGTCGCGACGTCACGCCTGATATCTTCGAAGGCATGACCCGCGAGGTCGAGGGCATGCTGGCCAAGTTCGAATGCCCCGATATCCCGCGCAGCATGGATGATTTCCACCTGATCGGCACCTCGGGAACGGTGACGACGCTCGCCGGCGTGCATCTCGACCTGCCGCGCTACGATCGCCGCAAGGTCGACGGCCTCTGGCTCTCCGATGCCGAGGTGACGGCGATGCAGGCAAAACTCCTGTCCTGGGATTATGCCGGTCGCGCCGCCAATCCCTGTATTGGCCCTGATCGCGCCGACCTCGTTCTGGCCGGCTGCGCGATCCTCGAAGCGATCCGCCGTCGCTGGCCCTCGAGCCGCATGCGCGTCGCCGACCGCGGCCTTCGCGAAGGCCTGCTCACCGACATGATGGCCGATGACGGCGTTTGGCGCCGCGGCCGCAATCGACGTCCTCCAGTATCCAGGGAGCGCTGACCATGGCGAAACCACCCATCGGCGGCAACCGCACGGGCCGCAAGCTCGGCCAGAAGGTCAAGAAGGGCAAGCTCAAGGCCTCGTCCAGACGCTGGCTCGAGCGGCATATCAATGATCCCTATGTCCAGCGGGCCAAGCTCGAGGGCTATCGCGCCCGTGCCGCCTTCAAGCTGCTGGAGATCGACGAGAAGCATCAGGTGCTGAAGGGCGCCAAGCGCATCATCGACTTAGGTGCGGCCCCCGGAAGCTGGTCGCAGATCGCCGCCAAGGTCACCGATTCCACCGACGACGATATCCGCGTCGCCGCGATCGATTTCCTGGAAATGGCGCAGATTCCGGGCGTGAAGATCCTGCAGCTCGACTTCCTTGATCCGGATGCACCCCGCCAGCTGATCGAGGCCGTCGGTGGCACGCCGAACCTGGTCCTGTCGGACATGGCAGCCCCCACCACCGGCCACCAGAAGACCGACCATATTCGCACCATGCATCTGTGCGAAGTGGCGGCACACTTTGCCGTCGAGGTTCTGGCCGAGGGCGGCCATTTCCTTGCCAAGACCTTCCAGGGCGGCACGGAAAAGGATCTGCTCAACATGTTGAAGCAGAATTTCCGCCAGGTCCTGCATATCAAGCCAGCCTCGTCGCGCCAGGAATCGGTCGAGATGTTCCTGCTCGCCAAGGGCTTCAAGGGCCGCAATGGCCCAGGCGTTGTCGAACTCGACGAGGAAGGTTTCGCCCGCGATCCGCGCGAAGATATGCCCGCCACCGAGGATCTGGATCAGGACTGAGGTCAAGGTGGAAGCGCGGTGTCTTAAGTCTGGGCCAAGCGGAGGGAGCATCTGTCATGTTTACTTACATCACCGTCGGCATCAACGATCTGCCCGGCGCCATCCGCTTCTATGATGCTGTCCTGGCGACGCTCGGCATCGAGCGCCGTGAAACGGACGAGAACGAGGCGGGTTATGCCACCGCCGGCGATAGCCGCTGCCGGTTCTGGATCAATCATCCCTTCGATCGCCGCGCGGCAACGGTGGGCAATGGCTCCATGCCGGCCTTCGAGGCGTCTTCGCGCGCGGCAGTCGATGCGTTCCATGCCGCAGCAATCGCCCATGGCGGCACGGACGACGGCGCCCCCGGCATTCGCCACTTTCACCCCAATTTCTATGCCTGTTACGTCCGGGATCCCGACGGCAACAAGCTTTCGGCGCTTTGCGAGCGACCGGAATAGTCACTTGACGTTGATCGTCTCGTCTTCGCTTGTCCGCCGGTAGCCGGAGACGGCCGAGCCGACATCGCGTGGCAGGCCGAAGAAGGGGACGACCGCAAACAGCGAAAGACCCGCGACAATCGCAAACGCCAGGTGGAAATCACCGAGCGACAGGCCCTCGCCGGACATCCGCGTGCTGGCCTCGAGGATCGAGGCAGCGGCGGCGACGCCGAGCGCCAGGCTCACCTGCTGCAGCACGGAGGTAAGCGAGGTCGCCTGGGAGGCGGCGCGATCCTCGATCTCCGCATAGCCAAGAGTGTTCACTCCTGTGAAGAAGAACGAGCGGCAGAAACCGCCGACAAGCAGGATCGCCATGATCAGAAGAACAGGTGTCGCCGGTGTGAACAGCGCATTGGCAGCCGTCGTCAGCGCGCCAAAGATGCCGGCCATGATCAGCACATTGCGAAAGCCCAGAGCGGCAAAGGCACGTCTTGCGATAAACTTGGTGGAGATCGCCCCGACGGCGGCAATGAAGGTGATCATGCCGGATTCGAAGGCGGTCATGCCGAAGCCGAGCTGCAGCATGAGCGGCAGCAGGAAAGGCGTGGCACCGGCGGCGATGCGGAACAGCGTGCCGCCGACGATCGAGGCGCGGAAGCTCCTGTTGGCAAAGAGGGTGAGGTTCAAAATTGGTGCGGGATGTCGCCGGGCATGCAGCACGTAGAGGATCATCGACAATATGCCGATCAAGGTTGCGATGGCTCCGACCCAGACGGGCAAAGCCGGCAGGCTCATCACCGAAAGGCCGAAGACCAGTCCGGATGCCGCCACCGCACTCAGGAGAAAGCCCTTCCAGTCGATCCGCGCCGTCTCGACCGGCTCGATCTCGGGAAGGTAGACGCTGGACAGCCAGAGGCCGAGGAGACCGATCGGGAGATTGATCAGGAAGATCCAGTGCCAGCTGAAGAATGTCGTGATGAACCCGCCGACCGGCGGCCCGGTGATCGGGCCAAGCAGGCCGGGAATGGTCAGCAGCGCCATTGCGGAGACCAGTTCGCTCTTCTTCGTGGTGCGCAAGAGAACGAGACGTCCGACCGGCGTCATCATTGCCCCGCCCATACCCTGCAGGAAGCGGGCAGAAACGAAGGTAAGAAGCGAATCGGAGATGGCGCAGAACAGCGAACCGAGCATGAAGACGACAATCGCCGCCCGGAACACCCGCTTGGCGCCGTAACGATCCGCCATCCAGCCGCTCGCGGGAATAAAGATCGCTAGCGCCACCATATAGGAGGTGAGTGCGAGCTTCAGCGTGATCGGCCCCACGCCGAGATCGGCCGCGATCGTCGGAAGGGCCGTGGCGATCACGGTCGAGTCCATCTGTTCCATGAACAGGGCTACGGCGAGAATAAGCGGTGTGATGCGATTCATCGGCATTCCGGAAGATGTCGCGACTGCGGCCGGTCTTAAGCGTCACATAGCGCAGACAAGCCCGGGTTGAAACCGCCGATCGCCAGCGAAACGGACCCCCAAGGAAGCGAGGTTCCCGTCGTCTGGATCAGAAAGCATCACGATGGTGTGAGACCGCTACCCGCCGCCCGCCTTTCCCCTATGTCGTGGTGAGCCTGCGCAGGGCCTGGGCGAATTTTGTTTGAGGAGATTGCGATGATTTCTATGAAAAGACGTATGCTGCTCGGCGGTGCCGGTGTAGCACTGGCGGCTCCCATGATCATGACGCGTGCTGCTGTGGCGCAGCAGTCGGGTGCGGAGACCTCGATGAATATCGACCATGCAATGCCGCCGGAAACGCACCGCTTCAATGTCGGCAAGTTCGAGGTCGTGGTGGTCAAGGATGGCGCGCGCCCCTCGGAAAATCCGCAGGAAACCTTCGGCACCAACCAGTCGCCGGAAACCGTGGGCGCGCTGCTCGAGGCAAACTTCCTGCCCTCCGACAAGTTCGTCAACAGCTTCGCCCCGGTGCTGGTCAATACCGGTTCCGACGTGATCCTGTTCGACACCGGTCTCGGTGAGGGCGGACGTGCAAACGGCCTCGGTCGCCTGGTTGAAGGCCTGACGGCTGCCGGCTACAAGCGCGAAGATGTGACAACTGTAGTGCTCACCCATATGCATGGCGACCATATCGGCGGCTTGATGGAAGGTGGCCAGCCGACCTTCCCAAATGCGCGTTATGTGACGGGCCAGGCCGAATATGACTTCTGGGCCGATCCGGCCCGCGTCGGAACACCGGCCGAGAACGGCCACAAGGGTGTGCTCGCCAATGTCCAGCCGATGGCCGAAAAGATGACCTTCATCGGCGACCGTGGCGAAGTGGTCTCCGGAGTTACCGGCATGGCGGCCTTCGGCCATTCGCCGGGCCACATGATCTACCGCCTGGAGTCGGAAGGTCGCCAGCTGATTCTAACGGCTGACACCGCGAACCACTTCGTGCTGTCGCTGCAGCGTCCGGATTGGGAAGTCCGCTTCGACATGGACAAGGCGGCAGCCGCAGCCACCCGTGCCAGGGTCTTCGACATGCTGGCGACAGACAAGCTCGCTTTCCTTGGCTACCACATGCCGTTCCCGGCCGTCGGTTTCGTCGAGAAGGTCGACCAGGGTTATCGCTACGTGCCGAAGGCCTACCAGTTCGATATCTGAGCCTGATCAGGGGCCGCGCCAAGGTGCGGCCCCTTTATTCTGAGGTTCACTGACCGGCGAAGATTTCGTCGGTGGCCTGCTCGATGAACTGATGGATGCGGCTGTCGAGGTCGGCATCGCTCACAGCGACACCTGCCGAGGAAAAGTCCTGGCGCAACTGTTCAAGCAGCCGATGCGGCTCGACGACCTGCTTGACGGCAACGGTGCGCGCATAGGCTTCGACATCGTCGAGCCCCATCGTATAGGCAGCCCATCGGCCGACCATCTTGCTGCCGCGCACGCGGGCCTTGAACTGGATTTCCGCCTGGCGGGCGAACTGGTTTTCGAGTGCCTGAGCACGCTTCTTCAATGCAGTCATTGTCGATCCCCTGGTCTTCTTGTTCTTGGTTGTGCCCCCAGCCCCGAGAGCAGACCCGTTATATAAGCAAGGGCTTCAAGGACCGTGTAGCGGGTCGATACAATTCTAACGATCGCGGATTTTTCTGTATTGGCGAAGCCTCGATCCGCGACCTGGGAACTTTGCCAGCTTTTGCTATTCCTTTCCTGTCATGAACGTGTTACCAGCCCTCGCCAACTTCCAAGCATTTCATGCAGAAGCGACCGAACGGGATTTCTCGTTTTCCGGCCGGATTCTGCCTATTCAAACGAAGGAATTGGCAATGGCACGCATCGTAATGTCGGCAACTGGCGCAGAAGCGCTCACCTTTGACGACGTCCTCCTGCAGCCGGGGCACTCCGAAGTGATGCCGGGGCAGACCAACATCGCGACGCGGATTGCCCGGGATATCGACCTCTCCCTTCCGATCCTCTCCTCCGCCATGGATACCGTCACCGAAAGCCGGCTGGCGATCGCCATGGCCCAGGCCGGCGGCATCGGCGTCATCCACCGCAACCTGACACCCACCGAGCAGGCTGAAGAAGTCCGTCAGGTCAAGAAGTTCGAAAGCGGCATGGTCGTCAATCCGGTGACCATCGGCCCAGAGGCAACTTTGGCGGAAGCCAAGGCGCTGATGGGCGCACACGGCATTTCCGGTATTCCGGTTGTCGAGGGTGCAAGCCGCCCCGGTCGCCTCGTCGGCATCCTGACCAACCGCGACGTGCGCTTTGCGTCTGACCCGAGCCAGAAGATTTACGAACTGATGACCCGCGAGAACCTCGTGACGGTCAAGGACGGTGTCGATCAGCAGGAAGCCAAGCGCTTGCTGCATTCGCACCGCATCGAGAAGCTCCTCGTCATCGACAATGAAGGCCGCTGCGTTGGCCTGATCACCGTCAAGGATATCGAGAAGTCGCAGCTCAACCCGCATGCCGCCAAGGATGCCCAGGGCCGCCTGCGCGTCGCCGCTGCCATCTCCACCGGTGATGATGGCGTCGAGCGCGCCGAGCGCCTGATCGATGCCGGCTGCGACGTGATCGTCGTCGATACCGCCCACGGCCATAGCCAGAAGGTCCTGGATGCCGTTGCCCATGTAAAGAAGATGTCGAACGCCATCCGCATCATCGCCGGCAACGTCGCCACGAGCGAGGGCACCCGTGCGCTGATCGATGCCGGCGCAGATTGCATCAAGGTCGGCATCGGCCCGGGCTCGATCTGCACTACCCGCGTCGTCGCCGGCGTCGGCGTGCCGCAGCTCGCAGCTGTCATGGCCGCCGTCGAAGAAGGCAACAAGCACGATATTCCCGTGATCGCCGATGGTGGCATCAAGTTTTCCGGCGATGTCGCCAAGGCGATTGCCGCCGGCGCCTCGGCCGTCATGGTCGGCTCGCTGCTCGCCGGCACGGATGAAAGCCCCGGCGAGGTCTATCTCTACCAGGGCCGTTCGTTCAAGGCCTATCGCGGCATGGGCTCCGTCGGTGCCATGGCCCGCGGCTCGGCAGATCGCTATTTCCAGGCGGAAGTGCGCGACACGCTGAAGCTCGTGCCGGAAGGCATCGAAGGCCAGGTTCCCTACAAGGGTCCGGTCTCGGCCGTGCTGCACCAGCTCGCCGGTGGCCTGAAGGCCGCCATGGGTTATGTCGGCGGCAAGGACATCAAGGACTTCCAGGAAAAGGCGACCTTTGTGCGCATCTCCGGCGCCGGCCTTCGTGAAAGCCATCCGCATGGCGTGACCATCACCCGCGAAAGCCCGAACTACCCGGGCGCCGCGTGATCCTGGAACGGAGACCCGGACCGCGCCGGGCGCCGCTCCTCTGGGCAAGCGGCGTCCTGTCGGCTGGGCTGCTTGCCTGGATGCATATCGGCTTCGCACGACCGTTCGCTGGATTGACCGGCGGACGGGCCATGCCCGACCTGGATATCGAGAGCACGGGGCAGGGGCTGCTCGCGCTGAAGTCGCTTCTGGAGACGAGGCCGGAAGCGGCCGAACTCTTGCGCGCCATGCATCTCGGTCCCGACCTCCTGCTACCGGCGGTGCTTGGCGTGTTTCTCTTCCTGCTGATGCGACAGGCCGCGCCGGGTGCCAGCCTCTACGGACGCGCGGCCGAGCGTCTGCTGCCGGCACTGACGGCTCTGCCCGTGGCCTATGTGGCAGTCGACTATGCCGAAAACATCCTGAGCCTGATGCTCTTTCCCCCCGCTATGCCCGCGCCGGGCACCGCAGACCTTTTTGCGGAAGCCATCTCCTGGCTCACGCGTCTGAAGTTTGCCGCTCTCGTCATTTCGGGCATCCTCATTCTGCGGCTGACGTTTGGTCCGAAGCCCGCAATCGAGCCCTGATTCCTCCGCTGCATCAATTTAAGGACGTGATTTTCCATGACCGGTTTTGAGATGTTCTGGCCGCTGATGGCCCATGCCTTCCTCGTCTTCTGCCTCTATGCCCTGCTGGTCATGCGCCGCGCCTCGGTCGTCCGTTCGGGCAAGGTCGAGCGCATCGCCTTCCGCGAGAACCTGGCCGAACCAGAGGAAAGCAGGGTGGTGAACAGGACAATCGCCAACCAGTTCGAGCTGCCGGTCCTGTTCTATGCACTCTCGGTGCTGCTCTTCATCACCGAGGCCGACAATATCGTTGCCGTTGTTCTCGCCTGGATCTTCGTCGCAGCACGTTACGTTCAGGCCGCAATGCAGCTGATCGGCAATCTGCCGCTGCGCCGCCTGTTCTTCATGGTCGGGTTCGCGACGCTATTCTTGATGTGGCTGTGGCTTGTCGTCTGGATGGCCACCAGCTGACGACTTCGCCCTTCACGGCAACGTGTCTGGGCGCTCCGTGCCTCGGCCCTATCTTGGCGTGGCATCCCATCCATCCCCCGAGGAGAGTGTCATGTCGAAGCCCGAAATCACGCAAGGTATGATCGATGCCTATGACGAATACACCCACCTGACCCTCGATCGCCGAGGCTTCATGCAGAAGCTGACGGCGCTCGCCGGCTCCGGTGCCGCCGCCGCGGCCATCATGCCCATGCTCGCCGCTAACCAGGCAAATGCCGCCATGGTCGAGGAGAACGACGCGCGGCTCGACGTGTCGGACGTGACCTATCCCGGCGCCTCCGGCGAGATGAAGGGATATCTGGCGATCCCGAAGGATGCCGCCGACCGGCTGCCCGCCGTGATAGTCATCCACGAAAACCGTGGCCTCAACCCGCACATCCGCGATGTCGCCCGCCGCATGGCACTCGAAGGTTTCGTCGCACTCGCCCCCGATTTCCTGTCGCCCAATGGCGGCACGCCCGCCAATGAGGACGAGGCGCGCAACATGTTCCAGTCGCTGGACATGGCCGGTGCCACGGCCAATGGCGAGGCGACACGCGCCTTCCTCGCAGGCCATGAGAAGACCAATGGCAAGGTCGGTGCGATCGGCTTCTGCTGGGGCGGCGGCATGGTCAACCGCATGGCGGTCGCCTCTCCGGAGCTTGGCGCCGGCGTCGCCTATTACGGCTCGCAGGCCCCTGCCGATCAGGTGCCTGCGATTAAGGCGCCGCTGATGTTGCACTATGCGAGCCTCGACGATCGCATCAATGCCGGCATCGACGCCTACAAGGCAGCCCTCGACGCCAACGGCAAGACCTACGAGCTGCACATGTATGAGGGCGTCAACCACGCCTTCAACAACGACACCTCGTCTGCCCGCTACGACAAGGCCGCCGCAGACCTTGCCTGGTCGCGCACTATCGAGTTCCTCAAGAAGAACCTTGCCTGATCGGATGGGGGGGAGCGTCGCGCTCCCCCCCATCCATGACATTTCGATGAAATCTCCCTGCCTTTGACACCGATCAAACCGCTTAACCTCTCCTGCGCCTAGCTTGCCCTCAATTCGCCGGCACACGCGCCGCGCGCAATCAAGCGAGGGAGATTGACATGGCATCGATGATGAAGGCTGCGGTGGTCCGCGAATTCGGCAAGCCGTTGGTGATCGAGGAAATGCCCATCCCGGATCCGGGCCCCGGCCAGATCCTGGTGAAATACGAGGCGACGGGCGTCTGCCACACCGACTTGCATGCCGCCAATGGTGACTGGCCGGTCAAGCCCAACCCGCCATTCATTCCAGGCCATGAGGGTGTCGGCTATGTTGCGAAGCTCGGCTCCGGCGTCTCGCGCATCAAGGAAGGCGACCGGATCGGCGTGCCGTGGCTGCACACCGCCTGCGGCTGCTGCTCGCCGTGCCGCACCGGCTGGGAAACGCTCTGCGGCAGTCAGCAGAATACCGGTTATTCGGTCAACGGCACCTTTGCCCAATATGGCCTCGCAGATCCCGACTATGTCGGCCGTCTGCCGGACAATCTGGAGTTCGGCGCCGCCGCTCCCATTCTCTGCGCCGGTGTCACCGTCTACAAGGGCCTGAAGGAAACCGAGGTGAAGCCCGGTGAATGGGTGGTCATCTCCGGCATTGGCGGCCTCGGCCACATGGCGGTGCAATATGCCAAGGCCATGGGCATGCATGTGGTCGCCGCCGACATTTTCGAGGACAAGCTGAAGCTTGCCAAGGATCTCGGCGCCGATGTCGTCGTGAACGGCACGGCGGCAGATGCGATCGAACAAGTGCAGAAGGCGACCGGCGGGGTGCATGGTGCGCTCGTCACCGCGGTTTCGCCCAAGGCCATGGAGCAGGCCTATGGCTTCCTGCGCTCCAAGGGCACCATGGCGCTGGTCGGTCTGCCGCCCGGCTTCATCTCGCTGCCGGTCTTCGAGACGGTGCTGAAGCGCATCACGGTGCGTGGCTCGATCGTCGGCACGCGTCAGGATCTTGAGGAGAGCCTGCAGTTTGCTGGCGAAGGCAAGGTCGCCTCCCATTTCAGCTGGGACAAGCTGGAGAACATCAACGCGATTTTCGACCGCATGAAAGAAGGCAAGATCGACGGTCGTATCGTCCTCGATCTCGCAGCCTGATTCAAAAC
The DNA here is from genome assembly GCF_001295785.1 of Rhizobium sp. AAP116. Lineage (NCBI taxonomy): Bacteria > Pseudomonadati > Pseudomonadota > Alphaproteobacteria > Hyphomicrobiales > Rhizobiaceae > Rhizobium > Rhizobium sp. AAP116. The sequence goes on from NZ_LJIB01000007.1 coordinate 128,713, forward strand.
GACAAGTCGAGGGGCGGCATCGCGTATGCCGCCCCTCGTACGTTTTCGTCCGACGCGCGGGTCAGTTGCCCGACTGGATGACGGCGACGCGCGGAAGAGCACTGGTGCAGGCCGTGTCTTCGCAGATCCCCGAGAGCCAGACCTCGCCATTGCCGATCATGACGCCTTCGGAATTGACGAAGAGATCGCCATAGTTCTGGTTCGATACGGCCTCGACGATCGTTTCGGTAAACACGCTGTCATAGCCCTCCAGCAATTCCTGCTCCGAACTATAGGTCGCCTCCTCGCCGTCGATGGTCACGGTGATCGGATAGCTGACGAGGCTGACCACGATGTCGGACTTGCCTTCCTCGAGCGCCACCTTGAAGGCGTAAAACAGCTCCTTGTAGTCTGCGACATCCCCGAGAAGGGTTTCGATCTGTTGATCGACCGAGGCTTCGTCGGCTCGCGCGACCTGGGTCGTAAGGACAGCTGCGGCGAGCGCGGCGGAAAAGAAAATGGCAGTCGATCGGATCATGTGATGTTGGTCCCCAAACAAGCTTCACCCACCTGATAATCCAGATCTGCGACGGTGCATCGCATCACTTTTGGAGGGATCTGCAATAGAGCGCGGCAATTGTGAACGCAGAGTGAAGGAGGCGGGTCTGGTTGCCGGCCTGACAGGTCGCTATATATTGCACTGCAGCAAGGTAGGGATTGTCACATGACGCAAGCAGAGACCAACGCCGCAACGGACAGGATCTTCGTCTTTCAGGGCGGTGGCGCGCTCGGCGCCTATCAGGCGGGCGCCTACGAGGCCTTGCATGAAAACGAGGTGGAGCCTGACTGGCTGGCTGGCATTTCGATCGGCGCCATCAATGCCGCTATCATCGCCGGCAGCCCGCGCGAAACGCGCATCGCCAATCTCCGGGACTTCTGGCACACCGTTTCGTCCAACCTCGATTTCGGCTGGACGGCTCAGGACAATACGCTGCGCCGGATGCAGAACGACGCCGCGGCCACGGCCGCCATGGCCTTTGGCATTCCGGGTTTCTTCTCGCCGCGTTTGCCGACCTTCCAGCAATTGTTCGCCAATCCGGATCACCGCGTCAGCTTCTACGACACCGAGCCGTTGATGAAGACGCTCGACCGTCTGATCGACTTTGACCTTCTCAACGACTGCCAGACGCGGCTGAGCCTCGGTGCAGTGGAAATCCGCTCCGGCAATTTCGCCTATTTCGACAATCGCAAGGGCCGTCTCGACGCGCGCCATATTGCAGCCTCCGGCGCCCTGCCGCCGGGATTTCCGCCAATCGAAATCGATGGCCGCTACTATTGGGATGGCGGTCTCGTTTCCAACACCCCGTTGCAGCATGTCCTGAACGTCAACGATGCCTCGCGCGATCTCGAAATCTTCCAGGTGGATCTCTTCAATGCGCGGGGCGACATGCCGCGCGACCAGTTCGAGGTGGAAAGTCGGATCAAGGAGATCCGCTACTCCAGCCGCACACGCATGAACACCGACGATTTTGCCAGGCGTCAGATTGTCCGCCGCGCCGCCAAGCGTCTCCTCGAAAAGCTGCCGCCGGAATTCCGCGACGACGAGGACGCGCAGATCCTCCGTTCCATCGGTCACGAGTATGACGTTACCATCGTTCACCTGATCCACCGCCGTGCCTCGCACGCCACCCACGCCATGGATGCGGAATTCTCCCGCCGCTCGATCGAGGAGCACTGGAAGGCAGGTTACGACGACGCCTCTTATACGCTGAAGCATTCGAAGTGGCGCAATCGTGGTCGCCCGAAGGACGGCATCCAGATCTTCGACCTCGCGCGCGAGCGTCATCTGCAACTGGAAGCCTGAGGATCGCGATCTTTTTTGTGGGGGAAGCAACCAAAGATGGGTGCTCCCTCTGCCATTAACACTTTTGCCAGACCGCTCACTTATGTCGATGACACAAGTCTGACAGCCATGATGGTTGCAGCGGATGGGGAAGAATGATGAACGACCACGCCGTGGAGGGGCGGCTGCAACTTCGCAAGAAGCCGCAGCAGGAACGAAGCATCCAGCGATTGGAGGCGATTCTCGAGGCCGCCGTCGAGCTTTTTCTCGAAAAGGGCGTCGTCGAGACAACCATGAGCGAAATCGCCTTGCGGGCCGGCATTTCGATCGGCTCGCTCTACCAGTTCTTTCCCCAGAAGCCGGCCGTCATCAAGGCGCTGCACGAACGTTTCTCGGCCCAGTTGGAAGGCTTCATCCGCCAGATCTTTGCAGAGGTGAAGACGCTGGACGAGGCGGCGGAGCGCGCTTCCGAAAGTCTGATTGAGCTTCATGCGATGTTCCGCGAGCAGCGCATCTACATGGCCTTGTGGCAGGCGATCGTCGTCGACAAGGACCTTTCCCAGTTGTCGAACGAATTCCACGAACAGCTAATCGCAAGCTTCTACCGCGATCTGGCCCATCTCGTCCCGCAAAGCGAATTCGAGCGTTTCCGGGTCAACATCAAGCTGATGATCCTTGCAACCGGCGAGGTCATTCGCTTCACCACCCAGCAGCCGGACGAAGTCGCCCGGGTTCACCTCGACCAGTGGCGCCGCATCGTACGCGGCAGCATCTTCGCCTTCTGATCCGCTTCACCAGCCGGGGATCATGTTGCCGGCGCGCAGCCGTGGATAGTAGCGCGAATAGGTCTTCGGCTCGCCGTCCATGTCGTCTTCGACCTGTGCCGGCGTAATGTTGTCCAGGCAGGCAGTGATGTGGTCTGTGATCGCATTGACGAGTGAGGTCGAAAGCCCTGGCCGCTTCATCAGGCCGATCTGCACCGGCGGCAGCGGCGGGAAGCCGTCATTGGCCGTCAGGACCTTCATGCCTGTTCGCAGGGCCGATTCCGGCAGGATCGACACCGCCATGCCGGCGAGCACCGCGGCCGCGACGACCGTCGAAGACCAGCTGGTGAACAGGATCTGATAGTCACGACCATCCGCATCCAGCGCCGAGCAGGCGAGCTGCCGCCACTGGCAGTCGCGTCGTCCGACCGCGAGTGGCACGGGCGCATCATCCTTCAGCGGATGATTGGCCGATCCCACCCAGCAGAGCGGTTCGGTCCGCACGACATCGGACTGTCTGAGCAGCGGATTGTGCGTGACGAGCGCGATATCGAGTTCGCCCTTGCCCATCTTGTCAGCGAGATCCATGGAGGGCTCGCAGACGATGTAGAGCTCTACATTCGGATGGGTCTTGGCGAAGCGACCGATGATCTCGGGCATGTAGCGGTCGGCATAGTCGTCCGGCGTGCCGATCCGCAGCGTTCCCTCGAGCCTGTTGTCGTCGAAGGCCGCGATCGCCTCGGAATTCAGCCGGATGATGCGCCGCGCGTAATTCAGCAGCTTGTCGCCATCGGCTGTGAGCCGGTTGCCCCGGCCGTCCTTGATGAACAGCTGCTTTCCGACCCGTTCTTCCAGGCGGCGCATCTGCATGGAAACGGCGGATTGTGTCTTGAAAACACGCCCAGCAGCCTTGGTGAAGCTGCCGGTATCGACGATGGCAATGAAGGTCTGCAACTGATCGATATCGAGGGGAGCCGACATGAGAGTGATCCATCAGAAGGGTTGATGGCTACCATTAGAAACATTCGTTGGACTGATCAATATCCTTTCGGCATCTTCATGATCGTAATCCTCACCGACCGGTCTCCGGCCAAGCATCCACTTCCAACCCTCGTCGCCTGTCCGCTTTCTCGCGGACGGGAGAAATTTCTCGTGCCCGCTGAAAGGAAATAGCCATGCGCACGAACGATCGGATCCTCGACTTTGACCTCGACCTCGCCGTTGACCGGCCGGCCCGGACGCTTGCCGCGCGTCTGTTCCGCCTTCAGGCCTGGATCGGATCCCTTCGCGTGGGCGTGCGCAACCGACTTGCCGCGAACAGCCTGGTCGATCTCGACGAGCGCCTTCTGAACGACCTCGGCCTCAGCCGGGGTGATGTCCAGGATGTGCTGCGTGGACACGGCTATGCTGACGATCCTTCGCAGCAGTTGACCCGCCTGGCGCGCCGCCGCGCCGAGCGATCCCTTCGCGGTCACAAGACCGATTGAGACACTCTGATCCAACCCCGCAGGGTGATAGCCAATAGCCCTGCCTCTTGCCCGGTCCGATTATTCTGGACCGGGCTTTTTTGTAAACGCTAAAATAACTATGAAGGGTGTGAAATACGAGGGGAAAAGCGACCGGAAGTAACCTGTTGCTAACGAGCGTATGTCAGCGATGAAAATGCTTGACGTGCTACCTTTTTCGGAGACCCCTCATGCGTATATCGACCAAGCTGCCCCTGGCCGCCACGCTGTTTGCCCTCGTGATCCTGAGTGCCTCCGTGGCCATCGGTCTGGTTCAGCAAAGCCGCATCCTCGATGAGCAGGTCTACCAGAAGCTGGAGGCGACAGCCGACGGTCGCCGCAACGAGGCACGCCGCTTCCTCGAAGCCATCAGGCTCGATGCCCGAGGTACCGCCGCCGACATGATGACCCAGCAGGCGCTGTTCGGCATCACCGGTGCCTGGACCAAGCTGGGTGACGATCCGGCCGGCGAACTGCAGAGGCGCTACATCGACGAAAACCCGAACCCAGTCGGTGAGAAGTACAATCTCGACAGCGCGAAGAAGGACAGCTACGACCGCGCCCACCGCCAGGGGCACGCGACCTTCCTCAAGCATCTTAAGGCGCAGGGTTATTACGACATCTTCCTCATCGATGCGGACGGCAACATCGTCTACACCGTCATGAAGGAGCGCGACTTCGGTACCAACCTTCTTAATGGTCCCTACAAGGATACAGGCCTCGCACAGGTCTTCAAGAAGGCGATCGCGAGCGACGATCCCGAGAGTTTTGCCAATTCGGAATTCGAGGCCTACGAGCCTTCTGCTGGCGCGCCCGCCGCCTTCGTCGCTGTTCCCATCATCATGAACGAGCGCAAGCTCGGTGTGCTTGCCTACCAGCTGCCGAACGATCAGCTGAACACCATCTTTGCCAATACCCGAGGCCTCGGTCAGACCGGGGAAACGGTGCTGGTCGACAAGTCCGGCATGCTGGTTTCGGACAGCCCTCGGACGGCAGACGTCGAGAGTTTGAAGGTGAGCCTGTCATCGTCGATGGTGGCCAGTGCCATCAGTGGCCAGGATGCGAGCGGCGACATCACCGGTTATCGCGACATGACGAGCTATGCCGCCGTCGTGCCGCTCGATTTCGGCGATGTCCGCTGGTCCGTCGTGGCGCTCATCGGCGAGGACGAAGTCGCCGCGCAGCTGGTCACCGCGGGCCTGAAATCAGTCGGCATCGGTGCGGTGCTCGTGCTGGTCGGCTCGCTCGTCGGCTTCATCTTCTCCCGCAGCCTCACCCGTCCGATTTCCGAGCTCGTCACCTCCATGGGACAGCTTGCCGACGGCAATACCGGTATCGACCTCAAGGGCATCGACCGATCCGACGAGATCGGCGACATGGTGCGGTCGGTCGCCGTTTTCCGTCAGGCCGAGATCGACAAGCGCCAACTCGAGGCGGAAAACGAAAGCCGGCGCACGGCCACCGAAAGCGAGCGTCACCAGCGCGAGGCAGAACGTGCCGCCGCCCAGGCAGAGCTGACCGAAGCGATCGACGTGCTCGGAGCAGGGCTGCAGCGTCTGGCCAATGGTGATCTGACCGGCACGATCCGCAAGCCGCTCGCCGGCAATCTTGACCGCTTGCGTCTCGACTTCAATGCCTCGCTCGAACGCTTGTCGGGCACCGTTGCCGCCGTGCACGGCAACGTCATCGAGATCAACCGCAAGAGCAGCACCGTCAGCTCGTCCACGGCGGACCTCAGCCAGCGCACCGAACAGCAGGCGGCCGCCCTGGTCGAGACCTCGACCGCGATCCGGCAGATCATGGATGCGATCCGCCACTCGTCGGAACGCGCCGAGAATGCCTCGCGTCTCGCTCGCGAAGCGCGGGCCAATTCCGACCGCTCGGGCGAAATCGTCGGCGGCGCCGTCGATGCCATGCAGCGCATCGAGAATGCCTCAAGCGAGATCTCCAAGATCATCAACGTCATCGACGAGATCGCCTTCCAGACCAATCTGCTGGCCCTGAACGCAGGTGTCGAGGCAGCCCGTGCCGGCGAAGCCGGCAAGGGCTTTGCCGTCGTTGCCCAGGAAGTCCGCGAACTCGCGCAGCGCTCGGCGACCGCTGCCAAGGACATCAAGGCGCTGATCACCAAGTCGGGTGAGGAAGTGGCAACCGGGGTCGGAATGGTTCGCGAGACCGGCACTGTGCTTTCCTCGATCGCAGGCCAGGTGGTGCAGATCGGCGATCACATCCACTCGATCGCCTCGGCTGCCAAGCAGCAGTCGGCAAGCCTCAACGAGATCAATGATGCGGTTGCCCGCATGGAGAACGTCACCCAGCAGAACGCACGGGCGGCTGAGCAGACCAATGCCGACATGGCGGGGCTGACCCGTGATGCCGAGATGCTCTCCGGTCTCGTGGGGCAGTTCACCCTCGAAGCAAATGCCACGACCATTCAGAACCGCTTCGCCGACCAGCGCGACACGAGCTTCGGCCGCCCTGTTCCGCCGTCAGCGCCGCAGCCGGCGCCTGTTGCCGGAAGCGCGGCGAAACCCGCAACGCGATCTTTCCTCAAGCCGAAGGTGGCACCGGCAGAAGCCGGAAGCCGTGCCGTTGCCTCTCCGGCGCGCTCGCTGATGGACAAGATCTCGATCGGCCTTGGCGCCAAGCTGAACCAGGCGAAGGACGGCAAGCCGGACGGCGAATGGGAAGAATTCTGAGCCGCTACAACAGCTAAAATGCACAACGGCGCGGGAAACCGCGCCGTTTTCGTTTGCCTGTGATGCTTCGGCCGCTCAGGCCTTGTCGACCGGAGCCTGATCGGAACGCTCGGGCGTTTCCTTGCGCGAAGCGGAAAGATAGGTGTCGAAGATCTGCTCCATGCTCTTCTGGTAGCTCTTCTGCACTTCAAGCCCGCTGTCGAACATGGTGTTGACCATGGCCGCAAAGCTTTCCTGCGCTTCCTTCTCCGGAGCCTTTGCCGGCTCTGGCTGAGCTTTCACTGCCCCGGTGGGTTGCCCGGTCATTTGCGCAGTATAGGCGGCCGCCATGTCCTGGAAGGCCTTGGTGAAGGGGTTGTCGATGAAGGGGTTGTCGATGAAGGGGTTGGCCGCTGCCTGTGGTTCCGGCTTCTTCTGTCCGCCCATCATGTCCTGGAAGGCGCGCATGAATGGATTGTCGAACATCGCCGCTGCCATTGCCGCCGGTTGGGGCTGAGGCTTCGGCTGCAGCCCGGTATTTTCCAGCCATTGCTGCATCATCGCGCCCATCGGTGTTCCGGCAAAGGCATTGGCGCCAGAGAACTGCCCGGTGGTCTGCTTGAAGAGTCCACCCATCAACGTATCCGCCATGACAGGCATCATCTGTTTCAGGATGTCCTGCCCAACGCCCGTCAGTTGGGCGGCCTGCGCGGCGATGGCGCGCGACACTTCCTTGGAGCCGAAGAGTTGCTGCAGAACCTGATTGCCGTCGGCGATGCCCTGTGGCGTGAAGGCCGAGCTCATGTCTTCGAAATATTTGGCATAGTTGCCCGAAGTCATCGCCTGGACGAGGGCTGAGAAATCGTAAGGATTGGTGGTGTTGCGCTTGAAGCCCGAGGCGAAAGCCGGCATCAGCGCCGCAACTGCCTTGGCGGCCTGTTCCTGCGCCAGACCATATTGTTTGGCCATGGCGTCCATCGCCATGCCGTTCTGCGCCTGCATCATCATGTCGAACAGTGGCAGCATGGCATTTCTCCCCGGATGCGTGCAGTTGATTCAGCACTATATCCGGAATGGCCATCAGGCAAACCGCTTTTTGACGGATGGCTCAATGCCAGGCGCGGCGCGACTGCTTGCTCAGTACTGATAGTCTTCGAATACCGGCTCGACCGACCCGTTCCAGCGTCCGTGGTAGAGAGCCAGCATGTCATCGGCCAGCGTCATCCGCTTGGCAAGAACCTCGTCCAGTGTGTTTAGGAACACCGTCTCGTCCTGGCCTTCGGAATTCAATTGGCCGCGCGCCTTGAGCCCCGCGCGTGACATTTCGACGACTTCGCGTGCTACCTCCATCAGCGGGCGCCCCGCGACCGAAGCCTTGAGCCCCTGGACCGGAACCGCATCGCGCATGGCAATCACGTCGTCGACGGTCCAGTCGGCAGTCAGTTCGTCGGCCGCAGCCAGCGCCGTTTCGTCGTAGAGCAGGCCGACCCAGAGCGCCGGCAGCGCGCAGATGCGCCGCCACGGGCCCCCGTCAGCGCCACGCATTTCGAGGAAGCGCTTCAGGCGCACGTCGGGGAAGAGGGTGGAGAGGTGGTTTGTCCAGTCGCCCAGCTGCGGCGCCCAGTCGGCGATCTCGCCCTTTAGCGCACCATCCATGAACTGGCGGAAGGTGATGTGAGTGCAGTCGTGATAGCGCCCGTCGCGCACTATAAAATACATCGGGGCATCGATGGCCCAGGCGACGTAATCGCCGAAAGAGAAGTCCTTCGAGAAGGTGAAGGGCAGCACGCCGGCGCGGCGATTGTCGGTGTCGCGCCAGATGTCGCCCCGCCAGGAGAGAAGCCCGTTCGGCTTGCCTTCCGTAAACGGCGAGGAGGCGAACAGCGCGGTTGCCAGCGACTGCAGCTTCATCGACACCCGCATCTTCTGTCGCATGTCGGCTTCCGAGGAGAAGTCGAGATTCACCTGGATCGTGCAGGTCCGGTACATCATGTCCAGCCCCTGGCTGCCGACCTTCGGCATGTAGCGGGTCATGATGTCGTAGCGTGACTTCGGCATGCGCGGCGTCTCGGCCAGCGTCCATTTCGGGCTGCCACCGATCCCGAGGAAGCGGATGCCCATCGGCTCCGCGATTTCCCGCAGCACAGCGAGATGCTGGTTCGATTCCTTGCAGGTCTGGTGCAGCGTTTCCACGGGTGCACCGGAAAGCTCGAACTGGCCGCCCGGTTCGATCGAGATTGCGCCCATGCCATGCTGCTCGCCGAGCCCGATGATGTTATCGCCGTCCATGATCGGCTCCCAGCCGAGCTTGGACTGCATGCCCTTGAGGAGCGCCGAGATGCTGGCTTCCCCATGATAGGGAACGGGCCTGTTGTCGGCCCGGAAGAAGGCGAACTTCTCGTGCTCGGTGCCGATCCGGAACTGGTCCTTCGGCTTCGACCCTTCGGCCATATAGGCCGCCATATCGTCGAGAGTGCCGAGAGGGGTCTGGTCGGTCGTGTCACGGGCCATGGAAGCTACCTTGCTGGGCGTCGTCGGTGGGCACAGTTGAGCCCATCACTGAGGCTGATTGAACCGGATTTCTGTGCCGTGCAAGTGAAAATCTCTCATGCTCGGCTCAAAAAACTGGAACGAAGTGAAGCGGAAATAAAGCTTAGCGCCAGTCGCCGATGGCGGCCTGCACGACGGCCATTGCGGCGACTGCGGCCGTGTCGGCTCTGAGGATGCGGGGCCCGAGCGGAATGGCCGTCACGAAGGGCAGGGACCTCAGCAACTGACGCTCCTCGTCGGAGAAGCCGCCCTCTGGACCGACCAGAAGCGCGAGCGACTTTTCCTCGATCCGCGACAGCGCGGGCAGGGGATTTTGCGTGGTGCTGTCTTCGTCGCAATAGATGATCCGGCGTTCTGCGGGCCAGCGCTCGAGGAGGTCGCGAAGCTTCACCGGCTCGGTGACCTTCGGAATGGCAAGCACACCGCATTGCTCGGCAGCTTCCACGGCATTCGCCTGCAGGCGATCGATATTGCCGATCTTGCCCTGGACGTGTTGCGTCATCACCGGCTGCAGGATGCCGGCGCCCATCTCGACTGCCTTCTGCACCAGATAGTCCATACGACCGACCTTGAGCGGCGCAAACAGGAAATGCAGATCGCAATCATCAGGCTGCGGACGCGTCTCTTCGGCCGGCGTGATCATGATCTTTTTGCGTGTCGGAAAATGCACGCGCGCCTTCCACTCGCCATGCCGTCCGTTGAAGACGAGCAATTCGGCACCCTCTTCGAAACGAAGCACATTGGCGAGGTAGTTGAACTGCTCCGCGGTCGCCTCGAAGGCTTGGGCAAGAGCAAGGTCGGCGGTCACGTAGAGCCGCTGCATCCGGTAATTGGCACGCATGATGGTCTCGTCTCCGGGATCAAAGAGCGATCAGAGACATAACCCAATACAGCACGGCTGCAAGGCCGGCAGATGCCGGAACGGTGATGATCCACGCCGCCACGATCGTCATGAAGTGTGAGCGGCGCACCAGATAGCGACGGCGGATCTCTTCCGGATTGCGCTCCGGCTTCGGCTCGATCACGAAACGCTCGGCCTTGTTGCGCATGTATTCCATGCGTCGCTTGGAATTGCGCGTGTACCACTCACGGAAGAAGCCGACGCCGAACACGGCACCGACGGCGATGTGCGTGGAGCTGACGGGCAAGCCAAGCGCGGAGGCGACGATGACGGTGATGGCTGCCGAAAGCGAGACGCAGAAGGCGCGCATCGGGTTGAGCTTGGTGATCTGTTCGCCGACGAGCCGGATCAGGCGCGGACCGAAGAGCAGAAGTCCCAGCGAAATGCCGGCAGCACCGATGATCATAACCCAGAAAGGCACTGTGACCTGCCCGGAAATCTCGCTGTCCTGCGCCGCATGCACGATGGCAGACAGCGGACCGATGGCGTTCGCCACGTCGTTTGCGCCATGGGCGAAGGAAAGCAGGGCAGCTGCAAAGATAAGCGGCAACTGGAAGAGCTTGCGCAGCGACTGGTTTCGGTTCTCCAGCCCGCGCGACTGTCTGCGGATCAGCGGCACGCTGAGCCACCACGACAGGAAGCCGAAGGCAAGGCCGATCAGGCAGGCCTGCAACAGGCTGATGGAAATGAGCTTGTTGAGGCCCTTGAGCGCCAGATAGGCAGTGAAGGAGCCTGTCATGATCCCGATCAGCAAGGGCACCCAGCGTTGTGCCGCCAAGATCTTGTCCTCGCGGTAGACGATGAATTCCTTGATGAAGGCGAGGAAGAGCGCCGCGATCACACCGCCGAGGATAGGCGAAACGACCCAGCTTGCCGCGATGCCGCCCATGACGCCCCAGTCGACGGCAGACATGCCCGCTGCCGCGACACCTGCGCCCAGCACGCCGCCCACCACGGCATGGGTCGTGGATACAGGTGCGCCGATCCAGGTCGCAAGGTTGACCCAGAGCGCCGAGGAGAGCAGCGACGCCATCATCGCCCAGATGAAGACATCGGCACTCGGCATCTTGGCCGGATCCACGATCCCGCGCGAGATCGTTGACACGACGTCACCGCCGGCAATCAGCGCCCCTGCCGTTTCGAAGATCACGGCGATGGTCAGAGCCACGCCCATGGTCATGGCGCGTGATCCAACGGCAGGTCCGACATTGTTGGTCACATCATTGGCGCCGATATTCATCGCCATATAGGCGCCGATCGCGGCCGCAGCGACGATGATCCACGCGCCCGGCCGGTCCATGGCGAGCGCTCCGGCAAACACGGTGGCGAGCACCATGAAGATCAGTGCGATGCCAAGCGGTGCAAAACCTCGTGAGACGTGCTGCGCCGCTTCCTCGACATGGGCGATCTTGTCGAGATCCTTGTCGAGCGTCGGCTTCACGAGTTTTGGCTTTGGCTTGCCCATGGCGGGTGTCTCCGGAAGAGGGTCCCTGTCCGGTTTCCTCATTCTCTTGTTTTAGCGGCAGATGATGACGCATAGTCCGTGGGCCACAGGCACGTCACGGCATATCTCATCGGGTCGCAGAAGCCCCTAGCGACAAAGGGGCTGCGCTGCAATATGACAGTTTTGTGACAGTCGCTTTCAGGCCCGTTTTGCAGCCTTTTCTGGGATTGGCGCGGGCATTTGTGTCAGCTTCGGGAATTCCAGGAACAGTGACTTGAGTTCCTGTTCCTCGACGCGGGTGGCTGCTTCCGCGCAACTGACCCACTCGAGACGACGAACGCCCTTCTCGGGGAACTCCTTGACGAAGCCTTTCACGTCGAGCGCGTGGACCTGAACGCGGGTCGGCACCTTGTGCCCGCCACGCATCTTCTTCATGTAGGTATAATAACCGACGGGCTCGATGCCCGCCTTGCCCTTGACGCCAGCCTCTTCAAAGGCCTCTCGCTCGGCGATGGCATGGGGCTGCTTGCCCGGCATGTGCCAACCCTTCGGAATGACCCAACGCCCGGTATCCCGGCTTGTGATCAGCAGCACCTCGAGCTCGCCGGTCTTCTTGCGCGTCCGGTGACAGATCGCAGCAAACTGCTGCCGCGGCGGACGCTGCAGCATGAGCCTGAGGTCAGATGTGATACGGCCAATGATACCCAATGAACTTGCACCTCGATTCGTTTTTAAGACTACGCCAAAACGCCGCGCGCTTGCGGCCAATCTTGCGCGGATGATATGCTTTTCACACGATGGTTATCGCTGCCTATCAGGTGTAGGCGCCATGTGTTCAATTCAATGCGACATTCGGTACTCGAAAGTCGCATTTGCCGACATCTAGTTGTCTTTCGGCGTCGCAAACACGCCGAATTCCTTCAGCCCGTCAATCACGCCGCGGGCCGCGGTCCCTTGAGTGGCGATCATGCCCGGCCGTGCCTGCGCGAGGCTGACGAGTTCGGGAAGCGCATTGCCCGGCATGATGCCGCGCACGCCATCGAGCTCGAACATCGCCCTGTCATTGCCGGTGTCGCCCGCAACCACCACCTCGTCCAGGCCGATCTCAAGCTCGCCGCAGAGCCAGGTGAGCGCCTTTCCCTTGTCGGCGACATCAGGCAGAACGTCGAGATCGCGGGCGCTGGAATAGATGACCCGTGCTCGATGACCAGAACTGGCGAGCATCTGTTCCAGTTCCAGAATATCCTGCGCCGTCGCATCATGGAGATACCAGCTCGACTTGTAGTCATGCTGATATTGTGCCGGTTGCCGCGTCAGCCGCTCCATCATCACGAGTTCCGCCTCGATCAGGTCGACATCGAAGCCATCAGCGATCAGCGCCGTATACTGGTCCGACAGATGAGGATGGTCATACGAATGCACCATGGTGCCGACGCCGCCGATCAGAAAATCGGCTTGCGGCAAACCTTGTTCCCATGTGAATTCCATGATGTCCTCGATCAGGCGGCCACTGTTGTAGACCAACAGCGGTCGCTCGCCGTCCGGCAAGGTCTGCCACAGCCGCGCGAACTCGACTGACGCATCGCGGTCCCCCGCGAGCGTCCCGTCGAGATCGGACGAAAAGAGCCGGATCGGTTTCAATCCCCGTCGTTCCATGGTTCTGCCCAGTCGCTTTCTTCAAGAGCTTGCGCCACCGGACGGCCTTCCACAAGAGCCACGAGTTGCTGAGCGATCCCGGTCCAGGTGAAAAGACTGCGAGCCTTGTGCGCACCCATGCGCGACAATCGCCCGTAAAGCCTCGGATGCTTGAAGGGCTTCATCATGGTGATGCCGAGATCATATTTGTCGAAGGGGTCGGCAAACAGCGCATGACGACCATAACTGACGGCGCGGAAGAGGCCGCCATGGATGGTGACGATCGTCGGCGTGCCGCTCGCCATGGCCTCGATGGCCGTCATGCCGAAGGGCTCGTAGCGACTGGAGAGCACGAAGAGATCGGCGGCGCGATACATGTCAGGCAGGTCTTCGTCGGGAATGAAGCCGGAGAATTCTACCTTGTCTGAGATGCCGAGATCGGTCACCTGCTGCTTGAGCTGGGCTAGGATCGTCTCTTCCTGCGCATCGAGGCTTTCCCCACCGAGCGCCAGCCGCAACCGCGCGTCCGGCACCCGCTCCGCCATGACGGCAAAGCCGTCGATCAGGAGATCATAGCCCTTGTTGGTTGCCAGTCGCCCGAGTGCCAGAACCGTTTTGCCTTCGAAGCCGAAGCGTTGGCGCACCATCTGCCGAGAGGATTCCGAGACCGGATAGAAGCGATTGTCGTCATAGCCAGGCGGGATCATGTGCACGCGATTGCGTGCCAGTCCATAATCCTCGGTCAGCATGTCCAGCTGGATCGGCGTGGTGGCAATCACCAGCTGGCAGCTGCGATAGACGATCAACTCGTGCTGGATGCGTTCCTTGAAGTTGAATTCCTCGTCGAACCTGTCGGCGCGCTCCGGATAGTCGGTTTCCATCTGCCGCTTTTTCCACATCCCAAGCGAATGCGGCGTGTGGATATGCGGCACGCGAAGCGCTTCTGACAGGCGCTGTCCGGCAACGCCGGCATCCCAGTAGTGGCTGTTGATGAAGAGATAGGTCAGTCCCTCGCGCTTGATCCAGCGCAGGGCCTTCTCGTTCCATTCGGTCAGATGCCGGTGCAGATATTCCTTGGGAATGAAATCCCGTCCGCCACAGGGAATGCGCACGACGCGCACGTTTTCGTCCACCTCGTCGATCTCAGGCTGGTCTTCAAAGAGGCGGGTGAAGATATCGACCTTGTGGCCGAGCTGGGCGAGTTTCTTTGCAAGTTCGAGAACATAGACCACCTGGCCGCCGGTATCGGCGGCTCCGAGTGGCGGCTGGGCTGCGACGTAGCCATGCGTTGAGACGAGCGCGATGCGCGGCGTCTCATGCGGATCCGTTTGAAGTGCCATAATCCCCACCTTCTGAAAATTTCGTTCTTAATAAGCGGGAATAGTAACGCACTAGGTCGGAAATTGTTTCGTTTTTTAGATGAAATTTTCGCGATGACCCGGAACCTTTACGTCCGGGCCTTCGCAAGCGCTCACGCCGTCGTCCCGACGATGACGATATGGAGTGCCCGTGGGCCGTGGGCACCCAGCAGCAATGTCTGTTCGATATCGGCAGAGCGAGACGGCCCGGTGATCATGTTCACCGTGCGCGGCATCGTCTCGCCCTGAGCCTTCCGGAGGTTCGCCCAGAGGCTTTCCATATCCCCGACAATCGCGGCCGCCTCGACGACGACGATGTGATGGTCGGGCAGGAAGTTGAGTGTCACCGGGTTGTCGGGCCCAGAGAGAACGCAGAGCGTACCCGTCTCGGCGATCCCGCCGAAGGCGTGACTGACCGCGACAAGGTCATTGCCGTCGGACGCGCCAGATCGGACCTCCAGCGTGCCGGCTGTTTGCCAGGAAAGTGATGTCAAACGGGGATCGCCACCGATGCGGATGGAGGCCGGCAGGTTGCGCTGCTTCAGATACTCCGCGACGGCAGCCGGCACGCTGCCGGATGTCCCGAGCCGCTCCGTTGTCGCATTGTATTTCTCGGCCATAGCGATGAAGAGGGCGAGCCGCTCATCGGCCGGAAGCTGGCCGCGCTTCGGAATAATTCCTTGCGGGCGCTCGACAAGGCGATTTGCTACGACTGCTGCTCGCTCGCTGTCGCCTCCGGTCGCTTTCAGCGAGGTGCGGATGCGGGAAAGAATGGCCTGGCGGCTGTCCATGGTTCAGGCTCCCTGCTTCTGGCGTGCGGCCCATTGCTGGGCAAAGGTCTGCCCCTCCGGTGCCGGCAGATCGCGAATGTCGGTCCAGCCCGAGGCAAAGGGCAGGGACGCGATCCGTCCACGACTGCCGCCGATCAGGCTCAGCATTCGCGCGCCGATCGAGGTCGCCATGCGGTAGAGCTTCGGTCGCTTGGCAAAGAAGGCCCAGACACCCAGTCCATAGCGCGCCGTCGAGGGGTTGAGATGGTTCTCGAACTCGCGCTCGCGCCAGTGCCGCATCATCTTCGGCAGCGGGATGTGCATCGGACAGACACTCTCGCAGCGCCCGCAAAAGGTCGAGGCATTCGGCAGATGGCCTGAAATGTCGACACCGAAAAGAGACGGTGTGAGAACAGCGCCCATCGGCCCCGGATAGACCGAGCCATAGGCATGGCCGCCGACGGCGTGGTAGACTGGACAGTGGTTCATGCAGGCGCCGCAGCGGATGCAGCGCAGCATGTCCTGGAACTCGCTGCCGAGCATGGCGGTACGGCCGTTGTCGAGCAGGATGACGTGATACTCCTCCGGCCCATCAGGATCTTCGGCCCGGCGCGGCCCGGTGGAAAAGGTCGTATAGACGGAAATGTCCTGGCCGGTCGCCGAGCGGGCGAGAAGCCTGAGGATCTGCGAACAGTCTTCAAGCGTCGGCACCAGCTTCTCGATCGAGGCGACGACGATGTGCACCTTCGGCAGCGATTGTGTCAGGTCGCCATTGCCCTCGTTGGTGACGATCACGGAGGTGCCGGTCTCGGCGATCAGGAAGTTGGCGCCGGTGATCCCGACATCTGCCTGGAAGTAACGCTTGCGCAGCACCTGCCGCGCTTCGGACAAAAGCGTTTCCGGTGCTGTGAGGTCGCGCTTCGGGTCGAGATGCGTGTGCACCCGGCGGAAATCCTCTTCCACCTGCTCCTTGTTGAGATGCACCGCAGGCGCAATGATATGGCTCGGATGCTCGCCGCGAAGCTGGATGATGTATTCACCGAGATCAGTCTCGACCGGTTCGATCGCATGCTCGGACAGGAAGTCGTTGAGATTGATCTCCTCCGTGATCATCGACTTGCCCTTGGTCACGGTCTTTGCCCCGACCCGCCGGCAGATGTCGAGCACCAGCTGGCGCGCATCCTCGGCGCTCTCGGCCCAGTGCACATGGCCGCCGGTTTCCGTCACCTTGCGCTCATAGGCTTCGAGATAGAGGTCGAGATGGGCGAGCGTGTGGTTCTTGATCTCGCGGCCCTTGTCACGCAGGGCGTCGAATTCGGGAAGGGCAGCGACTGCGGCCGCACGTTTTGCGATGAAACCCTTCTCGACATTGGTCAGCGCCTTCTGCAACTGGCCGTCGGCCAGCGCTCGGGCTGCATTGTCCTTGAACTGCGGGGCGGTGAATTGCATGCCTTCCTCCTCCCTTTGTGTCCGTTACTTGCCGCTGCCGGCAATCGGCCGGCTGTCGGTCATCCCGGCCAACACTTCCGCGACATGCCGAACCTCGATGGATGAGCCCTCGCGCTTGAGCTTGCCCGCCATGTTCATCAGACAGCCCATGTCGCCGGCGAGCAGCAGATCGGCGCCGGTCTCCCCAATCATCGCCGTCTTCTTCGACACGATCTTGCCTGAGATATCGGGATATTTGACGCAGAAGGTGCCGCCGAAGCCACAGCAGACATCCGAGCCTGTCATCTCTTTCAGTTCCAGCCCCTCGACGCTGGACAGAAGCGCGCGCGGTTGCTTTGCGATGCCGAGTTCCCTGAGGCCAGAACAGCTGTCGTGATAGGTCACGCTCTTGTCGAGCTGGACCTTGACCTCGGTCATCCCTCTGACATCAGTGAGAAAGGAAACGAGCTCGAACACCTTGTCCGAGAAGCGCCGACAGCGCTCCTCCCAGAGCGGATCGCCCTTGAAGAGCTCGGGATAATGCATCTTCAGCATGGCCCCGCAGGACCCGGAGGGGAGAACGACATAGTCGAAGCCTTCGAACTGCTCGATCACCTGCTTTGCCAGATCACGCGTATCCTTGGTGTCACCGGAATTGTAGGCCGGTTGACCGCAACAGGTCTGGGCGATCGGCACGTGCACGTCGCAGCCGGCATCCTCGATCAGCTTGGCGGCCGAAAAGCCGACGCTCGGCCGGAAGAGGTCCACAAGACAGGTAGCGAAGAGGCCGACCTTCGGCCGGATTTGGGCTTGGCTCACGCTTTTGTCTCCGTTTTCGAAAGGTTAGCCGTACGGCCCGTGCGACCGCCGTCGCGCCGGATGAGCCTGAGTTTCGCGACCCGTCCCCATTCGCCGGCTCGCGCGCTTTCGTCGGCCGCCCGCATGACGAAATCGATATGCGCTTGGGCTGCAGCCTTGGCCGCTTCCGGATCGCCGGCGAGGATTGCGTCATGGATCGCTACATGCTGATCCAGAAGCCTCTCCCGCGCATTGGGCAGCGAAAAGACGGCCTTGCGGTTGAAGAAGATGCCCTCCGACAAAAGCCGGTAGCAGGCCCGCATGGTGTGCAGGAGAATGATGTTGTGCGCCGCTTCGCCGACGGCATTGTGGAATTCCACGTCGGCCGCGAGTTCGTCTTCCGGCTCCTGGGTCCCGTGGGCGTGACGCATGTCCTCGATGATCCGGGACAACAGCGCCTTGTCGGTCTCCGTCGCCCGTTGGGCCGCCAACTCTGCCGTCAGGCCCTCGAGTTCACGGCGATATTCGAGATAGTCGCGCGTGGCGCGGGCATGCCGAGAAATGAGATCGGTGATCGGCTTGGAAAACACCTGGCCGATAATGTCGGCAACGAAGGTGCCGCCGCCATGATGGCTGATCAGCAGTCCCCGGTTTTCCAGCTCCTTGAGCGCATCGCGAAGGATTGGCCGCGACACCTCGAGCGACTGGGACAATTCCCGCTCGCCCGGCAGCCGGTCACCATCCCGCAATACGCCGTCGAGGATCAACAGCTCGATCTGCTGTACCACCTCGTCGGCGGTGCGGCTGTGGCTGACGCCGGAAAACAGTGTCTGGTCGCTCTCGATCATTACCCTCTCCATGCCGTTTCATAGCAAGCGGAATGACAAGTGGTCAACTTTGTTGTCCAGTTGACTGCTGCGCAATTCGTCGAAAGCGGGGCTGTGACGTTTGCACCTTTGCGCTGACGCGAGCGCACTGCTAGCTTGCGATAGGGCAAGGGAGACGGTCGGCGTGGCAAAGGGTGATTTTGCATTTCCAATGGCGCCGGAGCGGGCGCTGGCGCTCGGAGAAATCCATGCCAGACCCTATGCGCTGGTCAAATCCGGCCGGGTCATCTTTCAGCTCGCCTTCATGATGGATGGCGGTTCGGCCGTGCATCATGCGGCCATTTCCGAACTATCCCGCGCCCGCGGCGTCGCCCCGCCGGAGAAAAATGGGCGCTATCATTCGCTCGCCTGGGGACAGGGGACGCTCCGTTGGGAGCGGCATACCGAGTTTTCCACCTGGTTCTGGGACGGCCCGCTGCCAGAAAGCTTCGGTGGCGAAGTGCCGATCCATCCCTTCGGCGACGGCTTCATCGCCCCCGGTCCGCTGATTTCGGGGATCCGCCTCGAACTTCGCCCTGATGGTCCCGAAATCGCCGATGCCCATGCCGCCTTCGATCCGGCAAGCCTTTGCTATAGCGAGTTGAAGAACGGCCAGGCGGCTGTGCTCACCGACTTTCGCCAGGACGGTCATGGCCTCACCCAGATCCTCGTCATTGACAGAGGCATGACCGAAGCTGGCCGCGGCGCCGTGGTCCAGCGCCTGCTCGACATCGAAACCTATCGCACCATGGCTATGCTCGGCCTGCCGCTCGCCCAGACACTCTCGCCCGAGATCCGCCGCATCGAGGACGGTCTGACCGCCGTCACCCAGCGGATGAAGGCGCATGCCCGCGACGAATCCGACGAGATGCTTTCCGAGCTTACACGCCTTGCCGCCGAACTCGAGGCCAATGCCGCCTTGAGCCTCTATCGGTTTGGGGCCAGCCGCGCCTATGACGGCATCGTGCGCGAGCGTATCAAGACGCTGGATGAAACGCCGGTGCCTGGTCACGAGACGCTGGGTTCCTTCCTCGAACGGCGCCTGGCGCCCGCCATGCGCACCTGCCAGTCGATCGAGGAACGTCAGGCCAACCTCTCGCGGAAACTCTCGCGTGCGACGGCTCTCGTCCGGTCCTGGATCGATGTCGAGCTGGAACGGCAGAATTCCGACCTGCTGACCGCCATGAACAGCCGCGCCGAAATGCAGCTGCGCCTGCAGCAGACCGTCGAAGGCCTCTCGGTCGCCGCCATCTCCTACTATGTCGTCGGCCTCGTCGGTTATGCCGCCAAAGCCATCCCGCACGACCTCCTGCCCTTCGATACGGCCATCATCACCGGTATTTCGGTGCCGCTCTCCGTGCTTGGCGTCTGGTGGGTGGTTCGACGGATCCGTAGGAGCCACGAACGGCAAGGCTGATCAGCTCTTGCTGACGCGCCCTGCGGATCGATATATGATCGCAGACAAGCGGCGGATGACAGGCAGAATGGCGAAGCAGACCAAGGCGAAACTCGACAAGAAGGGGCTGTCAGGCCTTGGGCTCGAGAAACTGGTCGATATCCTCTTGGAGGAATCCGCGGCCAACAAGGCGCTGAAGGCACGCCTCCAGACGGCGCTCGCCGGCGAAACCGGGCCGGATGAGATGGCCCGCCTGATCGACAAGCGCCTCGATGCGATCGACCAGGCGACGACGCGGATCAACAAGGCACGCGCCCGTGATCTCGCCGGGGAATTTGCAGCCCTTGCCCGCAACATCCTCTCCGAACTTGGGTCAGCCGATCCTCAGGCCGCAGCCGAGCGTATTGTTCGTTTCCTCGGCCTGCGCTTTCCGGTCTCCGCACGTTTGGCCACGGACAATGCTCGCCTGTGGAAGGTTTTTGACGACACGGAACTGGCGACACTCGACCTCATCAAGACCGTCGGGGCCGAGGAGCAGGTCCTTCTCGTGCCGCATATCGAGCGCCTGCGGTTGCGCGATCGCTACGGTGAGCACACCGGTTTCCTGCGTGCGCTGACCGGCGTCGTCTCAGGCCCGGCCGCGAAGGCATGGCGAACGGTGCTGGCCGAAGTCCTGCCCTCCGAACCCCTGAAGCTCGGCGCGTTGGATCTCCTGCAGTCGCTCGCTTTGCATCAGGGCGATATCGACGATTTCCTGGTGCTCGAACGCCAGAAGCCCGAAAACCGCCGCGATACGCTCGCTGTCGCCGAATTGCTGCATCAGGCCGGTCGTTTCGAGGCCGCGCTGGAATGGGTGCGCGAGCGCCCGCGTGGCGTCCGCCTGATCCCGGTCAACGGAGTTCTTGCCTCCGTCGGTCCGGATTATGGCGCCCATGAGCGCCGTCTGCTGGAAGCCGAGATCCTCGAAAAGCTGAAGCGCCGCGAAGACGCGCAGGAACTGCGCTGGCGCGAATTCGGCGAAACCCTCGATCCATCCGTACTGAAACTCTACCTGTCGAAGCTCGACGATTTCGCCGAATTCGATGAGCTCGACCGGGCACTGGCGCTGGCGAAAGAGCACGAGGACATCTATCTCGCGCTTGATTTCTTACTCGCCTGGCCGCGTCTCGATCTTGCCGCCGCCCACGTCCTGCGCCACCAGCATGATTGGGAAGGCCGCCACTACGACGATCTCGCCCCAGCCGCCGAAGCGCTGTCGGCAAAGGAGCCGCTGGCCGCCGTCGTGCTCTACCGTGTGCTGGTCGAGGATATCCTCAGGCGCGGCATCGGCGTGGCCTATCCCCATGCTGGCCGTTACGTCGGCGAGCTCGCGCGCCTCATGCCGAACCTGCCTGAAGGCCACGGCCTCTCGACCCATGCCGCCTTCCTCGCGGAGTTGCGGCGCAATCATTCGAAGAAGTATGGCTTCTGGAGCTCGGTACCGGGTGGGTTGTCGGGCTAGTCTCGGTGCGTTCCCAGCCGTTGCTTTTCAGCTGCTGCGTAAGCATTCATGCACAACAAGAGGTCATTATGCGAGATCTCCAGAGTTCTTGAATCAATGAAGAGACGGCCAGGTCGGCTTCTCAACTGCGCTACGCGCGTCACTCCGGCTACGGACTTTGCTGCCGGGCTGACTGTGAGCTCAATCCCGGCCGTGATACCTCTGACCGTACTAGTCGAAATGACGTCGATCGCTTTCCATGGGATCATTAAAGCGCTAACCCGCACGTCATGAAATCCATCAGGGGATATGGTGATAACGTCGCCGCGAAATGCAATTATTCTATATAAAATTATGGCCGATATTGTCGCCGATGCAATCGTGATAATCAGATCAAGGATGTATTGCGGATCATTTTCGCTGCTGTGACTATAATATGCGATTGAAAACAAAATGAATATTATCATGTTTCCTGCAAGAAGCATGAATAAATTCAATTTTCCATATTGGAATGCTCTGGTCTGTGATGTGTCCACGGTCGATATTACGTTGTTTAGTATCTAAAAATACGGTTATGAGCTAACGTTCCCAATAGGGCACAGGCCCATAAAGCTCCGCCAGATAATCAATGAACAGCCGTACTTTTGCGGGCAGGAACTGGCGGCTCGGATAGACGGCCGACAGCGCCACGTTGCGCGAGCTTTCATACTGCGGCAGCACCTGCACCAGCTTGCCGCTCTTCAGTTCCGCGCCGATATCCCAGGTGGAGCGCAGCGCGATCCCGAGGCCCGCAATGACTGCTTCGCGGAGCACCTCGCTGGAATTCGTGATCAGCATGCCCTCGGGCCTGAGTGTCACCGGCCCGGTCGGACCTTCCAGGCGCCATGAATCGTGATTGTGTGCTGGCAGGCAGCGATGCTTCTTCAGGTCGTCGAGGGTTTCAGGCGTCCCGTGCGCAGCAAGATAGCTGGGAGCCGCGCAGAGCACGCGGCGCACCGGGGCGAGCCTGCGCGCAACGAGCGACGAATCGTTCAACTCCGCGATGCGGATCGCGAGATCGAAGCCGCCGCCGACGATGTCGGTGAAGTCATCCGACAGCACCAGATGGATCGCGAGATCCGGATGCGCCTCCATGAAGGGCTTCAAGTGCGGCGCCACATGCATGCGGCCAAACGAGGTCGATGCCGAGATCTTCAGCGTGCCGTTGACCTCCGAGGAGCGACCCGACGCGAAGGCTTCGGCCTCTTCCAGCCCGCCCAGCACGGTCAGCACCCGCTCGTGAAATCCCTGGCCGGCTTCCGTCAGCGAGATCTGCCGGGTTGTGCGCTGCAGGAGCCGTGTGCCGAGCTTGTCCTCCAGCCGCTTGATGCGTTTGGACACAACGGCGGGCGACAGGCCGAGGTCGCGTGCCGCGGTCGACATGCTGCCGGCCGCAATCACACGGACGAAGACTTCGAGATCACCGAGATTGGTCATGAGTGAGCGCCACTGTTTCCGATTTGGTCATAAGTGCATAGCATTTGCTCCACGAAAGTCCTAGTGGTAATAAAAATAGACCAGTTGAGCGGCGGCCGCTGCGCAGCTAGGATCTGGGCAAAGAGGGGAGACATTTCATGAGCGAAGCCATCGCCTTTCTGCCGCCGAGGCCCGAAGTCCTGTCGCGCCGCGCCGAGATCCTCGCCGACTTGAAGGAGCTGGTGCCGCAAGGGCGCCTCGTCGAGGAGCGAAACGCACTCGTCCCCTTCGAGACCGACGGCTTCATCGCCTATCGCCGCCGCCCGCTCGCGGTCGTCCTGCCGGAGACGACAGCCCAGGTGGCTGCCGTCATGAAATACTGCCATCGCTACGGCATCCCCGTCGTGCCCCGTGGCGCCGGCACCTCGCTATCAGGCGGCGCCATTCCGCAGGAAGATGCCGTCGTGCTCGGCCTCTCCGCCATGACCCGGATCCTTGAGGTCGACTACGCCAATCGCTGCGCGACCGTTCAGGCCGGCGTCACCAATCTCGCGATATCGGATGCCGTTGGCTCTGACGGCTATTTCTACGCTCCCGATCCAAGCTCGCAGCTCGCCTGCACCATCGGCGGCAATATCGCCATGAATTCTGGCGGCGCCCACTGTTTGAAATACGGTGTGACCACCAACAACCTGCTCGGCGTGAAATTGGTCCTCGTCGACGGCACGGTGGTCGATCTCGGCGGCAAGCATCTGGACGCCGAGGGTTATGACCTGCTCGGCCTCGTCTGCGGCTCGGAAGGCCAGCTCGGCATCGTCACCGAAGCCACCGTGCGCCTGCTTGCCAAGCCCGAAGGTGCGCGCCCCGTGCTCTTCGGTTTCGACAGCGCCGAGGAAGCCGGCTCCTGCGTCGCTGATGTCATCGGCGCCGGCATCATTCCCGTCGCCATCGAATTCATGGACAAGCCTGCGATCGAGATCTGCGAGGCCTTCGCCAAGGCCGGATATCCGCTCGACGTGGAGGCCCTGCTGATCGTCGAGGTCGAGGGCTCCGAAGCCGAGATGGACGCGATGCTGGCCGCCATCGTCGAGATCGCCAAGCGCCATGGGGTCAAGACCGTGCGAGAAAGCCAGTCCGCCAACGAGGCCGCCCTCATCTGGAAGGGCCGCAAATCCGCCTTCGGCGCCACCGGCCGCATCGCCGATTACATCTGCATGGACGGAACCGTGCCGCTCAGCCAGCTCGCTTACGTGTTGCGCAAGACCTCCGAGATCATCGACCGCTACGGCCTGCGCGTCGCCAATGTCTTCCACGCCGGTGACGGCAATATGCACCCACTGATCCTCTACAACATCAACGACCCTGATGACGCAGCGAAGGCCGAAGCCGCCGGCATGGAGATCCTCAAACTCTGCGTCGATGCGGGCGGTTGCCTGACCGGCGAACATGGCGTGGGCATCGAGAAACGCGACCTGATGCTGCACCAGTTCACCCAGGTCGACCTTGACCAGCAGATGGCCGTGCGCTCGGCGTTCGATGCGGACTGGATTCTCAATCCGTCGAAGGTCTTTCCGCTGGAGGGGAGAGGATGATGACGAGTATGCTGAACCCTTCGACCGAAATCGAAGCCGCCGACGTCATCCGCGATCATGCCTCCCGCAAGACCCCGCTCCACATCCGCGGCGGTGGCAGCCGTGCGGGCTTTGGCAATCCTACAGCCGCAGACGCCACTCTCTCTTCCGCAGCCCTCGCCGGCATCGTCGAATACAATCCCGCCGAAATGGTCATCACGGCCCGTGCCGGCACACCCGTTGCGGAGATCGAGGCGGCCCTTGCCGAAAACGGGCAAGGCATGGCCTTCGAACCCATGGACCATCGGGGTGCCATGGGCACCTCGGGCACGCCCACCATTGGCGGCCTGTTCGCGGTCAACAGCTCCGGTCCGCGTCGCTTCACGGCAGGTGCCGCCCGTGACCATCTGCTCGGTGTGCGCTTCGTCAACGGGGCAGGGGACGTCGTGAAGGCCGGTGGCAAGGTGATGAAGAACGTCACGGGCCTCGATCTCGTCAAGCTGCTTGCCGGCTCCCACGGCACGCTCGGCTTTCTCACCGAAGTCACTTTCAAGGTTCTGCCCGTGCCGAAAACGGCGACCACCATCGTTCTCTCGGGCCTGGAAGACGAGCAGGCGATGAAGGCGCTCGCAGCTGCCCTGTCGCTCTCCGTCGAGGTCTCCGGTGCGGCCCATCTGCCGGAAAGCGTGCGTGGCCGATTCATTGGCGGCAAGCTTCCTCAAGGTGCGGCTACGGTCATGCGCCTGGAGGGGCTCGAAGCCTCGGTAGCCGTGCGTGCCGAAAAGCTGATGGCCGCCGTTGCTGGTTTCGGCCCGGTCAGCCGTCTCGACGCTGACGAGACGAAAGCGCTCTGGGCAGAAATCCGCGATGTCATGCCCTATGCCGATGGCACGGCCCGGCCGCTCTGGCGCCTGTCCATGGCTCCGTCGCAAGCCTGGAAGCTGGTCGCGGGCCTCAGGCTCCGCGCCGGCATCGACGCCTATTACGACTGGCAGGGCGGTCTCGTCTGGATGCGTATGGAGGCTGATCCCGAGGCAGAGGTCTTGCGCCATGGCATCCGCACCCTTGGCGGCGGCCATGCGACGCTTCTGAGAGCTGCCCCACAAATCCGCGCCGAAACTGCCGCCTTCGAGCCGCAGACCCCGGCGGTCGCCTTGCTTTCGGGCCGGGTCAGGGCAAAACTCGATCCTCACGGGATTTTCAATCCCGGACTGATTGCATGAAGGAGTTTTGTCATGACTGATCCGAATTACCAGCCGCCCGTTTCATCCGGCGAGGGCTGGTTCTCCCCTGGGCGTATGAATGTGCAGGTGGTCTACTGCCTCTATCTCGTCAGCTTCGTCGTCGGCCTCACCGGCATCGTCGGGCTGATCATGGCCTATGTGAACCGCGGCAAGAGCGAGCCTTGGGTCGACACCCATTATACCTATGCCATCAGAACCTTCTGGATCGGGCTGCTCTATGCGCTGATATCAAGCATCCTGATGCTTGTTGCCGTCGGCGTCATCCTGATTTTCGGCGTCGCCATCTGGATCGTCGTCCGCTGCGTCATCGGCCTGCAGAAGGCCTCGGCCGGCGAGCCGATCGCCCGTCCCACCAGCTGGTGGATCTGAAAACGAATGAAGGGAGCGGCCCTGCCGGCCGCGCTTTGGGAGGATTTGCGTGCAGACCAATTTCACCGCCGAGCAGCTCGCCGATCCCCATGTCGCGGAAGCCGAAGCCATCTTGCGCAAATGCGTGCATTGTGGCTTCTGCACTGCCACCTGTCCCACCTATGTGACGCTTGGCAACGAGCTCGACAGCCCGCGCGGCCGCATCTACCTGATCAAGGACATGCTGGAGAACGGCCGTCCGGCGGATGACCAGATCGTCACCCATATCGACCGCTGTCTCTCCTGCCTTGCCTGTACGACGACATGTCCCTCCGGCGTCGACTACATGCATCTGGTCGATCATGCCCGCATCCATATCGAAAAGACCTATCGCCGCCCGCTGATGAACCGGCTGACGCGCAATATGCTGGCCATGGTTCTGCCCTATCCGGGCCGCTTCCGTCTGGCCTTGAAGCTCGCCGCCCTCGGGCGCCCCTTCGCCGGCATCTTCGATCAGGTAAAGTCACTCAAGCCGATGGCCGCCATGTTGAGGCTCGCGCCTTCCAAGGTCGCGCCACCCTCGAACTTCGCCAAGCCCGCCATCCATGCCCCAGCCGCAACCCGCCGTGGCCGTGTCGCGATCCTCACAGGCTGCGCCCAGCCCGTCCTCGATCCCGGTATCAACGAAGCCGCGATCTCGCTGCTCACCCGTCTTGGCGTCGAAGTCGTTGTACCGCAAGGCGAGGGCTGCTGTGGCGCACTCGTCCACCATATGGGCCGCGAGGAGCAGGCTCTCGACAGCGCTCGCCGCAATGTCGACGTCTGGACCCGCGCGAGCGAAGCGGGCGGTCTCGACGCGATCATCGTCACGACCTCGGGCTGCGGCACGACGATCAAGGACTACGGCCACATGCTGCGCCTCGATCCGGCCTATGCTGAAAAGGCAGCGCGCGTTTCGGCACTCGCCAAGGACGTCACCGAGTATCTTTCGACCCTCGATCTGCCGGTCGCGGAGACGAAGGGACTGACCGTCGCCTATCATTCCGCCTGCTCGCTGCAGCATGGCCAGAAGGTGACGATGGCGCCAAAACTTCTGTTGAAGTCGGCCGGCTTCACGGTCAAGGATCCGCCGGAAGGCCATCTCTGCTGCGGTTCAGCCGGCACCTACAACATCATGCAGCCTGAGATTTCAGCCAGGCTGAAGGCCCGCAAGGTGAAGAATATCGAGGCGACCAAACCCGATATAATCTCTGCCGGCAACATCGGCTGCATGACCCAGATCAGCTCGGCGACCGGCATTCCCGTCGTCCATACGGTCGAGCTTCTGAACTGGGCCTATGGCGGTCCTCGTCCGAAAGCGCTGGATCGCCGCACGGCGGTTTAGGCGAATTGTTAAGCGGTTTCTGTAAGACTTGTCCCGGGATGAAGCATCCCGGGAGATCGTCATGGCCAAGAGAACACTGCCCTTTGTATTCCTGTTTCTGTGTCCCATGGCGGTGCCGGCTGCAGCCATAGAGCGCATCTATTGCGCCAGTTCCGACCCGATCCTCGACATGTCGCTGGAAAGTGGCTTCAGCAACAAGGATCAGGAAAGGATCGTCCATTTCCGCGGCATGGCTGGCGTGAAGGACAAGGCGGCGCCAGCGGGCTTCCAGCGCTTCCAGATCACCTCGAAAATGCTGAAGCAATACTGGATCGATGAGCGCGACCTGCGCTTCAGCATCCATGCCTTTGCCCCGGAAAGGGAGCCGCTCTATCGCGTGTCTGTGGCGATGATCACCGACCGTAATTCGAGCACCACAAAGCGGTTTACGGGGCGCTACGACCTGAAAGTCGTCAAGCTGAAGATGGGCAGCGCCGTCGGCGGCGAGCAGATCCTCTCCCACGAGGGTGATATCTTCTGCGACATCAAGCGTTGACCGAGTGACACGAACCGAAACGACAACGGCCGCATCTTGGCGATGCGGCCGTCTGCATTTCATGAGTAATGTTTGGGCTCAGCCGCCGAAGATCGTGCGCAGGATGTCCACGCCCTTGTCGTCGAAGGAGACGTCGCCCTGGCGATTGCCCGGGCCGATCACGATCACCTTGGAGCCGATATCGGCGCGCTCGTAGAGATGCTCGACATCCTTGTTCATCATGCGAATGCAGCCGGATGACATGTTGAGGCCGATGGTCCAGGGCTGGTTCGTGCCATGGATGCGGAAGATCGTGTCACGGCCACCCTTGTAGAGATACATGGCGCGCGCGCCGAGCGGATTGTCCGGTCCGCCTTCCTGTACGACCGGCAGGATATGGCCCTTGGCCGCTTCGCGGCGGCGCATTTCTGCCGGCGGGCGCCATGACGGCCATTCCGCCTTGCGGCCGATCTTCACCACGCCCGACCAGCCGAAGCCTTCGCGGCCGACGCCGACGCCGTAACGGGTCGCGCGGTTGTTGCCCTCGACATAGTAGAGAAACTTGTTGTTCGTATCGATGATGATCGTGCCCGGCTTTTCGTCCGTTGTCAGGCGCACGACCTTGCGCTTGAATTTTTCCGGCACTTCCTTGCGCTGCTGGGCAACAAGCGTCACATCGCTGGTCGTCTGAATGCGATTAAGGCTGATGGCGCTGGCGGGCGCCGGCAAGGCGATGGTAAGCGTGATGACCGCCACCGCCGCCTTGCGAAGAGTCGTGTTGAACATAGACAATCCCCCTGATTTTCAGGGCTGAAAGCCTAGCCGCTTCGCCTATCAAAGCAAGCGCTAATCGATGTATTGTGATATTGCCTGTGCCTTAGATCACAATGACCCTGGTGCCGACCTTCACGCGCTCGTAGAGATCCGTCACATCCTCGTTGCGCATGCGGATGCAGCCGGAGGAAACGCCGTTGCCGATCGACCAAGGCGCGTTGGTTCCATGAATGCGATACAGCGTCGAGCCGAGATAGAGCGCGCGGGCACCCAGCGGATTTTCCGGGCCGCCCGGCATGTGGGCAGGCAGGAAGTGCCCCTTGGCTGCCTCGCGGGCGATCATCTCCTGCGGCGGGCGCCAGTCCGGCCATTCGCGCTTCGCGGTCACCTTGTGCGTGCCGGCCCATTCGAAGCCTGGCTTGCCAACGCCTACACCGTAGCGCTTGGCCATACCGTCGGCCATCACCAGGTACAGGAAGCGCTCGCGCGTATCGATGACGATCGTACCCGGCTTGTGCTTGGTCTGGTACTGGACCATCTGCGGCAGGAATTTCGGCTCGATCTGCGTGCGCACCGGCTTGTCCGGCCGCATCGCGACCTGTTGCGGCGCTGGCTGCTGCTGCGGGAAAAGAACACGCCGCTGCTGCACGAGACGACGCTGCTGCTGCACCGGCTGCTGACGCAGCGCCTGTTGCGGCTGCTGCACCACCCGCTGACGCCCTGCCGGAACGGCCTGACGCATGCGCTGTGGCGTGGCAGAACTGCGCGTCTGTGCCGGAACGCCGCCGAGTTGCAGGACCCAGGATGCCTGGAGGTCGGGACTGACCATCACAGGCGGACGGCTTTTGTAGCGATCACTCGCATGGACGGGCAGGGCAATCGACAGGCTGGTCAGCAAGGCCAGTAACAGGGAACTCTTCGACATCGGACAACTCACGAACTAGGGACCGGATGCGGCGGCACAACATGCCGCCAATTCGAGCCGATGGTGCCAGAGCGAAGGCCGCCAATTGGTAAAGAGGCGTTCATGAAAATGCGATCAAGGCTGTAAACCTTTCGGAAGGGTTAGCGTCCGGTTTGGAAAATTCGTGAACAAATGGTAAACGAATTTCCGCATCGGAGAGAATCGCATGGACATGATCGCGGAAGGCCTGATCCGGGGAGACGACGGCCTTGACCGTTGCTTCTGGCATGGCGGCCTCGAAGACTATCGCCACTACCATGACGAGGAATGGGGGCGACCGGTCACCGACGATGTGAGGCTGTTCGAGAAGATCTGCCTCGAAGGTTTCCAGTCCGGCCTGTCCTGGCTGACGATCCTCAGGAAGCGGGAAAATTTCCGAGCAGCCTTTGCCGGTTTCGACTTTCACGCAGTGGCCGCGTTTGGCGATGACGACATCGCCCGATGCCTCGCCGATGCCGGCATCATCCGCCATCGCGGCAAGATCGTCTCAACGATCAACAACGCCCGCCGCGCGATCGACCTCACGGCGGAATTCGGCTCGCTGTCTGGTTACTTCTGGAGTTACGAACCTGACGCCTCGGAACGCCCGGAGCGGATGGACTATGCCACTCTAAGGGCCAATCCGACATCGCCCACCTCGATCCGCCTGTCGAAGGATCTGAAGAGACGCGGCTGGACCTTCGTCGGCCCGACCACCGTCTATGCCTTCATGCAGGCCATGGGCCTGGTCAATGACCACATCGAAGGCTGCTGCCGACGCGCGCCGACCGAGGAATTACGGATCCGCCTCGTTCGCCCCTGATCAGGCGAGGCTGGCGACGAGATCAGGCACATGCCCGAGATCCGGGATCTCGCGAAAGCGCGGCGCCTCCTCGGGCTTGTCGACATGCTCCAGCACCCAGGTCAGTTCATGCGGCACGAAGACACCCCAGGCGCCGGCGGCGATGGCCGGCACGATGTCGGATTTCAGCGAATTTCCGATCATCATCGAGCGCTCAGGTCCCTCGCCATGTTTACCGAAGACCCGCCGATAGGTGGTGGCCGTCTTGTCCGAGACGATCTCGACCGCATCGAAATAGTCGCCGAGGCCGGATTGTGCGAGCTTGCGTTCCTGGTCGAAAAGGTCGCCTTTGGTGATCAGCACCAGGAAATACTTGCCTGAAAGCGCCTCCAGCGCATCACGCGCATGCGGCAGGCATTCGACGGGGTGGCTGAGCAGATCGCGTCCGATGCCAAGGATTTCGCTGATCACGGAAGAGGGCACGCGCCCCTCGGTGATCTCCAGCGCCGTCTCGATCATCGATAGCGTGAAGCCTTTGATGCCGAAGCCGTAGTGGGCAAGATTGCGCTTCTCGGCCTCGAGCAAGCGCTCGGACACATGTTCGCCCTCCGCAAACTCGGAGAGCAGACTGCGAAAATGGTGCTCCGTCAGCTTGTAGTATTGCTCGTTCTGCCAGAGCGTGTCGTCGGCGTCGAAGCCGATGACGGAGACAGGGCGGTTGGACATGACGCCTCCTTTTTCGATCAGGAAGCGAGAGACTATTCCCTCTCTCGGGCAAAGCAATGGCGCCCGAAGGCGCCATCACAGTTTCTATATGGGTTTGAGAGCTTACTGCCCGTTCTTGGCAAGCCAGGCCTTCATCATGGCGATCTCACCTTCCTGGGCAGCGATCACCTCTTCGGCCAGCTTGCGGATCTCGGGATCCTTGCCGTGCTCGAGTACGATCTTCGCCATGTCGATGGCACCCTGATGGTGCGGAATCATGCCCTGCACGAAATCGACATCGGCATTGCCGGTGAGCGGCACGGCCATGTCCTTATGCATCTTGGCATTGGCCTCGGCAAAGGCCTTGGAGGATGGGCTTTCATCCATCATGCCGTGGCTCATGGCTGACATGTCATGCCCCTGATGCATGGTATTGTCCTGCGCAACGAGGACAGAGGCGGAAAGCGCGGTCGCAAGCGACGCCGCAACGAGAATGTTCCTAAGCATTGAAGTCTCCTGTAGTGATCTGATGAGGAAAATGCGCGAAGCCAAAGGCCGCGCGGTGTCATCGGATCAGGCGCGGGGAGGGGGCGTCTGCGGTGCCATCAGCTGTGACACGAGCCTTGGCGCAAGAGTGGCTGCTTCGGCGGCGCGCGCCGGCTTTCCGCTGTCGGCAACGACGGGAAGGGCCGGCAGCGTCAGACAGGCTGAGCAATGCCAGCTTATCTTCATCGGCTTGGAGCTGTGCTCACTAGCATCACCACCATCGGCAACCGTCATACGGCTGACCGAATGAGGACAATCGACATCGACCATGTCTTGGATCTTGGGTGCGGAAACCGTCCCATGCGGATCGCTGGCGTCCATCGCATGTGCCACGGGCATTGCCATCACCGACATGCCGGTCATCGGCATGGTGCCATAGGCGAAAGCCGCGATCAGCAGCAGGAGGCGGGCGAGCAATTGCATGCGATGAAGATGATGCTGGATCGAGGCGAATACAAGGCCGACAGTGCCGCCGCTCAATGCGCAATCACGTGATGCACGATCTGATAGTCGCGGCTTTCCTCACCGAAGGGAACCACCGGCCAGTCCCAACGCTCCCGAGCTGCGCCGGTATCGACGCCGTGCATCAGGTCTACAGTCTCCTGCACAGCTCCGGAGCGGTCGTTTACGGTGCAGCTCACGTCTGTCACGAGGCAGGTCTCGGCCGAAACCTGTGCCAGCCCCTCTACATGCGCGGCGATCGCCTGACGGATCAGCGCTTCTTCCTCGGCGTGACCTTCGAGACGCCGGCTCATGCCGATCCCGATCTGCGACAGCAGATTGGCTGAGACGACGAGATCGAGATAGGGCACCTGTCGGAGAAACGCGAGCGGCTCCAAAGGCTGGCCGGCAAGCAGCGCATCCAGCCCGGAAAGATCCCGCTCGATCAGCCGGATATTCTTCAGCCGCTTGACCGTGAGCCAGCTTCTTACGCTCGCCAGATGCACGAGATCGACCAGCACCACCGTGTCGAACAGCCGTGAAAGCTCGGTCACTGGCACATCCCGCAACAGCCCGGAACCGAGCACCACCACCGTCCGCCGCTGCCGGCACGCCTGCGCAGCCTCGAGAATGGCCGCCTTCGTCCGGCGCTCGTGCTCGGCCCACGCCGCACGACAGCGATTGGCACGCGCCCAGAGATTGACGGAGGAACGGATGAACGGACGATGGCCAGCCGAGGTCAGCGGCCATGTCGCGGCGTAATTCAGAGCTTCAAGGATCATGTCTTACCGATAGACGGTGCTGCGATGGCCGATCTCGACCACAAGCACGATGAGTTTGCCGTCCTGGATATCGCAGATGATGCGGTAGTCGCCAACACGGTAACGCCAGAACTGACCCAGCTCAGAGCCCTGCAGGCGATCGGCGATTTGTCTGGGATCATCGAGCCCTGCCACGCGCTCTTCTGGGAATTTCCGGATGCGCTTGCGAGAAACCGGGTCAAGTTTTTCCAGTGATTTCCGAACTTGCTGGCGATACTCAATCGTCCAGGCCATGCCAGAATTCTTTCGAACTCACAACGCGGTCTTCACCGCTCTGAATGGCCTTCATCGCCGCTTCTGCGGCGGCGATATCCTGGAGGTCCTCCAGATGTCGCTGCAGCGCCATCGTCGCGTAGTCATCCGGATCGAGCCCATGAAGGTCTCCATACCGGGAAATAACCCGATACAGATCATCCGGAATTTGGATGGTAACGCGTTTGTTCATCGGTCCAACCTCTGGTTTCGCGTGCAAACATACCACCGAACACACCCATTTTCCAGCATCGGGCCTCGTCCCCGCCCGCCTTCGCCCTTGCCGCCAAATCCTTGATCCTCTAAGACACCGGCACCTTTTTGAAACGAAATTCCGGTTGTCATCATGAGCGATAAGAACAAGAAGCCCCAGAAGCTGAAGGCCCGCCTACCGCGCGGTTTCGTCGATCGCGAGGCTGCCGATATCCGTGCCGCCAACCAGATGATGGAGACCATCCGCGAGGTCTATGAGCGCTACGGCTTCGACCCGATCGAGACCCCGCTCTTTGAATACACCGATGCGCTCGGCAAGTTCCTTCCCGACAGCGACCGCCCGAACGAAGGCGTCTTTTCGCTGCAGGACGACGACGACCAGTGGATGTCGCTGCGCTACGACTTGACGGCACCGATGGCCCGTCATGTCGCGGAGAACTTCCAGGAAATCCAGCTGCCGTTCCGCACCTATCGCGCCGGCTATGTCTTCCGCAACGAGAAGCCGGGCCCGGGCCGTTTCCGCCAGTTCATGCAGTTCGATGCCGATACCGTCGGCGCGCCGGGCGTCCAGTCCGATGCCGAGATGTGCATGATGATGGCCGACACGCTGGAAGCCCTCGGCATCAAGCGCGGCGACTATGTCATCCGCGTCAACAACCGCAAGGTTCTCGACGGCGTCATGGAAGCGATTGGCCTCGGCGGCGAGGAGAATGCTGGGCGTAGGCTGAACGTGCTGCGGGCGATCGACAAGCTCGACAAGTTCGGCCCGGAAGGCGTGAGGCTGTTGCTCGGCGAAGGCCGCAAGGATGAGTCTGGCGACTTCACGAAGGGCGCTGGCTTGAACGAAGACCAGATCGCCAAAGTCCTCTTTTTCGTGGGCATCAAGTCCTATGCCGAAAGCGCAGCCGAACTTGCCGCTCTCGTTGCCGGAACATCCAAGGGCGAAGAGGGCGTCGAGGAGCTGAACATGATCGGCGCACTTGTTGCGGGCGCCGGCTACGATGCGACCCGGATCAAGATCGACCCCTCTGTCGTCCGCGGCCTCGAATACTATACCGGCCCCGTCTACGAAGCCGAACTCACCTTCGACGTCACCAATGAAAAGGGCGAAAAGGTCGTCTTCGGCTCGGTCGGCGGCGGTGGTCGCTACGATGGCCTGGTCTCGCGCTTCATGGGCCAGCCGGTGCCGGCCACGGGCTTTTCCATCGGCGTCTCGCGTCTGATGACGGCGCTGAAGAACCTCGGCAAGCTCGGCCAGGACGACGTGCTTGGCCCGGTCCTCGTCACAGTCATGGATGGCGATGTCGAAAGCATGGGCCGCTACCAGAAGTTCACGCAGGACCTGCGCAATGCCGGCATCCGCGCGGAAATGTACCAGGGCAACTGGAAGAAGTTCGGCAACCAGCTGAAATATGCCGACCGCCGCGGCGCCCCCATCGCCATCATTCAGGGTGGTGATGAGCGCGCGCAAGGCGTCGTGCAAATCAAGGACCTGATCGAGGGCAAGCGTCTCTCCGGCGAAATCACCGACAACGCCGAATGGCGCGAGGCCCGCGTTGCCCAGGACGTCGTGGCCGAGGCGGATCTGGTCGCCAAGGTCAAGGAAATCCTGTCCGCCCAGGCGGAAGATCGTCGTCGGGCGAAGGGATAAAGCACCCTATGCGAAGCTTGCCCCTCACCCTAACCCTCTCCCCGCAAGCGGGGAGAGGGGACGTGCCCCAGGCGCTGACGGCGTCTGGTCTATACGCTGCGGTTTTCGTCTTCTCCCCGCTTGCGGGGAGAAGGTGCCGGCAGGTCAGGCGCAAATTTTGCGCCGGGGATGAGGGGCAGCTAACCGCACTCGCAGGACCTTCCCCATGCCCCTGACCGACATGCCCGATTTCGCCGGCACCATCCTGCAGGAATTCGTCTCGCGCGGCACCACGCGGGTGGACACGCCCGTGATCCAGCCGGCTGCCCCCTTCCTCGACATGGCGGGCGAGGATCTGCGCCGGCGCATTTTCCTCACCGAAAATGAGCGCGGCGAAGGCCTCTGCCTGCGCCCGGAATTCACCATCCCCGTCTGCCTGCGCCACATCGAAACCGCTACCGGTACCCCGAAGCGTTATGCCTATCTCGGCGAGGTCTTCCGCCAGCGCCGCGAAGGCCCGCAGGAATTCTACCAGGCCGGCATCGAAGATCTCGGCGACATCGCAACCGCTGCTGCCGACGCTCGGGCGATTGCCGATAGCGTCGCCATCCTCACCCGCCTGCTGCCGACAAAGCCGCTTGCCGTCACCCTCGGCGACCAGTCCGTCTTCGAAGCCGTGGTCAAGGCTCTCGGCCTGCCGGCCGGCTGGCAGAAGCGCCTGATCCAGGCCTTTGGCAATCCCGATCAGATCGACCAACTCCTGCGCCGGCTTGCGACCCCGACGCCGGTTTCAGGGCTCGACCCAGAGGTTTCCGCCCTGCTCGCAAGCGGCGACCAGAACGCCCTGATCGCCCATATCGATACGACCATGCAGGAAACCGGCTATCTCACCAATGCCAGCCGCACGCCCGCCGAAATCGCCCGTCGCCTGAAGGAGAAGCTGGAGCTCTCGGAGACGCGGCTCGATGGTGCGGCCCTCCTGCTCCTGCGTGAATTCCTCTCGCTCGAATTGCCGCTCGCCGATGCCTCGGCAGCCCTTGCCGGTTTTGCTGATGCCGCCGGCCTGAAGCTCGGGCAAGCTCTCAGCCGCTTCGACGAGCGCGTTGCGGCACTCGCCAGCACCGGCGTCGATCTCGACCTGATCACCTACCGCGCCGCCTTCGGTCGCCCGCTCGACTATTACACCGGCCTCGTCTTCGAGGTGGCTGTCCAGGGCAGGTCCGCAGTCCTCGCCGGTGGTGGCCGCTTCGACCGGCTGCTGACGCTTCTCGGCGCCGAGACACGTATCCCGGCCGTCGGCTTCTCGCTTTGGCTGGATCGAATTGAGAGCGAGAGGAGCGCGTCATGACCATCACCATCGGTCTGCCCTCCAAGGGCCGCATGAAGGACGATGCCTCCGCCATCTTCGAAAAGGCCGGCATGAAGATCGTCGCCGTTGGCAATGACCGCTCCTATCGCGGCCGCGTCGAAGGCTTCGACGATGTCGAGATCGCCTATCTCTCGGCCTCCGAAATCTCGCGCGAGATCGGCAATGGCACCGTCGATTTCGGCGTCACCGGCGAAGACCTGATCCGCGAAGGTCTGGCGGAAGCAGACGCCCGTGTCGAAATCTCCGCCCGCCTCGGCTTCGGCCATGCCGATGTCATCGTTGCCGTTCCCGAGGTCTGGTACGACGTCGACACCATGGCCGACCTCGGCGATGTCGCCGCCGAATTCCGCACCCGCCATGGCCGGCGCCTGGCCATCGCCACCAAATACTGGCGCCTGACGCAGCAGCATTTTTCAGGGAGTCATGGCATCCAGCTTTATCGCATCGTCGAGAGCTTAGGTGCTACCGAAGGCGCTCCCGCCGCCGGCCAAGCCGACATCATCGTGGACATCACCTCGACCGGTTCGACGCTGCGCGCCAACCACCTGAAGGTACTGTCCGACGGTGTGATCCTGCGCTCCGAAGCTTGCCTCGTGCGGGCAAGGAAGCCCGAGCATGACGGTAATCCCATGATCGGCCGCATCATCGAGGCTGTGCGCGGCGTGCTCTGAGGGCCCCATGTCACACGCGGATGCCATCCCCGGATTATATGCGCGTCACGCTGAGGCCTTTGATCGCGTGCGGGGAAAGGACGGCTTCGAGCGTCCCTGGTTGGACCTCCTTGTCGCGCCGTTGCAGCCCGGTGCCCATGTGCTCGACCTCGGATGCGGCTCCGGCGAACCCATCGCCGCGGATCTGATCGACCGGGGCTTTCTCGTCACCGGGTTGGACGTTTCCGAACCTCTGATCCGTCTTTGCCGTGAGAGGTTCCCGGCGCATGACTGGCGGGTGGGCGACATGCGGGATCTGTCCCTCGGTCGGACATTCGAGGCGATCGTGGCCTGGCACAGCTTCTTCCATCTCACGCCCGATGCCCAGCGGGCCATGTTTCCGCGCTTCGCATCACATGCGGCCAGCGGCGGCACCCTGATGTTCACATCGGGACCGGTAGCCGGTGTGGCAATCGGCGAGTTTGAGGGCGAGCCACTCTATCACGCGAGCCTCGATCCCGAAGAGTATCGGTCCCTCCTGTCGGAAAACGGCTTTGTGGTCCTGCGACATGTGGTCGAAGATCCCTTATGCGGTGGCGCGACAGTCTGGCTGACGCAAAGGTCTTAGTTGGAAATGCAGACACGAAAAAAAACCGCCGGATCGCTCCAGCGGGTTTCTTTTTGCCTTGTGGGGCAGGGATATCAGGCAGCGACGGCCTGGGCCGAACCGCGGCGGGCGTCGAGCGAGTAGGCGCCGGCGCCGACGATGGCGAGCGCGATATAGCCGCCGGCCAGCGTGATGTTCTTCATCATCATGATCTGGTTCAGCGTGTTGATCCAGCCGAGAGCACCTTCCGGCCAGCCTTCGATGGCAACCGTACCGGAATGGAAGACGAGACCGGTGAACACACAGAAGAGTGCGATGGTCCAGGCAGTGACCTTGGTCTGGAAGCCAACGAGGATGAAGAGACCGGCAACCAGCTCATAGAGGCCGGCGGCATAGGCCAGGAGGTCGGCGGCAGGCAGGCCGGCGCCGGAGATCATGCCGGCAGTGCCGGCCGGATCGGTCAGCTTGCCGAAGCCGGACATGATGAACATGAAGGAGAGAAGGATACGGACGAGAACGAGAAGGCCGTTATTGGTCGCGGACATGGGGGAACTCCGTTGAGCGTTGACGCTGAAACCCCCATCGGTGGCGGCCTCAGTCAGTGCCGCCTTGATGCATGCTTTTTTGTCGCAGGCATAGGTAAACAGTCTTTGACTGATCGTTCACAAAAATGAAACGCTCACGGCGGTTTCGTTCTCCGCGAACCCTTTCCGCCGCCACCCGCGCTCCCTACCTCTGTCCTGTTCAAACCGCAAAGGAGCCTCCCCCATGGCAGATCTTTCGACCTTTCCCATCACCGCCAAATGGCCGCC
This sequence comes from Rhizobium sp. AAP116, assembly GCF_001295785.1. Classification (NCBI taxonomy): domain Bacteria; kingdom Pseudomonadati; phylum Pseudomonadota; class Alphaproteobacteria; order Hyphomicrobiales; family Rhizobiaceae; genus Rhizobium; species Rhizobium sp. AAP116. The sequence goes on from NZ_LJIB01000007.1 coordinate 167,189, forward strand.
CGCCGATCCCGGCATTATCCAGCTCTATTCCCTGCCGACGCCGAACGGTGTGAAGGTCTCCATCGCTCTGGAAGAGCTCGGCCTCCCTTATGAGCCGCATCTGGTGGATTTCGGCAGTAACGCGCAGAAGAGCCCTGAATTCGTCTCGCTCAATCCGAATGGTCGCATACCGGCCCTGATCGACCCCAATGGCCCGGACGGCAAGCCGATCGGCATCTTTGAATCCGGCGCGATCCTGATCTACCTCGCGGACAAGACTGGCAAGTTGCTGCCCAAGGACGGGGCTGCCCGTTACAAGGTCCTGCAATGGTTGATGTTCCAGATGGGCGGTGTCGGGCCGATGTTCGGCCAGTATGGCCACTTCTATAAGTTCGCCGCCGACAAGGTGAAGAACAATCCCTATCCGGCGGAGCGCTACCGTGACGAGACCCGTCGCTTGCTGGGCGTGCTGGAGGCTCAGCTCGAAAAGGGGCAGTGGTTGACGGGCGAGGACTATACGATCGCCGATATCGCCACATGGCCTTGGGTGCGTGCGCTCAAGATCTTCTATGCCGGTGAAACCGATCTCGGCCTTGCCGACTTCCCGCAAGTGCTTGACTGGTGGGCGCGTGCCGAAGCGCGTCCCGCAAGCCAGAAGGGGTTGAACATTCCGGCGCGAGACTGACTATATGAGAGAAGGTGCCGGACGCGGCGCCTTCTCTCGTATCTCTGCGAGCGCTCAGCTCGGCATGACGGATGCTGTCGTTGGCAGTTGGAAACGCGGGAAGATGAACAGCCCGACCATGTTGCCGCCGCTGCCTTCGAATCCGGAGGATTCGCCGATGCAGAACACCGGTTGCCGGTGCTGTGCGCCCGCCACGATGGTCGTCGAATAGCAGAAGCGCGACGGCTGCGTGGCCGCCTGCTCGAACAGTCGAAGGATGTGGCCGCGATCGGCCTGATCATAGCAGCGCATCACGGTCAGCAGGCCGCATTCATGGTTTTCGAGGCCATGCAGGTTGCGTGCATGGTTCCCGAGTTTCAGCAGGCCGTTGGTCAGGTCGCCCGTCCAGTCCTCGGACAGCCCGAAGCGGCAGGCGTGCTGCCCCAGCAGGCCGTTTCCATCCTGTTCGCTCACCCTGAAGGTGGTCGCAAGATTGGCATTTGCTATTTTGAACAAGGCGTTCCCCAAGTCGATAGCCAGCGCTGGCCCCAATTTCCCCGGCCCGAAGTGTGTGAACCCCGCAGCCGAACCCCATCCGGCCTCGGCCGGCACCCCCCGAAAGAACGATCCCGCCTCTCAGGTCATCGCGCGGTGAAATCGGCCACCGCAATCACTGTGCCCACTCGCCCCTGATCGAGCCTGCACAGCATCGTGATCCAGATCCGGCGGCCGACCGACCGACAGACCTGGACGAAGTCAATCGCCGCATATTGATCCGACCGCAGCCATGTCTTTGACCGTGGCGACGCTTGCTGCACCCGCCAGGTTTTCGACCTTCCCCCACAAGAAGGTCAAAGAAGAACACGTTGAGTGCCCCGGAAGTAATAGAATGGATACCATGATTTATTTCGCCTGAAAACGGCTCATGTCTGAATTTGGCACAAGACTCTTGAGCCATGCAATATAGACAAATATTAGAATAAAATAAAATAAGAGCTTTAAGAGAAGAGGTCATTCCCGTTAGGGGGCACTTCTTCCGAGTGATTGTGCGTACCATGAAGTAGGGGACAGTTTTGTGTCAAGCGCACTGAGCCAATAGTCGCCGCTCCAATTTTGGGCATTTGCGCGGCACCCAAGCAAAAGGGCGGCCCGAGGGCCGCCCTTCCGAAAGACTGAACCGGATGGCTCAGATGTCAGACCCGATGGGTCTTACATCATGTCCATGCCGCCTGTTCAGCGCGCTTGACGCGCTGAACCACTTAGAGTGATGGGCGGCTTTGATGGACCCGATGGTAAGACCCGATGGGTCTTACATCATGTCCATGCCGCCCATACCGCCCATGCCGCCCGGCATGCCGCCAGCAGATTCCTTCTTCGGAAGCTCGGCAATCATGGCTTCGGTCGTGATCAGCAGCGAAGCAACCGAAGCTGCGTTCTGCAGAGCCGTACGGACAACCTTGACCGGATCGACGATACCCATGGCGATCATGTCGCCGAATTCGCCGGTCTGGGCGTTGTAGCCGTAGTTCTCTTCGTTCTTGTCGAGGATCTTGCCGACGATGATCGAAGCTTCGTCACCAGCGTTGGTGGCGATCTGGCGAACCAGCGACTGGAGAGCGCGGCGAACGATGTTGATGCCGGCTTCCTGGTCGTCGTTTGCACCCTTGACGGTGATCTTCGTGGAAGAACGCAGCAGAGCGGTACCACCGCCCGGTACGATGCCTTCCTGAACGGCGGCGCGCGTTGCGTTCAGCGCGTCGTCGATGCGGTCCTTGCGTTCCTTGACTTCGATCTCGGTCGAGCCGCCAACGCGGATGACGGCGACGCCGCCAGCGAGCTTGGCAAGACGTTCCTGCAGCTTTTCGCGGTCGTAGTCCGAAGAGGTTTCTTCGATCTGCGCCTTGATCTGGGCAACGCGACCTTCGATGTCCGACTTCTGGCCAGCACCATCAACGATGGTGGTGTTTTCCTTGGTGATCGAGACCTTCTTGGCGCGGCCGAGCATGTCGAGGGTAACAGACTCGAGCTTGATGCCGAGGTCTTCCGAGATGACAGTGCCGCCCGACAGGATGGCGATGTCTTCCAGCATGGCTTTGCGGCGATCGCCGAAGCCAGGAGCCTTGACGGCAGCGATCTTCAGGCCGCCACGCAGCTTGTTGACGACGAGCGTAGCAAGCGCTTCGCCTTCGACGTCTTCAGCGATGATGACGAGCGGCTTGCCGGTCTGTACGACGGCTTCGAGAACCGGCAGCATGGCCTGGAGGTTCGAGAGCTTCTTTTCGTGCAGGAGGATGTAGGCGTCGTCGAGATCGGCGACCATCTTTTCCGGGTTGGTCACGAAGTAAGGCGACAGGTAGCCGCGGTCGAACTGCATGCCTTCGACGACTTCGAGTTCGGTTTCAGCGGTCTTGGCTTCTTCGACGGTGATAACACCTTCGTTGCCGACCTTCTGCATGGCTTCGGCAATGTCCTTGCCGACCTGCGTGTCGCCATTGGCCGAGATCGTGCCGACCTGGGCAACTTCTTCCGAAGTCGAGATCTTCTTGGCCTTGGCCTGGAGGTCCTTGACGACTTCGAGAACGGCCAGATCGATACCGCGCTTCAGGTCCATCGGGTTCATGCCGGCAGCAACGGCCTTGTTGCCTTCGCGAACGATGGCCTGGGCAAGAACGGTTGCGGTCGTGGTGCCGTCACCGGCGATGTCGTTGGTCTTCGAAGCAACTTCGCGGACCATCTGGGCGCCCATGTTCTCGAACTTGTCTTCCAGTTCGATTTCCTTGGCGACCGATACGCCGTCCTTGGTGATGCGCGGTGCGCCGAAGGACTTGTCGATGATGACGTTACGACCCTTCGGGCCGAGCGTTACCTTCACGGCGTCTGCGAGGATGTCGACGCCATGCAGCATCTTTTCGCGCGCGGTGCGGCCAAACTTGATTTCTTTAGCAGCCATTGTCAAAACTCCCGGGCGTCTAGCCCATTGGTGAATTGGTTAAAAAGGAAGAGGGGTGATCGTGCTGAAATCAGCCGATGACGCCCATGATGTCGGCTTCCTTCATGATCAGCAGGTCAACGCCATCGAGCTTGACCTCGGTGCCGGACCACTTGCCGAACAGGACGCGGTCGCCGACCTTGACGTCGAGAGCAACCTGCTTGCCGCTTTCGTCGCGGGCGCCCGGGCCAACAGCGATGACTTCGCCTTCAGCCGGCTTTTCCTTGGCAGTGTCAGGAATGATGATGCCGCCCTTGGTCTTTTCTTCGGACTCGACGCGCTTGACTACAACGCGGTCGTGCAGCGGACGGAAATTGGTGCTTGCCATTGTCTAATCCCTCGATCAAATGACACTCGCGATCCCTGGAGGGCATCGCATCGGAATTTGTTAGCACTCCCCCCTGGAGAGTGCCAGCGAGGCTGAGATAAGAACAGCCTGCGGACGAGTCAAGCTCGCTCGTGAAAAAAGGGACTGCTGCATGCCGGCGAAATCCACCGACATTCACACAAGCAGTGCGGCCATCGATCCTCCACTTTCGCCTTCTTTCTCAGAGCTCGTCTCCGCCTTCGCCCGTATCGGCCTGATGTCCTTCGGCGGCCCGGCGGCGCAGATCGCGCTGATGCATAAAATCTGCGTCGAGGAAAAACGCTGGGTCGACGAGGCCCGTTATCTCCATGCCCTGAACTACTGCATGCTGCTGCCAGGCCCAGAAGCGCAGCAGCTTGCTACCTATATCGGGTGGCTCCTGCATGGCGTGCGCGGCGGCATCGTTGCCGGCCTTCTTTTCGTTCTGCCAGGCCTCGCCGTCATCCTAGGCCTCTCGACGCTCTATGCGCTCTATCAGGAGGCGAGCCTTGTCGCCGGCCTGTTCTTCGGCCTGAAGGCCGCAGTGCTTGCAATCGTCGTGGAAGCCGTCATCCGCATCGGCAAGCGGGCCCTGAAGACAAGCTTCCACCGATGGCTGGCCGCAGGTGCATTCCTTGCCCTTTTCCTCTTCTCGGTGCCGTTCCCCCTCGTCGTGCTTGCGGCTGCTCTGATCGGCCTGCTCCATGCGCGGGGCGCGTCATCTGCGGCGGAAGAGATCTCGCAAGAGATTGGCGTCCGTCCGCCTCTGTTCAGCCAACTCGCAACGCTCCTCTTCTGGGTCGCCGTCTGGCTCGCACCCCTGCCACTTCTGTGGCTGCTGCTGCCGGAAACGGCACTTCCCGAAATCCAGACCTTCTTCTCGAAGATGGCGCTCGTCACCTTCGGCGGCGCCTATGCTGTGCTCGCCTATGTCGCCCAGGTCGCCGTCGATCACTATGCCTGGCTGAAACCCGGCGAAATGCTCGATGGCCTGGCGCTGGCGGAAACGACGCCAGGACCGCTGGTGCTCGTGCTCTCCTATGTCGGCTTTCTCGCCGGCTTCCGCGAAAGCGGCGGGCTCGACCCGTTGATTGGCGGTCTCCTCGGCGGCCTGATCGCCGCCTGGGCCACCTTCATCCCAAGCTTCATCTGGATCTTCGCCGGCGCCCCCTACATCGAGCGACTGCGCGGCAATCGGCTCCTCAGCGCAGCGCTCTCCGCCATCACCGCTGCCGTGGTCGGCGTCATCCTCAACCTGGCGGTCTGGTTCGCGCTGCACGTGATCTTCATGCAGGTGGAACCGACCAAGATCGCCAGTTTCGGACCACTCACGCTATCGGTACCCCAACCCGTGTGGTCGACCCTCGACTGGCAGGCATTGGTCATCGCCGTCCTCTCTGCAGTGATGATCTTCCGCTTCCACCTTGGCATCGGCAAGACGCTTCTGGCCGCCGCAGCGCTTGGCCTTGCGGCGCGTTTCCTGCTCTGAAGCGGGGCGAGAAGCCGGAGCAATTTCGATCTCCATCACGCTTGCCCCTTGCCTTGCCGCCCGTCCTTTGCCATGTCACCGGTCACACTTTGACCAGTCAGGACAGACGATGACCCGCAGCATTTCCACCCTCGGCGACGTGACCGGCTCCTATGACGTCATTCTCTGTGATGTCTGGGGCGTGCTGCACAACGGCATCGATGCCTTTCCGCTTGCCGGCGAAGCGCTGACGGCGGCGCGCGAAAAGGGGCTGACGGTGGTGCTGATCACCAACTCGCCCCGACCGGCCATCGGCGTCATCCCGCAATTGCGCGCCATTGGCGTGCCGGATACCGCCTATGACCGCATTGTCACCTCGGGTGACGTGACTCGGACACTGATTGCCGCCGGCCCGAAGAAGGTTTTCCTGCTCGGCCCCGAGCGTGACATGCCGCTCTTCGACGGTCTCGACGTCGAGGTGGTGTCAAAGGAAGAAGCCGATTGCGTCGTCTGCACCGGTTTCTTCGACGATGAAGTCGAGACGCCGGAAGATTATCGCGACATGCTGACCGCCTTCGTCGCCCGCAAGGTGCCGTTTATCTGCGCCAATCCCGATCTCGTGGTCGAGCGTGGCCACCGCATCATCCCTTGCGCTGGCGCAGTCGCTGCCTTCTACACCGCACTCGGCGGCGAGACCCGCATTGCCGGCAAGCCCCACAGCCCGATTTATGACGCGACGCTGGCGGCTGCCCGCGAAGCTCGCGGCGAGTTCGACAAGTCCCGCGTGCTCGCCATCGGCGACGGCATGCCGACCGACGTCAAGGGCGCGGTGGATGCAGGCATCGACCTTCTCTACATCTCGGGCGGCATCCACGCCGCCGACTACGCGACGAACAATGTGACCGACGAGGCCCGGCTCAAGCTCTTCCTCGACCGCGAGAAGGTCGCGCCGCAATACTGGATGCACAGGCTGGCATGAGGCGGGACCTGCGATGACCGTCTTTCACCGCAATGAGAAGAAAGAACCGCTGCCATCAGCCCTGCGCGGTGGCGTGGTCGCAATCGGCAATTTCGATGGCGTGCATCGCGGTCATCAGGCAGTCTTGAGCCGTGCGCTGGAGCGCGCGGAAGCGCTTGGCGTTCCCGCCTTGGTCCTCACCTTCGAGCCGCATCCGCGCACTGTCTTCAACCCCGACAAGCCGGTTTTCCGTCTGACGCCGCCGCCTCTTCGCGCCCGCATCCTGGAAGCCATGGGCTTCCATTCGGTCATCGAATATCCCTTTGATCGGGAGTTCTCGCAGCGCTCGGCCGAGGATTTCGTCCAGTCGATCCTGGGCGACTGGCTGGGTGCAAAAGAAGTCGTGACCGGCTTCGATTTCCATTTCGGCAAGGGCAGGGAAGGCGGCCCCGCCTATCTCATGCAGGCCGGCAGTCGTCACGGCTTTGGTGTCTGTCTAGTCGATGCCTTCCGCGACGAGGGAACCGAGGTCATTTCCTCAAGCCGCATCCGCGGCCTTATCGCCGACGGCGATGTCGCCCAGGCGGCCGGTCTCCTCGGCTATCGCTATACGGTCGAGGCGGAAATCATGAAGGGCCAGCAGCTCGGCCGCACGCTCGGCTTCCCGACAGCCAACATGCATCTCCCGCCGGAAGCAACGCTCAAGCCCGGCATCTACGCCGTCCGTTTCCGCCGTCCCGATGGCATCATTCGTGATGGCGTCGCAAGCTTCGGCTATCGCCCGACCGTCACCAGCAATGGTGACCCCTGGCTCGAAACCTTCGTCTTCGATTTCGCCGGCGATCTCTACGGTGAGATCTGTTCGGTCTCGCTCTTCGGCTTCCTGCGCGACGAATGGAAGTTCGATGGGCTTGATCCGCTGGTGGCACAGATCCGCAAGGATGCGGACGAGGCGAGGGCGCTGCTCTCAGGCGTCAAGCCAATTGGCGCCCTCGACGCCGCCATCGCGTTCTGAGGCAACTCGGTCTCGCCGATTTGAATTGCCGCCCGGTATTGCCTCACATATGGATGCGCCTATGTGATTAATGCCCCGTCTCGAAACGGCAATTCCGGAGTTTATCTTGACCGAATTCACCCCCCTGATGTCCTTTGCCGGTGGTCTGCTGATCGGCCTCTCGGCGCTCCTCTTGATGCTCACTTGGGGCCGGATTGCCGGCATGACCGCCATCATTGGCGGCATCCTGCCGCCGCTCGGTTCCGACTGGTCGTGGAAGGCCGCCTTCCTCGCCGGGGCAATTCTTGCGCCGCTTGCCCTGACGCTCGGCGGTTACGAGGTCGAGTATTCGGTTCCGGTTTCGACCACGGCTCTCGTGATCGGCGGCCTGATTGCTGGCATCGGCGTCACCTTCGGCTCCGGCTGCACCTCGGGCCACGGCATTTGCGGCATGGCGCGCCTGTCGCGTCGCTCGATTGCAGCAACCGCCACCTTCATGGCATTCGCCGTGCTCACCGTCTTCGTCATCCGTCACGTCTTTGGAGGCGCGATCTGATGCGTTTGCTCCTGGTCTTCCTCATCGGTGCCCTCTTCGGAACGGGCATCGCCCTTTCCGGCATGGCGAACCCCGCCAAGGTGCTGAACTTCTTCGACTTCGCTGGCAGCTTCGACCCGAGCCTCGCCTTCGTCATGGCCGGTGCTCTCTCTGTTGCCGCCCCCGGCTATGCGATCCTCTTCCGGATGCGCGAGAAGCCGCTCTTCGACCAGAGCTTTCGCCTGCCCAAGGCAAAGGCGATCGATGCGCGGCTGATCGGCGGCTCGGCCGTCTTCGGCATTGGCTGGGGCATTGCCGGCTTTTGCCCCGGCGCCTCGATCCCCGCACTCGGCCTCGGCCACGCCTCGGCCGCCATCTTCGTGGCCGCCCTGCTCGTCGGCATTCTGATCGCCCGCAGGCTCGCCAGGGCAGATTTCTTCGCCGACCTTTCACGGTCAGGCTGAGCAGTGCCCGGTGGCAAGGTCGGCCAACACCGCTTGACGCCTTGGCCGCATTGACGCCTAGTGCGGCCCAGCAAATCACTTCAGACAGCCCGAAAGGCACCCTATGGCCATGACGCCGCGCAGACCCGTGAACCCGAAGGATGCGGCCGAGGCCCTGTTCAAACCCGTGAAAAAGCCGGCAGCCCCGGTGGTCGAGCGCCGCTCGGCACCGGACGTCAAAGAACTCGTCTCGATCAAGCTCGACAGCGCAGTGCTCGCCCATTTCCAGAAGGACGGCCCCGGCTGGCAGGACCGCATCAACGATGCCTTGCGTGCGGTCATCGAGGCAGACGGCAGCGAGTAAAAGCGGCGGTTTGCGTCAGTCGCGGCCAGTCGGTGGCCATTGCCGTGAGGTATGGACGATCGCGAGGATGGCCAGCTAGCCGTTAGTCACCTCATAAATGAGACGATAGCTGGGATGCGGCGGAAGTTCGCGGGTGCCAGGGATCAGGCCGATTTTTGCCGGCATGGGGAAATTGGCCAAGCTGGATGGCAGCCTGTTCGAAGCTGTGGTCGATGGACAGTGCGGCCAGCGGATTCTTCGCCACGAGGTAGTCGAAGATGGAAGCGCGGTCACGAATGGCCTGGCGCGTCCATCGAACGATCATGAGCGGCTCGCTTTGAGAGCCAGGTCCCTGCGCTCCGCAAACATCCGCTCGGCATCGTCCACCGCGACGGCCTCTCCTGCTGCCACTTCGTCGCGACCACGCGCAACCTTGTCCTCCAAAAATTGACGATAGTTGCTGTCGACCTTCTGCCGTTCGACATAATCCTGCACCATTTCCCGCAGAACTTCGCTTTCCGACGTCTGTGCGGTTGTGATCGCAGCAGCAAAATCATTGGCGAGCTTGGCGTCTAGGTGGACCTGGAGCTGCGCTTTGCGTGTCATGCCATCTCCGCCCTGATCCTGTGTGGCCCGCTGACATGGGGTGATGAACACAGTCTAGGCATGTCCCGTCGACCTGTCCATCTCGCCCATCTTGCCCCTTCCTTTTGGCGCGAAAAACCCCTAAAGAACGCGGCCATGACGTATCTTTCGGCGGCCCGGATCATTCGAATTATTGGCCCGGCCCTCCCGGCGGCTTGAAGAGCTGCGGGAAGGTCCGGGTTTTTGGCGCTGGGTTTCAAGCCCATCGCCCGCTTGCCGCCAATCCATGACATAATTCCGCGACCGCTTGAGGTTGCCCCATCCGATGGCTGATCCATGACCGATACCCCTGAAAAACCCGACTACTCCAAGACCCTCTATCTGCCCGAAACCGAATTCCCGATGCGCGCCGGCCTTCCCCAGAAGGAGCCGGAAATGGCGGCAAAGTGGAAGTCGATGGACCTCTACAAGCGCCTGCGCGCCTCCGCCGCCGGCCGCGAGAAATTCGTCCTGCATGACGGCCCGCCCTATGCCAACGGCAACATCCATATCGGCCATGCGCTGAACAAGGTGCTGAAGGACGTCATCACCCGCTCGTTCCAGATGCGCGGCTTTGACTCGAATTACGTGCCCGGCTGGGACTGCCACGGCCTACCGATCGAGTGGAAGATCGAGGAAAAGTATCGCGAAAAGGGCAAGGACAAGAACGAAGTCCCGGTCAACGAATTCCGTCGGGAATGCCGCGACTTCGCTCAAGGCTGGATCAACATCCAGTCGGATGAGTTCCGCCGCCTCGGCATCGAGGGCGATTTCGACAATCCCTACACGACCATGGCCTTCCATTCGGAAGCCCGCATCGCCGGCGAACTCTTGAAAATTGCCATGTCCGGCCAGCTCTATCGCGGCTCCAAGCCGATCATGTGGTCGGTCGTCGAGCGCACGGCGCTGGCGGAAGCCGAAGTGGAATATGCCGAAGTCGAGAGCGACACGATCTGGGTGAAGTTCCCCGTCAGTTTCGTCGTAAGAGATGGTCAACAAATGACGGATTTGTTGGGGGCTTCGGTGGTGATTTGGACGACCACGCCTTGGACCATTCCGGGCAACCGCGCGATCTCCTTCTCCTCAAAGATCGAATACGGCCTGTACGAGGTCACCGAGGCAGTGAATGATTTCGGCCCCCAACCGGGTGAAAGACTCATCTTTGCGAAGCGGCTAGCTGATGAATGCGCTGGAAAGGCAAAAGTTAAGCTGAAGCTCGTGCGCGATTTGAGCGCAGCGGAGCTTGATGGAGTGAACTGCAAGCACCCGTTGGACGGATTTGGCGGAGGGTACACCTTCACTGTTCCGCTCCTGGACGGCGATCATGTGTCCGACGATGCCGGTACTGGCTTCGTACATACAGCGCCTGGTCATGGTCGCGAAGACTTTGACATCTGGATGGAGAAGGCTCGCTTCAAGGGCGTTGACACCAAGATTCCCTTCACCGTAGATGACGCCGGCTTCTACACCGAAGACGCCCCCGGTTTCGGCCCCTCGGCCGAAGGTGGAGCCGCCCGCGTGCTCGACGATAACGGCAAGAAGGGCGACGCCAACAAGCGCGTCATGGACGCGCTGATCAAGGCGAACAACCTGTTTGCCCGTGGCCGCATCAAGCACGAATATCCCCATTCCTGGCGCTCCAAGAAGCCGGTCATCTTCCGCAACACGCCGCAGTGGTTCGTCTACATGGACAAGGAACTAGGCGACGGCACGACGCTGCGCAGCCGCGCGCTCTCGGCCATCGACCAGACCCGTTTCGTCCCCGCTGGTGGCCAGAACCGTCTGCGCGCCATGATCGAGCAGCGCCCGGACTGGGTTCTTTCTCGTCAAAGAGCATGGGGCGTGCCGATCTGCGTCTTTGCCGATGCGGAAGGCAATGTGCTGCAGGACGAAAAGGTCAACGCCCGCATCCTCGAAGCCTTCGAAGTCGAAGGTGCCGATGCCTGGTTCGCCGAAGGCGCCAAGGACCGTTTCCTGGCCGGCGAGCATGACGGCGAAAAGTGGCAGATGGTCACTGACATCCTCGACGTCTGGTTCGACTCGGGCTCGACCCACACCTTCACGCTGGAAGATCGCCCGGACCTGAAATGGCCGGCCGACGTCTATCTGGAAGGCTCCGACCAGCATCGCGGCTGGTTCCATTCGTCGCTTCTCGAAAGCTGCGCCACCCGTGGCCGCGCGCCCTACAATGCTGTCGTCACCCACGGGTTTACGATGGCGGAAGACGGCCGCAAGATGTCGAAGTCGCTCGGCAACACCGTGACGCCGCAGGATGTGATGAAGGAATCCGGCGCCGATATCCTGCGTCTCTGGGTCATGAACACCGACTACTGGGAAGATCAGCGCCTCGGCAAGACGATCATCCAGACCAATATCGACAGCTACCGCAAGATCCGCAACACGGTTCGTTGGATGCTCGGCACGCTCGCCCATGACCATGGCGACGAGATCGCCTATGCAGACCTGCCGGAACTCGAAAAGCTGATGCTGCATCGCCTGTCCGAGCTCGATCAGATCGTCCGCAAGGGTTACGACGAATTCGACTTCAAGCGCATCGTCCGCGCTTTGTCGGACTTCGCCAATGTCGAGCTCTCTGCCTTTTACTTCGACATCCGCAAGGACACGCTTTACTGCGACGCCCCGTCGAGCCTGAAGCGCCGCTCTGCGCTCTTCGTCATCCGCAAGCTCTTTGATTGCCTGGTCCTCTGGTTTGCCCCGATGATGCCGTTCACGACGGAAGAGGCCTGGCTCAGCCGTGATCCCAAGGCCGTATCAGTGCATCTCGAGCAGTTCCCGACGGTTCCAGCCGATTGGTCGAACGAGGCGGTCGCCGAAAAGTGGAAGGGCGTGCGCACCGTGCGCCGTGCCGTCACCGGTGCCCTGGAAATCGAGCGCAAGGAAAAGCGCATCGGCTCCTCGCTGGAAGCAGCCCCGGTCGTCCATGTGGCGGATGCCGAGCTCCTGAAGGCGCTCGACGGTCTCGACTTCGCCGAGATCTGCATCACCTCGGATATCCAGGTTGTCTCGGGTGAAGGCCCTGATCAAGCCTTCCGTCTGGACGATGGCACCAAGGTCGCTGTTGAGCCGAAGCTTGCCGAAGGCACCAAGTGCGCCCGCTCCTGGAAGATCACTAGGGATGTCGGTTCCGATCCTGACTATCCTGACGTCTCGGCCCGTGATGCTCAGGCGCTGCGCGAACTCGCTCAGACGGCCGGGTAAGGGCAGGTTGAGGAAATGTGACCGGATGATTTGCGCTTTTGCGGGTCATCCGGTAAAACTGCCTGAAATTGGCCGAAATCGACCGGCAGGGCTGGTCGCTAGCATTCGGCATGACTGATGAAACTGCGGCGAGGCTGGTAGGCATTCATGAATTCGGCATATCTGTTCAGAGTTGGCCTCGGTCTGGCTGGCCTCTTCGGCGTCACGGCAGGCTTGTCCGGCTGCGTCGGCAGCCCGACCTATGGCACCGACAAGACGGCGATGGAGCAGCTGGTGGACGACGTCGGCTCGGCCGTGTCGCTCGCGCCGCGCGAGCCCGCCAACAAGGGCACCAAGTACAATCCGCGTCCGGATCTCGTGCTGCCGCCGGGTGGTGCGCAGACGGCCGGGCTCGTCGCGCCGCAGCAGTCGGTTGCCAGCCGCGAGAATAATCCTGAATGGGTTGAATCGCCGGAAGAGGCCCGCGAACGTCTCGTTGCCGAGGCGGATGCCAATGCCGACAACCCGCGTTATCGCTCGCCGTTGCTTGCCGGTTACGGCACGGCCGGCACGATGACCGAGACCCAGAAATGGCAGGCCTTCCGTGATGCGCGCGCGCTGCAGAAGGGCGCCTATATCGACCAGCGTCGTCTTCTCTCCGATCCGCCGACCGAATATCGTCAGACCCAGGACGTGGCTCTGAGCGATCTGGGCGAGCCGGAACTGAAGAAGGAAAAGCGCCGCAAGGCCGAAGCCAAGGCAGCGCGTCAGGGCAGCTCCTGGTGGATGCCCTTCCAGTAAGTTTTCTCCGACATCGTGAATTTCAGGGCAGGGCGGAAACGACCTGCCCTTTTGCTTGAGGTAGACCCATGTCCTTTACCATCCGTCCAGCAACTCCAGACGATGCCGCGATCATTCTCGGCTTCATCACCGAACTTGCCGTCTATGAAAAGGCGGGGCACGAGGTGGAGGCGACGGAGGAAACGATCCGCGCCTCGATCTTCGGCGAGCGCTCGGTCACCGAAGCGGTGATCCTGGAGCATGATGGACGCCCGGCGGGTTTTGCCGTCTGGTTCTACAGCTATTCCACCTGGCAGGCGAAAAACGGCCTTTATCTTGAGGATCTCTATGTTTCGCCCGATCACCGCGGATCAGGCGCCGGCAAGCTTCTGCTCCGGTATTTGGCAAAGGTTGCGGTGGCGAAAGGCTGCGGCCGCTTCGAATGGAGCGTGCTCGACTGGAACGAACCTGCCATTCGCGTCTACGACGCTGTCGGTGCCGAGCCGCAGAACGAATGGATCCGCTACCGCCTGGCCGGCGACAAGCTGAAAGCCTTTGCCGGCGCCGAGTGAGGTTGGCTCACTCCCCGTTCTCGGCCGTCCGCGCCACCAATGCCATGTGCAGGGCCTGAAGCGCCGGCCCCAGGAAGGAGATCCACAGGAGTGCCAGGTTCCGCTCGGCATGATCATGGCGCGAGAAGATGAAAATCGCGACGATCAGTGTCAGCATCAGCAGCGGGGTTACCGCGATCGCAATCAGGCGCGGCGCCCGCCAGTTGATCTCGCCGCGCACAGACCACTGCATCGGCAGCCGCTCGGCATCGGGAGCGACGTTGCGATAGGCCCAGATCGCGATACCAGCCATGGCCGCAATCGACACGGGAAGCACGACATAGATCATCAATCTCTTCTGTCCTGAAAGAAGCTGCGCAACAGGTCCGCGGCCTCGCTTTCGCGAATGCCGGAATAGACCTCCGGAACATGGTGGCATGTCGGCTGCTGGTAAAAGCGCACGCCGTTCTCGACACCGCCGCCCTTGATATCCTGCGCAGCATAATAGAGTCGGCGAATTCGGGCAAAGGAGATCGCGGCCGCACACATCGTGCAGGGCTCGAGCGTGACGTAGAGATCGGCATCGATGAGACGCTCGTCGCCGACGGCTGCCGCCGCGCGGCGAATGGCGAGGATTTCGGCGTGAGCGGTCACGTCGTTAAGCGCCCGGGTCTCATTGCCCGCCCGCCCGAGGATCTCGCCGTCGCGCACCACCACTGCGCCGATTGGAACCTCGCCGCGCGCGCCGGCCGCACGCGCCTCCTCGAAGGCCGCCTCCATGAAGCCGTTTGTCTTCCCCATGCACGAACTTTCCACTTAACCAGAGCCGCGCGACCTGATACGACAGCCCAAACCACAGGCAAACAACAAATGACATTCAAAGACAAGTCCAGGCGTCCGGGGGCACAGTCCTCCGACCGCAGCGGCAAGCCGCAAACCAGAAAACCGTCCGCCAAGCCGTCCGCAGCCGCCGCAGACAAGCCCGCCCGCGCGCCGCGCGCCGATGCGCCCGCCGGCGAAGAGACGATGAAACCCGAACGCATTTCCAAGCTGCTCGCCCGCGCCGGCGTCGCGTCGCGCCGTGATATTGAGCGCATGATCATGGAAGGCCGCGTTTCCGTGAACGGCAAGGTGCTGGAGACCCCGGTCCACAACGCCACGCTTGCCGACACGATCGAGGTCGATGGCCAGCCGATCCGCGGCATCGAGCGCACGCGCCTCTGGCTCTATCACAAGCCAGCCGGCCTGGTGACCACCAATTCCGATCCGGAAGGCCGCCCGACAGTCTTCGAGAACCTGCCGGAAGAGCTGCCGCGCGTCATGTCGATCGGCCGCCTCGATATCAACACAGAGGGCCTGCTGCTTCTGACCAATGACGGGGGCCTTGCCCGCGTGCTCGAACTTCCGACCACCGGCTGGCTGCGCCGTTACCGCGTGCGCGCCTATGGTGAGGTCGACCAGCCGGCATTGGATGCGCTGAAGGAAGGCATTGCCGTCGATGGCGTGCTCTACGGCGCGATCGATGCCACGCTTGACCGGAAGCAGGGCCACAATGTCTGGATCACCATGGGTCTGCGCGAAGGCAAGAACCGCGAGATCAAGAACGTGCTCGGCGCACTCGGTCTCGAGGTCAACCGCCTGATCCGCATCTCCTATGGCCCCTTCCAGCTTGGCGACCTCCCGGAAGGCAAGGTGCTCGAAGTCCGCGGCCGCATGTTGCGCGACCAGCTGGGCCCGCGCCTGATCGAAGAATCCAAGGCCAATTTCGACGCTCCGATCTATGCCCACGGCGTTGAGACGGACGAGGAAGAAGCTCCTGCTAGAAAGCCTGCGCGCGAAGCGAAGCCCGACTGGGGCCGCGACGAGCGTCCGGCCGAAAAGAAGCGCGCGCCGAAAGACTGGTCCGACAAGGGCGACCGCCGCGAGAAGGTACTCGGACGCCTCGACACCCGCCGCGACGAGGGTGCGAAAACAGGCGACAAGTTCTCCGACAAGCCGAAGCGCCCGGCAGGCAACACCAAGGGCCGCACCGCCAATGTCTGGATGGCGCCTGGCGCTCGTCCGCTCGGCGAGAAGGCGGCAGCAGCGGCTGCCCGTCGCAAGCCCGATCCGCGCGGCGCAAAGCCTGCCGAACGCTTCGACGATCGTCCGACGTCCACTGTTCAGATTACCCGCGCCCGGGACGAGGAGGGCGATTGGATCCGCGCCGACGGCCCGGATCAGAAGCCCGGCGGTCGCGGTGGTGATCGTGGTGCAAAGCCCGGTGGTTTTGGCGCGCGTGCGCCCCGCCGCGACGGTGATGATCGTGCACCTCGTCGTGAGGGGGCGGATCGCGGCCCCAAGCGCGATTTCGGCGATCGCGCCGAGCGCGCACCGCGTCGTGAAGGCGAAGACCGCGGCCCTCGCCGCGAAGGCGCGCCCGGCGGTCCACGTCGCGAGGGTGCAGATCGAGGTCCGCGCAAGGACTTCGGCGACCGCGGACCTCGCAAGGATTTTGGCGATCGTGGTCCTCGCAAACCTTTCGGCGACAAACCGGATCGTCCGCGTACGGAACGGTTCACGCCAGACCGCGCCCGTGATGACCGCCCTCGTGACGCCAGACCGCGTGATGACCGTCCCCGTGATGATCGCCCCCGGGGCGAGCGTCCGGCCGGCGACAGGCCTTTTAGTGACAAGCCGCGCGGCGCGAGACCTGCGGGCGATCGTCCCTTTGGTGATCGGCCCGCTGGCAAGTCCTTCGGCAAGCCGGCTGGCAAACCTGCTGGCAAGTCATTTGGCGGCAAGCCTGGTGGCGGCAAAAGCTTCGGCGGCAAGCCGGGCGGACGCCCTGCAGGTGGCCCACGCGCAGGCGGCCCGGGTGGCAAGCCCTCCGGTCCCCGCACGGGCGCCCCCAAGGGCAAGAGGTAAGCCGTCATGCGCATCGTCGGCGGTGAGTTTCGTGGCCGTAACCTGGCCACGCCGAAGTCGAATGACATCCGGCCGACCGTCGATCGGACGCGGGAAAGCCTGTTCAACATCCTCGCGCATGCCCATCCGGGCGTGCTCGATGGCACCCGCATCCTCGATCTCTTTGCCGGCACCGGTGCTGTCGGCATTGAGGCGCTGTCGCGCGGCTGCAAGTCGGCGCTTTTCGTCGAAAACAGCGTCGAGGGTCGCAGCCTGCTCTGGGAGAATATCGATGCGTTCGGCCTGCATGGCCGCGCCCGCATGTTGAGACGCGACGCCACCGACCTCGGCCCATCCAACAACATCGAACCCTTCGAACTGGTATTTGCTGATCCACCCTATGGCAAAGGCCTGGGTGAGAAGGCGCTGCTATCGGCCCATCTGGGCGGCTGGCTGGCGAAAGATGCTCTCGTCATCCTCGAAGAGCGCGCCGATGTTCAGGTTTCTGTCGACCCGGTTTTCGCCTTCATCGAGGAGCGGACCTTCGGTGACACGAAAATGTACTTCTTTTCCTATAGGCAGTCCTGATCCCCTCAGCGGAAAAAGGCTCAGCCCATGGATCTCGTCGCCGAAACGCCCATTCCCTCCGAAGCTGTCAAGGCCGACCCGACCATCGGTCTGGCACTCGGGGCAGGGGGCGCGCGCGGCTTTGCCCATATCCCGGTGCTCGAAGTCTTCGACGAACTCGGCATTAAGCCAACGCTGATCGCCGGCTCCTCCATGGGCGCAATCCTCGGCGCCGGTTATGCCGCCGGCATGAGCGGCCGCGACATCAGGGACTATACGCTCGAACTTGCCGACAACAGGGGCCTTGTGCTCAACCGCTTCTGGGGCATGCGCCCGGCAAGCATTCGGGCGCTCGGTGGCGTCCGCCTCGGGCAGTTCAACCTGCCGCGGCTTTTGCGCGCCTTCCTGCCGCCTGAGATCCCCGAGAACTTTGCGGAGCTGCGGCTACCGCTGACCGTCATCGCCACCGATTATTACGGCCAGTGCGAACTGGTCCGAACCGAGGGCGATCTTCACGAGGCGCTATCTGCCTCGGCCGCCATTCCGGCGCTCTTTGCTCCCGTCACTATCGGTGGCCGCCTGATGATCGACGGCGGCATCTTCAATCCGGTGCCTTACGACCACCTCGTCGGCAAGGTCGACATCATGGTCGCTATTGATGTGATCGGCGCGCCGGAAGGCGATGGTTCGCTGATGCCGAACCGTATCGACAGTCTCTTTGGGGCATCGCAGCTGATGATGCAGTCGCATATCGCGCTGAAGATGAAGATCTGCCAGCCGGACATCTATATCCGGCCGGAGGTCAACAGCTACAAGGTCCTCGATTTCTTCAAGGCCCGGCAGATCCTTGAAATCTGCGACCGCATGAAGGAGCCGCTGAAGCGAGATCTTTCCGCCCGCATCGAGGATTTTGTCCGCCGGTGAGGATCAGGCAGCCGGGGACTTTTCTTCGTCTTCGACGGCGTGGATCTGCTTCTTCGGCTTGATCAGCGGCTCCGGCTTGACCGGTCGTTTGTGCATGAGTTCCCGGCCCGCGAGGATGCCTTCCTGCGCCTGAAGCCTTAAGCGCTCCTCGTCGCGGCGTCGGATGTCCTCGCCGATCTCATAGGCCTCGTCTTCCGTGGCGCCGAGACCTTGCAGTGTCCGGCGCCCGAAGAGCAGACCGGACTCGAAGGTTTCACGCAGCTCGTATTCCACGTCTCGGGCCCGCAGTTCCAGGCTGTGGATGCGGTCATAGGACCGTACAAAAAGGCGCACATCGGGATATTCGGAGCGGATGAGATCGACGATCTTGTCGGTGATATCCTTCCTGTGGGTACAAACGGCGACAATCTTCGCCTTTTCGATCCCGGCCGCCCGCAGCATGTCCAGCCGCGTGCCGTCGCCGAAATAGATCCGGAAGCCGAAGGTTGCCGCCTGGCGCACCCGATCCGGACTGTCGTCGAGAATGGTCACGTCCCGCCCGCTCGCGAGCAGGATTTGCGCGGCGATCTGACCGAAGCGGGAGAAGCCGACCATCAGCACATCCGATCCGGCACCTTCGAAATCCTCGTCCATCTCCTCCTTGTCTGACGTCTCGCGCGCCAGCAGGCGCTGGCCGATGAGCGCCGTCAACGGTGTGAGGGCCATGGACAGGGTGACGATGGAAATGAGCAGGGATGACTGCGCGCCCGAAAAGAGGCCGGCGGCCGCAGCCGTGGTGAAGAGCACGAAACCGAACTCGCCACCTTGCGGCAACAACATGCCGATACGGATCGCATCGTTGCGCGACGAGCCCGAAGCGCGGCAGATCGCGTAGATCACGAGCGCCTTCACCGCCATCAGCACCGGTACCGCAATGGCAATCAGGACCAGATTGTCGACGATGACCTGCAACTCCATCGACAGGCCGACAGCGATGAAGAAGAGCGCCAGCAGCAGCCCGCGGAAGGGCTCGATATCGGCCTCCAGTTCGTGGCGATAGGAAGACTCGGCCAGCATCACGCCGGCGAGGAAGGCGCCCATGGCCATCGAAAGGCCAGCCACCTGCATCAAATAGGCCGATCCGAGAACAACGAAGAGGGCTGCCGCGATCATCACCTCGCGCGCACCCGTCCGCGCGATGATCTGGAACATCGGGGTGAGCAGGTAGCGCCCGGCCAGGATCATGCCGATCACCGCGCCGATCGCGATCCCGATTTCGATCAGCGGAGATTGCTGCGCTTCGCCACCCTGGGAGCTCAGAACCGTCACCATGGCCAGCAGTGGCACGATGGCGAGGTCCTGGAAGAGCAGGATGGAGAAGGAGCGCTGTCCGTAGCGGCTGTTCATGTCGCCATAGTCTTCGAGCAATTGCAGCGCAAAGGCGGTCGACGACAGCGCAAGCCCGAAGCCGGCAACCAACGCGCCGCGCCAGTCAAGCAGGCCTGCCGCATAGACCAGCGCCGTCAGCAGAAGGCCCGTGAGCACGACCTGGCTGGTCCCAAGCCCGAAAATGTCGCGTCGCATGTGCCACAATCGGCTGGGCTTCAGTTCCAGTCCGATGATGAAGAGCAGCAGCACGACACCGAGTTCGGCGACGGCCAGGATTTCCCCCGAGCCTCCGATCAGGTGCAGGACCGGGCCGATCACCACGCCGGCGGCGAGATAGCCGAGCACGGTTCCAAGCCCGAGCTTGCGGAAGATCGGGGCTGCAATGACAGCCCCTCCAAGGAGAAGCAGGGGTTGGGCGAACAGTGCTTCGGTTGCGCTGGCCAAGAGTTCTTTCTCCTCGTTTTGCCGGATCTGGCTGACCTGAAATGGACCTATGCCGGGCTCGTGAACGGAAAAGCCAGATCCACCCTTGATGCCCCTTCACAGGCACAATAAATGGAGCTTGAAGGAAAGGCCAACCTATGCCCAATCAAATCGATTCCGCCAACCTCCTCGAACGCGCCGAGCAACTCGTCGACCTCGCCGTCAAGGCAGGGGCCGACAAGGCAGATGCGGTCGTCGTGCGCTCTCGTTCCAAGGGGGTCAGTGTCCGGCTCGGCAAGGTCGAGTCGACCGAAGCATCCGAGAGTGACGACTTTTCGCTGCGCGTCTTCATCGGTCGCCAGGTGGCAAGCGTGTCGGCCAATCCGGGCTTCGACCTCAAGGCGCTCGCCGAACGCGCCGTCGCGATGGCCAAGGTCTCGCCCGAAGATCCCTTTGCCGGTCTCGCCGACGAGAGCGATCTCGCCCGTGACATTCCCGACCTGCAGCTCTTTGATGAGACGGAAGTCTCTGGCGACCAGTTGCGCGAAAGCGCACTCGCCATGGAAGAAGCGGCCCGTTCGGTCAGCGGCGTCAGCAATTCTCTGGGCGCCGGAGCCTCGGCCGGCATGGGTGGCCTCGTGCTCGTCACCTCACATGGCTTTTCCGGCAGCTATGCCGGTTCGCGCTTCTCCCGATCGGTTGGCGTCATCGCCGGCGAGGGGACCAAGATGGAGCGCGACCACGATTTCGACAGCCGACTCTATTTCGCCGATCTCCACAGCCCGGAAGAAATCGGTCGCCGCGCCGCCGAGCGCGCGATCCGGCGGCTGAACCCGCGCCAGGTGCCGACTGCCTCCAACCTCACCGTCGTCTTCGACCCGCGCGTCGCCAGAGGCTTCGCGGGCACGATCGCCGGCGCCATCAATGGTGCGTCGGTCGCCCGCAAGACCTCCTTCCTGCGCGACAAGATGGGACAGCAGGTTTTGAAGGCTGGCCTCAACATCACCGATGATCCGCTGAAGGTCCGCGGATCATCGTCGCGCCCCTTCGATGGTGAGGGCATCTCGGGCAAGCCGCTAACGATGATCGAGGACGGTGTGCTGAAACACTGGTTCCTGTCCTCGTCTGCCGCTCGGGAGCTTGGCCTCAAGACCAATGGCCGTGGCGTACGCGGCGGCACTTCGGTCTCGCCGTCTTCAACCAATCTCGCCCTGGAGCCGGGTGACATTTCGCCTGATGAACTGATCCGCAGCGTCGGCACGGGTCTCTACATCACCGATATGATCGGCAGTGGCGTCGATATGATCACCGGTGAATACAGCCGTGGTGCGAGTGGCTTCTGGATCGAAAACGGTGAACTCACCTATCCGGTCTCCGAGATCACGATCGCGTCCAACCTGAAGGACATGTTCATGCGGATCACGGTGGCCAATGACATCGACCGCAAGTTCGGTGTTGCAGCACCAACACTTGCCATCGAAGGCATGACCCTTGCCGGAACCTGATCTAAAGCCCGAGGCCATGCCACACTTCGACTGGCAGGCGGACCTTGCGCTGATCACGGACGCTGCTCGCGAGGCCGGCAAGGTGGCAATGGCGCATTTCGGCCAGTCGCCGGAGGTCTGGTGGAAGAACGAGGGTCGCTCGCCGGTCAGCGCAGCCGACTATGCCGCGAACCGCATCCTGGAGGAGATCCTCCGTCAGGCGCGGCCGAATTACGGCTGGCTGTCGGAAGAAACGGACGACGATCCGGCACGGCTCTCCTGCGACACGCTTTTCGTCATCGACCCGATCGATGGCACCCGGGCTTTCCTCGCAGGCAAGGATACCTGGTGCGTCTCGGTGGCCGTCGTCCACAAGGGAGCGCCCGTCGCCGGTATTCTGGTCGCGCCGTCCCTGGGCGAAGAGTTTACCGCAACGATCGAGGGCCCCGCGCGCCGCAACGGCCAGGACGTTTCGGTCTCGACGGCCGGCATCGAGGGCAGCCTGAAGTTCGCCTCGGCGCAGGACATGGTCGCAAGTTTCAGTTCGGCGATCAGACCCCGCATCGAGCGAGTCGATCACATACCCTCGCTCGCCTACCGGCTGGCGCTGGTGGCGGACGGCCGCATCGATGCGACGCTGGTGAAGAAGAGCAGCCATGACTGGGATCTTGCCGCTGCCGATCTGATCCTTGCGCGTGCCGGCGGGGCGATCACCGATCTCGACGGCGAAGCGCTCGTATACAACAGGCAAGAGGTGACGCATCCGGTGCTCTGCGCAGCATCGCGAGAGCTACTTCCAGCCTTGCTCAAGAACATCTCCCGAATTCCCCGGAGTTGACCTTTGGGGCGAAATCGCGCAGATGGTTCCCAACAGACTAGGAATGAGAAAAAGGCCGCAAACATGACGGAATCCAACGAAAACAAGCAGCTTCTCCATCTCGTTTTTGGCGGTGAATTGTCAAACCTTGAACAGGTGCAGTTCCGTGATCTGACCAAGCTCGATATCGTCGGCATTTTCCCGGACTATGCCAGCGCGCTTGTCGCCTGGAAGGCGAAGGCACAGGAGACGGTCGACAACGCCCATATGCGTTACTTCATCGTCCACATGCACCGGCTGCTCAATCCTTCAGAGAAGTAAGGACTGGTCGGCGGCCACCGGGCCGCCTCCGGATTCGACCTCCAATGGTCACGGTTTCAACTCAGTCTTCTTGCATCTCTCTTGTTGCGTAGCGACGCCTCCTGAACGGGAAGAACGGCATTGTCGATGAAGATGAGCAGGTTTGATCGATGGCACTGAGCGACGGTCTCGCATCCCTCGCTCTGACGTCCTATGGCTGGCTGGGTCTCGCCGCCTACCCGCTGTCACGCCCCCTGCTTGCCTATCGTGCCGCCAAGGGCAAGGAAGACCGCGCCCGCCGCAGCGAACGCTTCGGCCACGCCAGCCTTGCCCGACCCGCCGGTCCCCTCGTCTGGATCCATGCGGCAAGTGTCGGCGAAACCACCGCCGTCGTCGCCCTGATGCGGGAACTGCGCCGCCGCGACATCCATGTGCTGCTGACGACGGGGACCGTCACCTCCGCCGAAGTCGCCAGGAACCGCCTCGGCGACATGGTGCTGCATCAGTATGTACCGCTCGACCTTCTCCCCTGCATCCGTCGTTTCCTCGACTACTGGCAGCCGGATGTCGCGATCGGTGTCGAATCCGAGATCTGGCCGACAACGCTTGCCGAACTGCATCGGCGGCATATCCCGCAGATCCTGGTCAATGCCCGCATGTCCGATCGGTCCTTCGATCGCTGGAAGCGCCATCCCTCGATCGCCGAAACTCTGTTTGGCAAACTGGCGCTGGTGATTGCCCAGTCCGACCTCGATGCGGAACGCTTCCGTGATCTGGCCGCCTGGCCGGTCAGCGTGTCGGGCAATATCAAGGTCGACAGCGACGCGCCGCCATGCGATGAGCAGGTGCTGCAGCGCTATCGTCAGCAGATCGGCGACCGCAAGACCTGGGCGGCGATCTCGACCTTCGAGGGCGAAGAGAAGATCGCCTCCATGGTCCACCGGGCACTCAAGGCCCATACCGGCATGCTGACCGTTCTGGTGCCGCGCCATCCCGATCGCTGCGATGAGATCGAGGCCATGCTGGTCGAAAAGGGTCTGGTGGTCGCGCGCCGCACGCGCGGCGATGTCATCACGCCCGAGACCGATGTGTTCCTCGGCGACACCATCGGCGAGATGGGGCTTTATCTGCGCCTGACGGAGGTCGCATTCGTCGGCCGTTCGCTTTCGGCCGAAGGTGGTCAGAACCCGCTGGAGCCGGCCATGCTCGGCTGCGCCGTGCTGTCGGGCCCGCAGGTCAGCAATTTCCGCGAAAGCTACCAGCGCCTCGTGCGCAAGGGCTCGGCCCGCATTGTCCGTGATGCCGAAATGCTGGCAAAGGCCGTCCATTTCCTGCTCAACAATGAAGTCGCCCGCGCGAAGATGATCGACGCCGGCCTCGAGAGCATGCAGGAAATGCGCGGTGCGCTGACGACGACCCTCAAGGGGCTCGAGCCCTATATCAGCCCTCTCTCCGTCAAGGCCAAGCTCGAGCCGCGCGCTGCGGGCCAGAGCTGACACTCACCTCAGGACCTCTTTCATGAACGACAAACCCCGGATTGCCGGCATCCTGTTCGACAAGGACGGGACGCTGCTCGATTTTGACGCGAGCTGGGGACCGGTCAACCGGGAAGTGGCCCTGATGGCGGCGGATGGTGATCAAGCACTTGCCGATGCGTTGCTTCTGGCTTGCGGCATGGATCCGGTGTCCGGCGACATCGTACCGGACAGCCTGTTTGCGGCCGGCAATACGGTCGAGATCGCCGAAGGCATGATTGCGGCGGGTTCGCCGATTGCGCTCGACGTTCTGGTGCCGAAGATCGACGCGTGCTTCGCCAAGGCCGCAGAGTTCTCCGTGCCAGTGACCGAGCTTCAACCGCTTTTCGCCCGTCTGCATGGCAAGGGCCTTCGCCTGGGAATTGCCTCCAGCGACAACGAACGCTCGATCCGGGTTGCTGCCGAACGGTTCGGCATCATGCCCTTCGTCGACTACATCGCCGGTTATGACAGCGGCCACGGCAAGAAGCCGGAGGCCGGCATGGTGCTCGGCTTTTGCGCGGCAACGGGTCTTGCCCCGTCGGAAGTCGCCGTCGTCGGCGACAACAATCACGATCTGCACATGGGGCTGAATGCCGGTGCCGGCTTGAAGATCGGTGTCCTCTCAGGAACCGGCTCGCGAGAAACGCTGACCCTTCACTCTGACATGATCTTGGGCGATATCTCGGGGCTCGAAGCGCTTTTTGCCTGAGACACGCCGTGCCATTTCGGCACGCTCGCGCTTGACCATCAAGCGTTGCAATGGTTCTTGTTCCGCCGGTAAGGAGGCGTCCGCGGGGCGCTGAGGTCACGACAGGGACAAGAATGGTATCCGAGGCACCGCCCTTCTGGTGGACAAAGACCGGCTGGCAGGCAATCTGCCTCTATCCGCTCTCCTTCGCCTATGGCCGCATTTCCGGTGCCGTCATGCGCCATCGCCGCCGGCATGTCTTATCCGTCCCCGTTATCTGCGTGGGCAACTTTACCGTCGGCGGCGCCGGCAAGACGCCGACCGCGATCGCGATCGCCAGGGCCGCGAAGGCGCGTGGACTGAAGCCCGGTTTTCTCAGCCGTGGTTACGGTGGCTCTCTCGATGTAACGACGGTCGTCGACCCGCATCATCATCGTTCGACGGCCGTTGGTGACGAGCCCTTGCTGCTCGCCCGCGAGGCGCTGACGGTCATCTCCCGCCGGCGGGTTGCCGGGGCCGAGAAGCTGGTAGCCGAGGGTGCCGATATCATCATCATGGATGACGGCTTCCAGAGTGCGCGCCTCATGGTCGACTACGCCCTGATTGTCATCGACAGCCAGCGTGGCATCGGCAATGGCTGGGTCGTCCCGTCGGGCCCTGTGCGGGCCCCGATCGGCATCCAGATGCGCCACCTTGATGCGATCCTGAAGGTCGGCAAGGGCGATGCCGCCGACCAGTTCGTCCGCAAGGCATCCCGCAGCGGCAAGCCGGTCCTGGTCGCCAATGTCGTGCCGAGCACCGGCCGCGAACTCGTCGGTTTATCCGTGCTTGCCTATGCCGGCATCGCCGACCCCAACAAGTTCTATCGGACCTTGGGCGAGCTCGGCGCCGTCATCGCCGATCGTCAGGATTTCCCCGATCACCATCACCTCGCCGAGGACGAGATATCGGATCTTATCGCTCGCGCCGAAAGACAGGGCCTGCAACTCGTCACAACGGCCAAGGACAGCGTCCGCCTGTCAGGCGGTCATGGACGTTCGGAGGAGCTTCGGGAAAAATCGAGGGTCGTCGATGTCGACATGCTCTTCGACGACCCGAAGGCGCCGGACCTGATCATCGACCGGGCAATCGAAGCCTGCAGACGCAGGCGTCTCGGCAAGAAGGCCTGAGGCTCAGCGCCGCTGGTTGGGCAGCGCGCCCGCGCGCTTCTCGGCTTCGAGTGATGCCGCTGCATCCGCGTAAGGCTCCTGCCGGACGACGCTCCAGTAGCGTAGTTCATCGACCAGCACGGGCCGTCCGGTGATCGCGCAGGTGACGAAGGTCCCCGGTGTCAGGATCTGGAAATCGGCATCGAGATAGCGGATCTTGGCCTCGCGGTTTCCGCCGCCTTCGAAACGGTTCATCACTCTTCTCCTGCGCCGCGTGTCACGGATCTGCAATACAGCGCCCTCCGGGCGATTGAAAGATGGCTCGCCGCAAAACCCACCATCTGCGGCGGCTCAGCTACGTCCGAACAGCCGTTCGATATCAGAGAGCTTGAGTTCCACATAGGTGGGTCGTCCATGATTGCACTGGCCGGAGCCCGGCGTCTGCTCCATCTGGCGCAGAAGCGCGTTCATTTCCTCGACCCGAAGCCGCCGGCCTGATCGCACCGAACCATGGCAGGCCATGGTCGCCGCGACATGTTCGAGCTTGGCCGACAGCCGGTCGGCCGTATCCCATTCGGCGATTTCGTCGGCGAGATCGCGTACCAGCTGTGTCGCGTCCATTTCGCCGAGCATCGCCGGTGTCTCACGCACCGCGATTGCGCCCGGGCCGAAGCGTTCGATGGCAAGCCCCAGCTTTTCCAGGCTTTCCGCATGGGTCATCAGCCGGTCGCAGTCTTCTTCCGGCAGGTCGACGATCTCAGGGATGAGCAGACCCTGCGAGGGGAGTCGTCGGCCCGTCAACGCCTTGCGCATCTGCTCGAAGACCAGGCGTTCATGAGCGGCATGCTGGTCGACGATGACCAGCCCGTCCTCCGTCTGAGCGACGATATAGTTGGCATGCACCTGTGCCCGCGCTGCACCCAGCGGATAGTTCGAGATTGCCTCGACAGAAGCGCTTGCGGGGGCAGGGGCGGTCACGACCGGTTCGCTGCGGGCGGTCGGCACGGACAGGCTGTCGAATGCTGCCTGCGCCGCCTCGCCAAAACCGCGCGCAGCCGGTGCGGCCGCAGCCGCAAGCCCGCTGCCATAGCTTGGCGCACCGCCATAAAGAGGCCGAGACGGGGAACTGGCTGGAGACCACGCCTGTGCCGGCTGCGGCGAGAACCCGGGCCGGAAGGCGCGCAGCATGCCGCCGGCACCCGTTGTTGCCGCCCGGTCGCCTTCGCGCTGCAGGGATTGCCGGATGGCCCCGACGATCAGGCCGCGCACCAGGGCCGGGTCACGGAAACGCACATCCGACTTCGCCGGATGCACGTTGACGTCGACCAGCGCCGGGTCCAGCGTCAATGAGAGCACCGCCACCGGATAACGTCCCTGCGGGATCGTCTCGGCATAGGCGCCGCGAATGGCCGACAGGATCTGCTTGTCCTGCACGGGGCGGCCGTTGACGAATGCATATTGATGGGCGGAGTTGCCCCGATTGAAGGTCGGCACGCCGGCAAAGCCTGTGAGCAGCACATCCTCCCGCTCGGCATCGAGCTCGATCGCATTGTCCTTGAAATCGGCACCCAGTATCTGGGCGATGCGCGCCAGATGATCGTCGCCGGTGCCGGGAAATTCGAGCGTTGATCGGTCCGTTCCCGAGAGCACGAAGCGGATCGCCGGAAAGGCAATCGCCATGCGCTTGACGATCTCGGTGATCGCGCCGGCTTCCGCCTTTTCCGTCTTCATGAATTTCAGCCGCGCCGGTGTCGCGAAGAACAGATCACGCACCTCGACCGTCGTGCCGGGATTGGCGGCTGCCGGGCGCACGTCCCCCACCTTGCCGCCGACCACGGCGATCTCGGCGCCGCTGTCGGCGCCGGCGGGACGGCTGGTGATCGTCAGCTTGGCGACCGAGCCGATCGAGGGCAGGGCCTCGCCCCGGAAGCCGAGCGAGCGGATGTCGAACAAGGTTTCGTTGAGCTTCGACGTGCAGTGCCGCCGGATCGCAAGCGCAAGATCCTCAGGCCCCATGCCGCAGCCATTGTCGATGACGCGCAGCAGCGTCTTGCCGCCGCCAGCCGTTGCCACCTCGATCCGGGTGGCGCCTGCGTCAATCGCATTCTCGATCAATTCCTTCGCCGCACTGGCCGGTCTTTCGATGACCTCGCCGGCGGCGATCTGGTTGATGAGCGTTTCGGAGAGCTGCTTGATGATCATGAACCCATTTTCGCGGATTCTTGGCTGCGACGAAAGACGAAATCGTAAGTGCGTGCGGACGATGTCCATCATTAAGCGGGCCTTAACGGAATGTCTCTAATCTGAACAATGACTTGCAATGTCTCTGAGCGCAGGTCCGCTGGCAGCGGAATGAGGACACAGCCGCGGTGTCTCTCGTGTGGGTTCCCGCCAGAAGCATGGTTCGGCATGTCTCCGTTATGGCATCAGCCCCACAAAAGTCTCGTTGCGTTCAGCAACGAGGTTCCAAGAGGCAGCAGTGTGAGCGAGTTTCCACCGGCCCCCGACCAGGACAAGAGACGGCAGGGGCACGACAATCCGTCGGCTGAAGCTGCGCTCGATGCTGCCCTGTTGGATGCGGTGTCCGAGGCCTTCTCCTCCGCCTTCATTGTCTATGATCGCAACGATCATCTGATCTTTGCCAGCCGCAGCGCCCGTCAGTTCCTGCCGCTTCCGGCCTCCTTCTTCGAGCCCGGCACGCGCCTGAGAGACATTCTCGGCGCCGCCTATGACCTCGGCCTGCGCCAGGCGGCGAGCGGCCAGTCGGAGGCGATTCTCAGTCGCGAGGAATGGCTGACCCGCCAGATCGCCGCCCACTGGAAGGAACGCTACGAAATTCAGTCCTGCGACGACAGCAAGCGCTGGACCCGGTTCTCCAAGCGTCGTCTGCCCTCCGGTTTCGGCTTCTGCGTCATGAGCGACATCACCGAGCAGAAGCGTCGGGAAGAGCAGTGGCGCGCTGATATCGAGCGCGTCCAGCTCACCGAAGAAATCCTCGACAATCTTGCCCATCCTGTCTTCGTTCAGGACCGCAACCTTCAGCTGGTAGCGGTCAACAAGGTCTTCTGTTCGGCTATCTCCGTCGGCGCCGACAACGCGCTGGGCGGCACGATCGCGTCCTTGTTCGAGGCAGAGGTCGCCGCGCGCCTCGCAACGGTTTCTCGTCAAGTGCTTGAAACCGGTCTCACATCCTCGCTGACCCTGCCCATGCGTCTCTACGGAGATCTACCGCGGCCGATCCTCCTGCATGTCCAGCGGGTCGGGACGCCCGGCCGCTACCTGATTGTCTCGAGCCTTGGCGAAGTCGGCAGTGGCGCTGACCTGCAGTCATACCCGGCCGAAATGCCTGAGACGCGCGAATATGAGGATGGTGGATACGCCGCGCTTGACGGACGGTTGAACGGGCGCAAGGCATTGCTCATCACCGGCGATCGCGAATTTGAGGCGCGCGCGCTGGAGATCCTGCAACTCCTCGGCCTCGACAGTTGCTGTGTGCGCAATGATGAAGAACTCGATGCCTTTCTGTCCGTGGCCCGCTCGGTGGGTGTGGTCATCGACCTTGCCATCGTCGATGTCGACCTCGACATGCAGTGCCTGGAGCTGCTTCAGGCCGTCGATATCGATTATCTGACGCTGGCGGAAAACGAAATCGCCACGGATCTGGCCTTTACCGTCCTCGATCGCATGACCGCCTTGCAGGCGCGACCATCTCCAGCGGACGACTGGGAAATCACCACTGAGGACGGTCCCGCACCACCGGAGTTCCCCTCGGCAATCCCGCCGCAGACGATGGCTACGCCAGCTCCGGTGAAGGTCTCACCACCACGCCAGCCCTCTCTAGTGCTCGTGGCCGAAGACAACGAGATCAACCAGATCGTCTTTTCGCAGATCCTCGAAGGTCTGGGCTATGCCTATCGCATCTGCGCCGACGGCGAAGCGGCGGTAAACCTCTGCTCTGAACTGAAGCCGGCCATCGTGCTCATGGATGTGACGCTGCCGGGTCTGAACGGCTTCGAGGCGGCCCGCCGCATCCGCCAGTCCCCGGGGGACACATCGCTTCCGACGCCGATCATCGGTGTTCTCGCCCAGGCCTTCGACAGGGACCGCGAAGCCTGCTTCGCATCGGGCATGAACGAGGTCATCCTGAAGCCGCTAAGCCCTGATGTCGTCGATCAGGCCATTCGCCGCCTCGTTCCCGATATCGCAAGACTGGCGTCCACAGCCTGACCCGATACCCGATTTTTGGGGTGCCTGCGGCCGCCGCTTTACATGCATCGATATGATAATTTTAATGTTTTGGACCCATTCTGGGACGTGTGAAAGAACCGTACCAGGAAGCATGAATGGGTGCCGCCGGAATCGTCTCTGACCCCATGGGCCAGAGCGACCACAAGACGACAGGCTACAGCGACCGCTTGACCGGCCTTGGCAATCGCCATCGGCTGGGCGACAAGGTGCGCCAGCTTGCAGCCGACCGCGCGTCCGACCCTGCCCCTTTCACCGTCGGCATCGTCAATCTCGACGGCTTCAAACCGATCAACGACCTCTTCGGCCAGGCTGCCGGCGACGAGATCCTCTGTCAGGTCGCTCATCGCCTGAAGGCCTGCGTGCCCGACGGTGCGACGGTAACCCGTCACGATGGCGATGAGTTTGCCATCGTCCTGCCGCTGGTCTTCGAGCGCATTGGTGCGGAGCGCGCCGGCCAGTTGATCAAGGATGTGCTGTCCGCGCCTTACGATCTCGGTGACCGCAATGTGCGCCTCTCCGCCTCCCTCGGATTTGCCGTCTATCCTTTTGCAGGCGAGGATTTCGAAGAGCTGATGAAGAGTGCCGAGACGGCGCTTTACCGCTCCAAGCGTCGTGGCCGTGGCCAGATCACCGTCTATTCCCGCGAGATCGCTCAGGAGATGAAACAGGCGACGCAGCTCGAACAGGCGCTGCGCAATGCCATCATCAACGATACGGTGGACGTCCACTTCCAGCCGATCGTGCGGCTGCGCGACAACCGCATCGTCGGCTTCGAGGCGCTGGCCCGCTGGATCGATCCCGATCTCGGCTTCGTCTCGCCTGCCGTCTTCGTGCCGCTCGCCGAAGAGCGCGGTTTCATCGACACGCTGTCCGAGACGCTTTTGCGCAAGGCAGCCGAAGCGACGCTCGCCTGGCCGCGTGATCTCTTCCTGTCCTTCAATCTCTCCTCGGTCCAGCTGATGGACCTTAGGACCTCGTTCAATACGCTCTCGATCCTGAACAGCGTCGGCTTTGACCCGCGCCGCCTTGAGATGGAAATCACCGAGACGGCGGTGATGTCCTCGGCCGATACGGCACGGCGCATCATCAAGGAATTGAAGGACGCCGGCATACGCATTTCGCTCGACGATTTCGGCACGGGCCAGTCGAGCCTTGGCCGTCTGCGCGAATTCACCTTCGACAAGGTGAAGATCGACCGCGCCTTCGTCTCGGCCATCACCACGGACCGCACCTCCGAGCACATCATCAAGGCGATCGTCAGCATGTGCGAGGGCCTTGATCTCGAAGTGGTCGCCGAAGGCATCGAGACGGAAGCAGAAGCCCAGAAGCTCCGCGAACTCGGCTGTGGCATGGGGCAGGGCTATTATTTCGGCAAGCCGGTCGATGCTGCCGCCACCCTGCGCTACCTCGCCGAGAACCACCACGACTTCGCGCTCGTCGACCGCGCCTCCGCCTGATCCTCTGTTCCCTCAGGTCTGCTTCAGCAACCAGTCGCGCACCCGCGTGGCCGCCGCACTGAGGTCTCGTGACCTCGGCCAGACGACATGGAAGGCCTGGCCGGTCCGGAGCGCATGGCCACCCACTTCGACGAGTTGCCCTTGCTCGATCAGCCGCTCGACCAGATGCCGCCAGCCAAGCGAAATGCCCTGGCCGGCGAGTACCGCCTGGATGACCAGAACATAATCGTTGATCGCCAGCCGCCGCCCGGTCGGCCGATAGTCGATGCCGGCCGAGGCAAACCATTCCGGCCAGCTACAGGCCTGCCGCACCGGCTCTTCGAGCCAGATCAGCCGGTGCCGGGCGATGGCTTCGGGACTGTCCGGCAAGCCGTTCGCCTCGACGAAGGCGGGGCTCGCCACGGCGGTGACAATCTCCGGCGCAAGCTCAGCTGAATGATAATGCGGCCAGTCCTGCGGATTACCACCGCGCACCCCGAGCGGGATATCCTCCTCGTCGAGGTCGAGATCCCGCACGCTGGTCTGGATTCTGAGATCGATATCGGGCAGGTCGTCCCTGAGGGCGGAAAGACGCGGCAGCATCCACATCGAAGCAAAGGCAGTCGAGGCGGCAAGCGTCACATTCACCTCACGGCCCTTCATCCGGATTTCCTCCGCCGCCCGGCCAATCCGTGAGAGCCCGGCTGAGACATCGGCATGAAACCGCTCGCCGACCTCCGTCAGGCGGGCTGCCCGATGCTGCCGCTCGAAGAGCTGTGTGCCGAGCTGCTGTTCAAGCCCACGGATGGCATAGGAGACCGCCACCTGCGACATGCCGAGTTCTTCCGCCGCCCGGGTGAAGTTCTCGTGTCGCCCGGCCGCTTCGAAAATCACAAGGGCATTAGCAGAGGGGATGAGGCTGCGAAATGGTGTCATAAGCCGAGCTTATTGCATCTCCAGCAATTTTCCAGCGTCACAGCCAATTTGCCTTGAACTACCCTGCGACAAAACGAGGGGAAGCGTCATGGACCAGGCACTTGCGGAAAACACGGGCACGCGCAGGCAGCGATCGGCTCGACGAGGGGGAGCCTTGGTCTCGCCTCTGGTGGTTCCGTACATCCGACGCAACATCCCGACCTACGACATCCTGTCGGAAGAAAACCTCGAGCGGATCGAAGCGGTGGCCGATCGCATCCTCGCCGAGATCGGCATCGAGTTCCGTGACGATCCGGCAGCGCTTGAACTCTGGCGCAAGTCGGGCGCCGAGATGGATGGGCTACGGGTGCGGTTCCCGAAGGGCATGCTGCGCGAAATCCTGAGCTCGGCGCCTGCAACCTTCACCCAGCATGCCCGCAACCCCGCAAACAACGTCGAGATCGGCGGCAATGCCGTCGTCTTCTCGCCGGCCTATGGCTCGCCCTTCGTCATGGACCTCGACAAGGGTCGCCGCTACGGGACGATCGAGGACTTCCGCAATCTGATCAAGCTTGCCCAGTCCTCGCCCTGGCTGCACCATTCCGGCGGCACGATCTGCGAACCGGTCGATGTACCCGTCAACAAGCGCCACCTCGACATGGTCTACAGCCACATCAAATACTCCGACCGCCCGTTCATGGGCTCGGTGACGGCAGAAGAGCGCGCCGAGGAATCGATCGAGATGGCGCGCATTCTGTTCGGAGCCGACTTTGTCGACCGGAACTGCATCATTCTCGGCAATGTCAACGTCAACTCGCCGCTCGTCTGGGACGGCACCATGACGCGGGCGCTGCGCGCCTATGCCCGCGCCAACCAGGCGGCCGTCATCGTGCCCTTCATCCTGGGCGGTGCCATGGGCCCGGTCACCAATGCTGGCGCCATTGCCCAGTCGCTGGCCGAAACCATGGCCGGCTGCGCGCTCACCCAGCTGGAACGCCGCGGTGCGCCCGTCATCTTCGGCAACTTCCTCTCCTCGATGTCCCTGCGCTCGGGTTCGCCGACCTTCGGCACGCCGGAACCTGCGATCGGCTCCATGGTCATCGGCCAGCTCGCCCGGCGACTGAAACTGCCGCTGCGCTGTGCTGGAAACTTCTCCAATTCCAAGCTGCCCGATGCCCAGGCCATGCAGGAGGGCGTCATGTCGATGATGTCGGCAGTGCATTGTGGCGCCAATTTCATCCTGCATTCGGCCGGTTTCGTCGATGGACTGCTCGCCATGTCCTACGAGAAGTTCGTCATGGACACAGATTTCTGCGGCGCCCTGCATTCCTATCTCGCCGGCGTCGTGGTGGATGACAACACGCTCGCCATGGATGCCTTCGAAGAGGTTGGTCCCGGCAGCCATTTCTTGGGCTCCGCCCACACTATGAGCAACTACCAGACCGCCTTCTGGGATTCAGGCCTTTCCGACAACGAGCCTTTCGAGAAGTGGTCAGAAGCCGGTTCAACCGACATGGCGACGCGTGCCAATGCCCGCTGGAAGAAGACGCTCGCCGAATACGAAGCGCCGCCTTTGGATGTCGCCATCGACGAGGCGCTTCTAGACTATGTCGAGAGAACGAAGCGCGCCAAGCCGGACGCCTGGTATTGAACGGACGAGATGCCGATGCTGCACCCCCCTCTGTCACTGCGTGACATCTCCCCCACAAGGGGGGAGAGCGGAGCGCCGCGTTTGCCGATCCCTGTCCAACGCCAGAGGGGGGTGTGCCCCCTATGCGATGGCCCTGCCCTTGAGGGGGAGATGCCCGGCAGGGCAGAGGGGGGTATCCACAATGCTTGACCGTCCCAAGGACCCACTCCTTCAGCCCTTCCAGCTGAAGCACCTGACGCTGAAGAACCGCATCATGTCGACGGCGCATGAGCCGGCCTATTCGGAAGCGGGCATGCCGACCGAGCGCTACCGGCTCTATCATGTCGAAAAGGCCAGGGGCGGCATCGCGCTCACCATGACGGCGGGCTCGGCCAGTGTCAGCCGCGACAGCCCTCCGGCCTTTGGCAACCTCTTGGCCTGGAAAGACGAGATCGTCCCGCATCTGAAGCGCCTGACCGACGACTGTCACGAGCATGGCTGCGCCGTGATGATCCAGCTCACCCATCTCGGCCGCCGCACCAACTGGAACAAGGGTGACTGGCTGCCGGTGCTTAGCCCCTCTCCGATCCGCGAGCCGGCCCACCGGCATTTCCCCAAGGAGATCGAGGACTGGGACATCGAGCGCATCGTTGCTGACTATGCGACGGCCGCCGCGCGCATGCAGGAAGCTGGCCTTGATGGCATCGAGTTCGAGGCCTACGGCCATCTGATGGACAGCTTCTGGTCGCCGGCCACCAACCGGCGCGAGGATGAATTCGGCGGCTCGCTCGACAACCGGATGCGCTTTTCGAACCTGGTGATATCAGCCGTCAGAAAGGCTGTCGGCCCTGAATTCATTGTCGGCATCCGCATGGTTGCCGATGAGGATTGGGACAAGGGCTTGAGCCGCGACGAGGGTGTCGAGATCGCCCGCCGTTTTGCCGCCG
Organism: Rhizobium sp. AAP116; assembly: GCF_001295785.1. Classification (NCBI taxonomy): domain Bacteria; kingdom Pseudomonadati; phylum Pseudomonadota; class Alphaproteobacteria; order Hyphomicrobiales; family Rhizobiaceae; genus Rhizobium; species Rhizobium sp. AAP116. The sequence goes on from NZ_LJIB01000007.1 coordinate 202,359, forward strand.
GCGGCAAGATCGACTTCCTCAATATCATCCGGGGACATATCGAGCACGACGCGGCACTCAACAACGTGATCCCGATCCAGGGCATGGCCGCCTCACCCCATCTCGATTTCGCCGGTGATATCAGGGCGACGACCAGATTCCCGGTTTTCCATGCCGCCCGCATCGCCGATGTCGCGACAGCCCGTCATGCGATTGCCGAGGGCAAGCTCGACATGGTCGGTATGACCCGCGCCCATATCGCCGATCCGCATATCGTGAGAAAGATCATCGAGGGCCGCGAGCACCAGATCCGCCCCTGCGTTGGCGCGACCTACTGTCTCGACCGCATCTATGAAGGCGGCGAGGCGCTCTGCATCCACAATGCGGCCACCAGCCGCGAGGCCCTGATCCCGCATGATCTGCTCAAGGCAGACAAACCTCGCAAGGCGGTCGTGGTTGGGGCAGGGCCGGCGGGCCTGGAAGCCGCGCGCGTGCTTGCCGAACGCGGACACCATGTCGAGGTGCTGGAGGCATCGAGCCGCGCCGGCGGTCAGGTGAACCTGCTCACCCGCAATCCGCGCCGCAAGGAAATGGTCGGCATCATCGACTGGCGTCTGGCGGAACTCGAACGCCTCGGCGTGACCATTTACTATGACACCTATGCCGGTGCCGACGACGTGCTCGCCTTCAATCCCGATCTGGTGGTCATCGCGACCGGCGGCATCGCCCAGTCGCCGGAACTGGAGACGGGCGATGATCTCGTCACCTCGAGCTGGGACATCCTCGCCGGCAGCGTGAAGCCCGAGGGGCCGGTTCTGCTCTACGACGACAATGGCGGGCATCCCGGCATGAGTGCCGCAGAGGTCATCGCCAATGCAGGCGTCGAACTCGAAGTGGTCTCGCCGGAACGCTTTTTCGCGCCGGAGATGGGCGGCATGAACCATGTGCCCTATGCCAAGACCTTTGCCGAAAAGAATGTCCGCGTCACGATCAACACCAAGCTGGTTGGCGTCCGCCGCGATGGTAATGCTCTGCTCGCGACACTCGGCTCCGACTTTTCAGATGTGAGGGTGGAGCGGCGCGTCGCGCAGGTGGTGGTGGAGCACGGCACCATGGCCAATGCGGATCTCTATCTCGAACTCAAGCCGCTTTCACGCAATCGCGGCGCTGTCGACTATGCCGCGCTGATCGCGAGACGCGGGCCGCTGCCGCTCAAGGATGAGGCCGCCAGCTTCGACCTTGTACGCATCGGGGATGCGGTCGAAAGCCGCAACATCCACGCTGCCGTCTACGATGCCCTGCGCTTTTGCAGCCTGCTTTAGCGCATAGCAAAAGGCGGCGCCGAAGCGCCGCCCCTTAGGACCTTAACACGTCCCACGTTCCGGGATTAGTTATCCGTCGACGAGGTGGTGGTGCCGTCGGTCGGAGCCATTGTGCCGGTGGTGCCAGCATCTGCAGCCTGGTCATCCAGAGTACGGAACTCCGGAGCGTTGCGCAGGCTGTCAGCCGTTTCCGTGGTCGTCAGGCGGACTTCTGCGTCAGCGACGGCCTCGGTGGTGGTGGTGGTCGTCGTCGTGGCAGCATCGCCCGTACCGGTCATTGCTGCATCATCCATTTCGCGGGTGATGGTGATCTTGTCGAACGGGATGGCGACATCCTTTTCGCCGATGCCGAGGAAGCCACCAACGCCGACGACTGCAGCAACAATGCCACCGTCTTTCTCTACGAGCAGGTCGTTGATGTCACCGATCGACTGGTTGTCGGCAGTATAGATCGCCTGGCCCATGAAATCGCTGACCGAGATCTGGCTTTCAGCCTGTTCCGTCAGGTAAGTGGCCGAGCCGGCGGCGTCAGCCGGAGCCTGGGCCGTGGTGCCCATCGAGCCCGACGTGCCATCCATCGAAGCATCCGGGGTGGCCGGAGCAGGCATCGTGGTGGTGCCGTCCGTAGCAGCCGGCGGCGTGGTCGTTGTGCCCGGAGTTGCGTCCTGAGCGACGGCAAACGGGGCCATGGCGGTGGAACCGAGCAGCATGGCTGCGGCGAGGGTCTTGAGAGACTTGTTCATGGTGGACCTACCTTTCCTCTGAGATGGTCTGCGACTGACACTGCCCTTGCTGAAGTGCTGGGCGGCGTCGGTTCGAGAGGAAAATGTCCGGCGGCCTGGATCGTTCCGCTGGCGAAGTCCTGAATATTTTGAGGGGGTTGCAGGAACAAAATGCAATGAAAGCAGTTTGCGGGGCCGCTTTTGGCCCCGCGTCGTCAATCCGTTTTACTCAGAGTTTGAACCGCGGTTCTGCCTTGCCCTTGACGCTCACGCCGAGATCGAAGGTCATGCCTGCAAGCCTGTCTTCGGCCCGTTCTGCGTCGCTCAGCCCCTCCCAGCAGGAGGTCACTGCGAGGCGATCGAGATTGACGCCATAGAATGCCGGGCAGGTCGGCCGGCGCATTGGGGCTGCGTAGCGGGCGATATGCCGACCGTCGGGCGCATAGCGATCCACTGCGCCGCCGTCCCAGTTGGCGTTCCAGATCGTGCCTTCGAGATCGACGACCGATCCGTCTATGACGCCCTGACGCTGAGACTGATCGATGAACACCGTCGGAGCGCCAGTGGGAAGGCCATTCGCTGCATCGAGTTCGACCCGCATCATGTGGTTGATCTTCGAATCGTTGAAGTAGCCGACGCTGCCATCCGGCGAGAAGCAGATGCCGTTCGGAATGCTGATGGCGTCAAAGAGCTTGGTCACGGTCGTTCCCGCGACATGGTAGATGGCGCCGGCGCCGGTTTCGGCAGTCCGGCTCATCGTCCCGATCCACAGGGCGCCGCTCGGATGCACGCGGCCGTCATTCGAGCGGTTCTGCGGCTTGTCCTCGATTTTTCCATAGGGCGAGAGGGTGCCGCTTGTAGCATCGCGCAGGAAGAGCCCCTGGTCGGAGGCGATCAGTTGCCGCTTCTCGTCGACGATAGCGAGCACGCTGCCGAGGAAGGGCAGGGCGTGTCTCTTCAGACGGCCGCCGGCAACATCGAGCTCGCACAGCGTCTTGCCGAGGATGTCGAACCAGAACAGCGCACCAGTCGTCGGGTCATAGGTCGGGCCCTCTCCCAGTTCCATGCGCTCTTCGGTTAGCGTCCTGCCGGTAAAGCTCTCTGTCGCGATCACGCTCTTCCTCCTTGTCGATTTCTTCTAAATCTGCCGTGCGACTAAGGTCGCAAACAGGGGTTTACGGTAAAATTTATGGGGTATCTGGACCCTCGGCGCTTTACAAGTCTATGCTTCGCCAACTCAGGGGAACAGATTCGGCTTTGATGTCGCCTTTGGGTGTTCCTTCAAGCATTCCGATCGCAAGTTCTGTGACACGGGAGCAGGCGAGATAAAGGACCGGCTGCAGCCAGGTTACCCACGCCTTCGATCCGCAGCCAATGGCAGGTATTGTAGCAGTTGACGTATACGTCTTGGACAATCTCCTCGATAATCACGACCGGTGACCCGGTATGGACGGGTGTGTGATGACGAACCAGGACATGGCAGCCGCGGAGCGTGTCGAGGGTCTGATCACGGACGTGAAGGGGTTCAAGACCCAGTTCGACGTCTTCCGCTTCATGAAGCGGGTGACGGAGCTCTACGGCGCCCGTGCCTTCATGGTGCTGAACATGCCGGGTGCTACGGCACAGGAACTCGGCAGCAGCTCGATCATCACCAACTGGCCTTCCGATCTCCTGACCGAGTTCGATCAAATTTCCCTGTTGTCGGGCAGCCCTGTGCTGGCCCATCTGCGTCGCTCATCGATCCCCTTGCGTTTCGACATCGATGACGTGGCGCAGCAGCGGGACAGCCGCTCCGGCGAAATCTCCAAGGCGCTCTTTACCCGCTTCCGCATGAACCGCGGGTCCTATTTCCCGGTCCATGATGCAACGGGTGCCCGAGGGGCTGTCTCCTTCATTGGCGACCGCGAACCCTTCAACACGCTCGAGATGATGGAACTCGCCTATATCGCGACGCATGTGTTCAACCGCCTCGCTGAAATCCGCGAGATGGACAGCCGCAACAGCGACATGCTGACCGAACGGGAGCTCGACTGCCTCAACTGGACGGCGGCCGGTAAGACCAGCGTCGAGATCGCGGAAATCCTGACCCTCTCCGAACATACGATCAACCACTACCTGAACCGTGCGACGAAGAAGCTGGATGCGGTCAACCGCACTCAGGCCGTCGCCAAGGCCCTCCGGCTCGGCTTGATCAAGTAAGGGTAAACGCTGGTGCATTTTTGTGCGCCCGGCATCATGCAAGCCTAGTTTCCCGGCACAATTTCGATGTGGTGACGCACGCGGCACGCTTCGCGGCCTGATTTCCTGCCTTTTCGAGACTGGCACGCTTTCTGCATTGTTAGTGTCAGTCCAGAGGGGACGTTGCACGACACCCGTCAAAGGGTGCAGCCTGACAAGCCGCCGCGGGGGGTGCTCTCCGCAGGCGGCTTGTCTGTTTCTGCCACAAAGGTCGCAGCCCCAGCCGTATTTGCTGTTGGCGAATGTCTCATGCTCCATTATCTGATTTCCCAGACGTAAGAGACGTAAGCGGAAAGAAGATTGAAATGGCCGAACTGTCGCGTGATCGGGTGATTGAGGCGCTGAAGGGGATCCGCGGACCGGATCTCGATGGCAACATTGTTGACCTCGGCATGGTCTCGGATGTCTTCATCTCCGACGGCAAGGTCTACTTCTCCATCAATGTGCCGGCCGAGCGTGCCCAGGAACTGGAACCGCTGCGCCAGGCGGCAGAGCGGACGGTGAAGGCCTTGCCCGGAGTGAACGGTGCGGTCGTCAGCCTGACCGCCGAGCGCAAGCAGGGCTCCACGCCGCCGCCACCACGCCCGCAGCCTGCAGCGCCCGCCCACAGCCACAGCCACGGCCACAGTCATGGCCCGGCGCAGAGCGGAACTCAGCGGACAAAGGCCGGCGTCCCCGGCATCGAAGCCATCATCGCGGTTGCTTCCGGCAAAGGTGGCGTCGGCAAGTCGACCACGGCGGTCAATCTGGCCCTGGCGATGAAGGCGAACGGCCTGCGGGTCGGCATTCTCGACGCCGATGTCTACGGCCCTTCCATGCCGCGCCTTCTCGGCATTACCGGACGCCCGCAGCAGATCGAGAACCGCATCATCGTGCCGATGGAAAATTACGGCATCAAGGTCATGTCGATGGGCTTCCTCGTCGATGAAGGGACCGCGATGATCTGGCGCGGCCCGATGGTCCAGTCGGCCCTCATGCAGATGCTGCGCGAAGTCGCCTGGGGCGATCTCGACGTGCTGGTCGTCGACATGCCGCCGGGCACCGGTGATGCGCAGCTGACCATGGCCCAGCAGGTGCCGCTGTCGGGGGCGGTCATCGTCTCCACCCCGCAGGACCTTGCCCTCATCGACGCGCGCAAGGGCCTGAACATGTTCAACAAGGTCGAAGTACCCGTGCTCGGCATCGTCGAGAATATGAGCTATTTCATCGCGCCCGACACCGGAAACCGCTACGATATCTTCGGCCATGGTGGCGCGAGAGCCGAGGCCGAGAAGATCGGCGTGCCCTTCCTCGGCGAAGTGCCGCTCACCATCTCGATCCGCGAGACCTCGGATGCGGGAACTCCGGTCGTAGTGAGCGAACCGGACGGGCCGCAGGCGAAGATCTACCGCGACATCGCGACCAAGGCCTGGGAACAGGTCAAGGCTCGATCGGGTCGCGCAGCGCCGGCGATCGTCTTCGAATAATCGCTGAGCAGCGGCCTCGACCAGCCATTGCGTTGCCCCGTCGAGGCGTGCGTCGGCTGCATTGCTGTGCTGCAACAATTGCTTTGGCATTCCATTCGGGACTATGATTGTCTCCGGAGCTTAACCGCGCGGCGTGCCATGAAGGTGACCAGTCCTTGATAAGGGCCTATCGACGAGACGGAAGTGCCGAAATCATCGGCATCGAGCCTCAAGCCAGCAATTTCCCCGATGACATCATCTGGATCGACTTGATCAAGCCGAGCCGCGACGAGGAACACTTCGTCGAGAGCCGGATCGGCATTCCGTTGCCGACCCGGGATGAGCTGAAGGACATCGAACCGTCCAGCCGGCTCTATGTCGAGCACGATGCGATCTACATGACGGCCTCGCTGCTCTACAGAGCCGATTCCAGCTATCCGCTGCTCACCGACGTCGCCTTCATTCTCCATCGCGGGCGCCTCATCACCATCCGCTATGCCGAGCCCAAGGCCTTCGAACTCTTCAGTGCGAGTCTCCTGCGCCTGAACGGACAGTGCGACACCGGCGCGAAACTTCTCGGCCATCTCTTGGAGACGATTGTCGACCGGACCGCCGAGATCCTGGAAACGCTGGCCGCACGCCTCGATGCGCTCTCGATCACGGTCTTTGTCAATCGCAAGGCCGCCAAGCGTCGTCCGCCGCGCTTCCTGGAAGACAAGCTGCTCGATATCGCCAGCCATCATCAGCTCGTGGGGAAGGTGCGTGACAGCCTCGTCTCCTTGTCTCGCCTGGTTCTTTTCCTCCAGTCGCAGCCGGCGGTGCGCCGGGAGGAAGAAGCCGCCGAACTCTGCGGCCTGGTTGTCCGCGACCTTCAATCGCTTGGCGAGCACGCGGCTTTTGTCGCCAACAACATCACCTTCATGCTCGATGCCTCGCTCGGCCTCATCAATGTCGAGCAGAATGCCATCATCAAGATCTTCTCGATCGCCTCGGTTGTCTTCCTGCCACCGACCCTTGTCGCGTCGATCTACGGCATGAATTTTCAGTTCATGCCGGAACTCGGATGGAACTTCGGATACCCCATGGCACTTTTTGCCATGCTGCTCTCCGCCATCATCCCCTTCTTGTTTTTCCGTTGGAAAGGCTGGCTCTAAAGAGCCTGGTATCCCATGCCACAACTCGATCACCAGCCCTCGGCTGGTCCGAAGGATGCACGCAGTCTTTTTCTTCTCGCGCTCGGTTCTGTCGGTGTCGTCTATGGCGACATCGGCACCAGCCCGCTTTATGCCTTCCGCGAGGCGCTGAAGCCGATTGGTGTCGACGGCATCACCCGCGTCGAAATCATTGGCCTCATCTCGCTGATGATCTGGTCGCTGACGATCATCGTGACGCTCAAATATGTCCTCTTCCTGCTGCGTGCCGACAATGACGGCGAAGGCGGCACCCTGTCGCTTCTGGCGCTGCTCTCGAAGTCGGCAAACGGTCACGGTCCGGTCCTGATGGTGCTGGGCCTGATCGGCGCGGCACTCTTCCTCGGCGATTCCATGATCACGCCGGCGCTCTCGGTCTTGTCGGCCGTCGAGGGATTGAAACTCGTCGCGCCGGACATGTCCGATTACATCGTGCCGATCTCGCTTGCGATCCTGATCGGCCTCTTCGCGGTCCAGTCACGAGGAACGGGGGCGGTGGCCCGCTTCTTCGGGCCGATCACGGTGCTCTGGTTCATCGTCATGGCAGCTGGCGGCATTATCCATATCTTCGACGACGTCGGCATCTTTGCCGCCTTCAATCCATGGTATGCGGCAAGCTTCCTGCTGCACGAAGGCTTCCTCGGCATTGTTGTCCTCGGCGCCGTGTTCCTCACCGTCACGGGTGCGGAAGCGCTCTATGCCGACCTTGGACATTTCGGCCGCAAGCCGATCCAGCTCGCCTGGTTCGCGCTCGTCTTTCCGGCACTCGTGCTGAATTATCTGGGGCAGGGGGCGCTGGTCCTCAGCGATCCCTCTACGGCCTCGGATCCATTCTTCCTGATGTTTCCATCCTGGGCGCTGCTGCCTATTGTCATCCTCGCGACCTGCGCCACCATCATTGCCAGCCAGGCGGTGATCACGGGTGCGTTTTCGCTGGTTCGCCAGGCGATCCACCTCGGCTTCCTGCCGCGCATGCAGATCCTGTTCACGTCCGAAACCCAGAGCGGCCAAATCTACCTGCCCTCGGTCAACACGCTTCTGCTCGTCGGCGTTCTCTCGCTGGTTCTTCTCTTTGAAAGCTCGGAAGCGCTGGCCACGGCCTACGGCATCTCGGTGACCGGCGCCATGGTGGTGACGACCATCATGGCTTTCGAATTCGTCCGCAAGAAATGGAACTGGAGCCTGGCGCTTGCTGCAGCAGTCCTGACCCCGCTCCTTCTGCTCGAACTGGTCTTCCTCGGCGCGAACCTTTTGAAGATCCATGATGGCGGCTACATACCGGTTCTTTTCGCCGCAGCCTTCACGGTGGTCATGTGGACCTGGCGTCGCGGCACGGCAATCCTCTTCCAGAAGACCCGCCGCGACGATGTCCCGCTCGAAGCCTTTGTCGCCATGATCGAGAAGAAGGGCGAGCACAGCCCGGCCTGCGTGCCCGGCACGGCAATCTTCCTGACCAGCGACCCGACCCGCGCGCCGGCCGCCTTGATGCACAATCTGAAGCACAACCACGTCATCCATGAGCGCAATATCATCCTGACCATCCGCACGCTGGGACGCCCTCGCATTGCCGAGGAGGATCGGTTCGAGGTCGAGGAATTGTCGGAACGCTTCTCGCGCGTCGAAATCCGCTTCGGCTTCATGGAAACCCAGAACGTCTCCAAGACGCTGGCCAGCCTGCGCCGCGGCGGGTTGAAGTTCGACATCATGTCGACCTCCTTCTATCTCGGCCGTCGCAAGCTGGTGGCAGGGCAGGGCATGGGCATGCCCCACTGGCAGGATCGGCTCTACATCGCGCTTGCGGAAGCCGCAGCAGACCCGTCCGACTATTTCCGCTTGCCGGCCAACCGGGTGATCGAACTCGGGTCACACGTCATCATCTGACCGGCCCAACGTTCCTCCGTGAGCTTCAGGACCGTCGGCACGCCCGGCGGTCCTGCCGCATTTGTCCGGATGCTCCCAAAGCTGTGATCGCGCATTAACCAAGCATCAAGGTTAACGAGAGATATTCCTCTAATGTAATCCTGTTTGGGTTCGAAGCATCGGGCCCGTGTCAGCGTGTGTTGGAGTGTGGCCTTGCGTCCCAAGTTTCGTCCTTCGAAGAAGGTCCTCTCCCGACTGGAGAACTGGACCTCTCCCCTGGTCTTCGGCCTCGCGTCCTGGCTGATTTTCCCCTCCGTTGCCGCCCAGGCCGATATGGCGGGCCTTCTGACCGGTCTCGACCGTGGTGCCAGCAACTGGCGCATGGTGATGACATCAACCCCGGCCGGCTCGATCCACGAAGCCAATCTTGCCTTCTCGGAAGGGGAGGCGTCCGAGGCGCTGTCCGGTGGCGCTGGCTTGATCCTGCCCGACGGCCGCCGCATCGCCTTCGACGGCGGCAAGGCCGCCCCTGATTCGTTGCCGGACGAAATGCGTGTCACCCGCGACCAGAAGAAGGGCCGGGTCATGGCCGTCGAGCCCATGCTGCCGCCGCGCGCCTTTTCGGCCGGATCTATCCTGCAGCGGACGAGCTCGCTGATGGAGCCCGAGCTTGGAGCACCATCCGTCTTTGCCCACGAGGAAGACAAGTCCAAGCCCGTCGAGCTCGCAAGCTTCTATTTCAAGCGCGAAAAGCCGGCCGCCGATCCCTCTCTGCCGCCTATGATTGCTGATCTTGTGACCAATTCCGTGCCTGACGTGCTGGCGACCGCCTATGCGCCGCCGGCCCCGGACTACGCGAGCGTTTCGCCCTTCGACAGCATCCTGACCGACCAGCAGGAAGACCAGGGCCGTTTCATCCCCGATATCGACCCGAAGGATCACGCCTGGGCCGCGACGCCGCTGCCGGCAGCCGTATTTTCCGACAAGGAACAGAAGTGCCTGGCGGAAGGCATCTACTTCGAAGCCCGGGGCGAATCGGTGAAGGGTCAAGCCGCGGTCGCCCAGGTCATCCTCAACCGCGTGCGCAATCCGCATTATCCCGATACGATTTGCGGCGTGGTCTATCAGAACGAAAACTGGCGCAACCGTTGCCAGTTCTCCTTCGCCTGCGATCGCATTCCCGACATCGTCACGTCGCCACGCCATTGGAAGATCGCCAAGGAAATTGCCATGGCTGTCACCGCCGGTAAGATCTGGTTCAAGGATGTCGGTTCCGCCACCCATTACCACGCGACCTATGTCAGCCCGGCCTGGGGCCCGACGATGAAGCGCGTAGAAAAGATCGGTAAGCATATCTTCTACCGCACCTATGGCGGCGGCTGGAGCTGATCCGATCAGCGCAGCCGGTAGAGCCAGTTCGACAGCAGCGGCACGATTAGGAAGGATGCCGCATAGGTGAGTGGCACCGTGACGAAGATGTAAAGCATCGGCGTCAGATTGCCCTCCGGGCCAAACGCGAATGCCGCCTGCACGCCGATCGTCCAGCCAAGGGCAAGGCTGGTTAGAATGCGGACAATGAAGCGTGTCATGGTTCCCCCGGGCAGGACTTCTCCCTGGAGCCTCCCATGTCTGTCCCCGTTCCGCAATCTTCCCAGCATGGCCCATGCGGGCCGACGATGACGCAAGTCACACGACTCCGTGAATGTGGCAGATTCTGGCCCATGCTTGCGACGGATTGACCGGATTTGTCGTCCGTCATCTGCGACGATTCTGCATCTTGGACTTAAGTCTATGATTTTTCGGGGTTAATTTGTGGTGAAACTTGGTGCTGTCACGCCTTGACTATGCAGGGGCTCAAAATTATGGTGCGGCCGACTTCAAAGCGGGCCAGAAGGGTTTCTATCTCGCCGTTTCTGCATTCAATTCGGGCGCATAAACGGCCCATGAGACAGGCGACGGTCGGAGAAAGCCATGACGGACCACCGGGAAGAAGATCTGGAAGAGCGCCGCAGACGGCTGACCACGGAACTCGCTGAGCGGGATGCCAAGGTCAAGGACGAGGAGCGAGCCGAGATCAATGCCGACCAGACCCGCAAGGGATATGGTATGGCAATGAAGATCTCGAGCGAATTCATCTCCGCCATCATTGTTGGTGCCATCCTGGGTTATCTTTTCGACTACTTTGTGGGCACGGGGCCATGGGGCATGATCGTCATGCTTCTCATCGGTTTCTGCGCCGGCGTGTTGAACGTCATGCGCGTCGTCGGGATCGTGGCATCGCCACATCCGGCGGATCGCAGACTGGACTTGGACGACAAGGGCAACGGTCGCTGACGCGCCGGCCCGGAAACGAGAATGACCGCTTCGGCGGCGAAAGCGAAAGAGCAGAACGTGGCAAACGATCCCACTTCCCAGTTCCTTGTGAAGCCGATTGTACCGATCGAAATCGGCGGGATTGATTTTTCGTTCACCAACGCCTCCCTGTTCATGGTGGCAACCGTGGCTGCCGCCTCGGGCTTCCTCTACTTCTCGACCGCCAATCGCGGTCTCATCCCGACGCGCATGCAGTCGGTCGCCGAAATGGCCTACGAGTTCATTGCCTCCATGCTGCGCGAAGGCGCGGGCTCCAAGGGCATGCACTTCTTCCCGATGGTCTTCTCGCTGTTCATGTTCGTCCTGACGGCGAACCTGCTCGGCATGTTCCCCTACTTCTTCACGATCACCAGCCAGATCATCGTCACCTTTGCCCTGGCGCTGTTCGTGATCCTGACGGTCCTGATCTACGGCTTCTACAAGCACGGTCTGCACTTCCTCTCGATCTTTGCGCCATCCGGCGTTCCGGGCGCGCTTCTGCCGCTCGTGTCGACGATTGAGGTCGTGTCCTTCCTGTCGCGCCCGATCAGCCTTTCGGTTCGTCTCTTCGCCAACATGCTGGCCGGTCACATCACGCTGAAGGTCTTCGCGGGCTTCGTCGTATCGATGAGCGCTGCCGGTGCCGTCGGCGTCGCAGGCTCCATCCTGCCCCTCATCATGACGGTCGCCATGACCGCTCTCGAATTTCTCGTTGCCTTCCTGCAGGCTTACGTCTTCGCGGTACTGACTTGCATGTACCTGAACGACGCCGTGCATGGTGGTCACTGAGAATAAAGTCGCTGGCCCCGGTTTCCCGGGTGTCAAAAACAGCCGCAACAACCCATTCGAAGGAGTATCCATATGGAAGCGGAAGCAGCAAAGTACATCGGCGCGGGTCTCGCATGCCTCGGCATGGCTGGTACGTCCCTCGCTCTCGGCCGTATCTTCGGTGACTACCTGACCGGCGCACTGCGCAACCCGTCTGCTGCTGACAGCCAGTTCGGCCGTCTGGTATTCGGCTTCGCCGTTACGGAAGCTCTGGGCATCTTCTCGCTGCTCATCGCTCTCCTTCTCCTGTTCGCCGTCTGATAACGGCTGGAGTTTGAGATCACGGCGCGCCGACAAGGCAGCCGTGATCTCGCGCATTTGAGCATACACCTGGAGGTGAGCATGTTTGTGACCCCCGCCTTTGCCCAGGAAACCCCGGCAGAAGGCCAGCTTCACACAGAGACCGGCGTGGCCCACGACGAGGCTCATGGCGGCGGCGTGTTCCCGCCGTTCGATTTTTCGACCTATCCGTCGCAGCTTCTGTGGCTGGTGATCACGTTCGGCGTGTTCTACATGCTCATGCAGAAGGTCATCGTCCCGCGCGTCGGCGGCATTCTTGAGAACCGCCACGACCGCATCGCCCAGGATCTCGACGAGGCTTCTCGTCTGAAGTCCGAAGCCGATGCTGCCATCGAAACCTACGAGCGCGAATTGACGGCTGCCAAGGCGAAAGCCGGCCAGATCGCTTCTGCCGCTCGTGATGCATCCAAGGCCAAGGCCGATGCGGAGCGTGCTGCGATCGAGACGGAACTGTCCGCCAAGATCGCCGCTGCCGAAAGCCGCATCGCCGACATCAAGGCGCGCGCTTTCGCCGAAGTCGACACGATCGCGATCGACACCGTCGGCGCAATCGTCGAAGAACTGATCGGCGCCAAGTCGACCGCGGCCGACATCAAGGCCGCCGTCTCCGGCGTCGCAAAGCAGGGGGCCTAAGCATCATGGACTCTTCATTTTTCGCGCTCGTTGCCCTCGTCCTCTTCTTCCTCCTGCTCGCCTACCTGAAGGTACCGGGCATGATGGCGAAGGCTCTGGATGAGCGCGCCGACAAGATCCGCGACGAGCTGGCCGAAGCCAAGCGCCTGCGCGAAGAGGCTCAGCACCTGCTGGCCGAATACCAGCGCAAGCGCAAGGAAGCCGAAGCCGAGGCTGCAGCCATCGTGGCCGCCGCCGAGCGCGAGGCCGCTGCCCTGACCGCGGAAGCCAAGCAGAAGACCGAAGAGTTTGTTGCACGCCGCAACGCACTCTCCGAGCAGAAGATCAAGCAGGCCGAGACCGAAGCCGTGAACGCCGTTCGCGCTGCAGCCGTCGACCTTGCGATCGCAGCTGCCGAGAAGGTCCTGGCCAAGAAGTCCGACGAAGCCGTGCAGCAGTCGCTGTTCAAGGCCTCCGTCGGTGAAGTGAAGTCGCGCCTGAATTGAGTTCGGCCGACCGCGGACAAGTTGCTGATTGTGACGCCCCGACCGGTCTCCGGTCGGGGCGTTTTCTTTTTCGATGTGTAGCCTGTCGAGATGGATGAAGCGCGACGCATGGCACGTCAGTGCTCGGTGCCGTGTATGCCCGGTTGTGGTTGCAGGTACGCGCAGATGTGAGGGCTAGAGGTCTGCGTCCGCTTGCGTGGCGGTGATCTTCAACGGTCGGAAACTCATCCGGTGCAACGGGCAGGGGCCGTGGGTCACGATCGCGCTGCGGTGGCGGTCCGTGCCGTAGCCCGCATGGACCTCAAAGCCGTAATCGGGATAGACGAGGCCAGCTCTCACCATCATCCGGTCCCGCATCACTTTGGCGACGATCGAGGCGGCAGCGATCGAGACAGATCGGGCGTCGCCCTTGACCACGGCTTCACCCGAGCACAAAAGACCGATCGGCACGTCGCGACCGTCGGCGAGCACATGCCGGGCCTCCTGATCGAGGCCGGCCACGGCCCGGCGCATGGCATCGAGGCTCGCCTTGCGGATGTCGATGAGATCGATGCGCTTGGGCGAGGAGGACGCAATCGAAACGGTCGCTTCGGCCAGGATATGCTCATAGAGGACCTCACGCTGGGCGGCGGAAAGCTTCTTGGAGTCGTTCAGCCCGTCGGGGATCCGCTTCGGATCGAGGATCACGGCTGCGGCGACCACCGGGCCTGCCAGAGGCCCGCGTCCTGCTTCGTCGGTCCCGGCCACCGGCCAAAGGCCCTGGCGCTTGGCGCGGCTCTCAAGTGAGAAATCCGGGACGAGGGGCAAGTCTGGAAAGAGGCCAGGAGAATCGGGTGGCGTGCGTCGTTTCATGCGGCAGAAATCGCACGCGCACCCGACCTCCTGCAAGTCCCCGGTCCCAATCGCGATCATGGCGAAAGGGGCGGCTTACCAGGGACTACATCCGGTGCGAGGCGGCGGACAACAGCACCGGAATACGAAAACAAACCCAAGTCAGAGCAGCGAGAGCTGCACTCCGTCGCTGTCGGGCGAGATGAACAGGTCTTCCCTGAGATGCAGGCTGCGGCGCATCAGGCCGAGCCGCTTGGTCGCCATCTCGAAGCGACGGCTGATCTGCCAGGCATAGGGACCGGCCCCTTTCATCCGCTTGCCGAATTCGGCATCATAATCCTTGCCGTCGCGCATCGAGCGAACCAGTGACATCACGTGACGATAGCGGTCCGGATAGTTCTGCAGTAGCCAGTCGCGAAACAGCGGGCTCACTTCGAGCGGCAGGCGCAAAAGCACATAACTTGCCTCTGTCGCCCCTGCGGCCCTGCCGCTGTCGAGAATCCGTTCGATCTCGTGATCGTTGAGAGCGGGAATGATCGGCGCCATCATAACGGCCACAGGAATGCCGGCCTCTGAAAGCGTCTTGATCGCCTCCAGCCGTTTGGCCGGTGTCGAGGCACGGGGCTCCATCGTCCGTGCCAGTTTGCGATCCAGCGTCGTCACCGAGATGCCGACTTTCACCAGCCCGCGCTCTGCCATCGACGTCAGGATGTCGATATCACGCAGGATGAGCGCGGACTTCGTCACGATCACAACCGGATGGTTCGCCTTGTCCAGGACTTCCAGGATCTGTCGCATGATGCGCCATTCCCGTTCGATCGGCTGATAGGGATCGGTATTGGTGCCGATCGCGATCGGTTTCACCTTGTAGCCCGGCTTCGACAGTTCCCGTTCCAGCAGGCGTGGCGCATCCGGCTTGGCAAACAGCTTGGCCTCGAAGTCGAGGCCTGCCGACAGGCCCATATAGCTATGCGTCGGTCGGGCGAAGCAGTAGATGCAGCCATGCTCGCAGCCGCGATAGGGATTGATCGAACGGTCGAAGGGAATGTCGGGTGAATCGTTGCGGGTGATGACCGTGCGCGGCTTCTCGACCTGAACTTCGGTCCTGAAGGGCGGCATGTCCTCGAGCGTATGCCAGCCGTCATCGAAGGCGACGCGCTCCTGGCTCTCGAACCGGCCGGCCGGATTGATCCCGGCCGCACGTCCGCGCCGCCGATCGATCTCGATCCGCATGCCGGACGCGTTCATCAGCGCATCGGCAATATCTGCCGTATTGCCGGGCTGAAAGGCAGCCTGGCTCACAAGAGACAGCTCGGTCATGTTTGGCTCCTCGCGGGCGTTCAAGCCTCGCTCAATGACTTTATTCCTAGCGGCAAAAAGAGAACAATGCAAGAACAAACTTCGGAAAACTGTCTGTGGCAAAACTTTGTGCAATGCGATAGATATAGGCAATGCTGACAGTGATCATGGAATGCCACGACCAGGAACCCGAGCTCGCACAGACCTTGTCC
The DNA here is from genome assembly GCF_001295785.1 of Rhizobium sp. AAP116. NCBI lineage: Bacteria > Pseudomonadati > Pseudomonadota > Alphaproteobacteria > Hyphomicrobiales > Rhizobiaceae > Rhizobium > Rhizobium sp. AAP116. The sequence continues at coordinate 218,055 of NZ_LJIB01000007.1, forward strand.
GTGCTGGTGGCCGGCGCTGTCGAGGGTCTGGTCAGCGATGTCATCGTGCTTGACCACGGCTCGACCGATGGTTCGTCCTTGGTTGCCGATGCTGCCGGATGCCGCTTTTATCAGCAATGGGACATGAAGGACGTGCTGGCGACGGCGCGGGGCGAATGGCTGCTGCTCATCGAACCCGGTGCGCGGCTCGGCCAGGGCTGGGTGGATGAGGTTGCGGAGTATGTCGCGCTCAACAAGGCGCCCGCCCGTTTCTCCGAATCGCGGCTTTACCGGCAGCCCTTCTATCGCCGGCTGACCCGCTCGACGCCGCTGCTCGAGAATGGTCTGCTGATCCCGAAACGTCAGGCACAGGGGCTGGCTGGCGAGGGCAGGGAACTGCTTCAGCTGGCGCGCGGGCACAAGCCGCGCCGTCTCGCCTCCGAGATCATTCCGTCCTGGGTCGCCCGCGAGGCGCGCCGCTGATCAGCCTTGGCTGCGCTTCAGATGCTCGTCGAGCCTGGGCATGATTTCCACGAAATTGCAGGGCATGTGCCGATAGTCGAGCTGCGGCTTGATGATACCGTCCCACGCATCCTTGCAGGCGCCGGGCGAGCCCGGCAGCACGAAGATGAATGTGGCGTTGGCAACGCCACCCGTCGCGCGGGACTGGATCGTCGAGGTGCCGATCTTGTCATAGGAGATGCGGTGGAAGACTTCGGAAAAGCCGTCCATGCGCTTTTCGAACAGCGGCTCCAAGGCCTCGGGCGTGACATCCCGCCCGGTAAAGCCCGTGCCACCGGTGGTGATGACGACATCGATCTCGGGCGTCTTCGTCCAGGTCTCGACCTGGTCCCGGATCGTCGTCTTGTCGTCCTTGACAATCGCCCGGGCAACAAGCCGGTGACCAGCCTCTTCGATGCGCGCGACCAGCGTGTCCCCGGATTTGTCGTCGGAAAGGCTGCGGGTGTCGGAAACGGTGAGCACCGCAATGCCAACGGGAATGAAGGGGCGGCTTTCGTCGATGCGGCTCATCGGCTCTCTCCCTGAACGGTACGTGTGAGGAGCACATACCAGTTCGGCCGATAGGCCGAAAGCGCCAAGGCCGCCTTCATCGCCGCAGCCTCGGTCTCGTAGAGCCCGAAACAGGTGGCGCCAGAGCCAGACATGCGCACAAAACCTGCCAGGCTCTGCCGCAGCAGATCGCAGGCCTCGGCAATCTCGGGCACCAGCGCTTCTGCCGGCGGCTGCAGGTCGTTGCGCAGGGCGGAGAGCGACTGCATCCACGCAGAGAGACTGGAAGATTGGTCCATCTCGCCGATCGGATCATTGTCGCGGCGCTGAAGGCTGCGAAAGATCTCCGGCGTGGAAACGGGCTTCAGCGGATTGACCAGCACCAGCGGTACGGAGGGCATGGCAACTGTCTCGATCGTCTCGCCGATCCCGCGCGCGCGCAGCGGCGTCGAGGCAAGGCACATCGGCACATCGGCGCCGAGCTGCACTGCGATCTGCTGCAACGTCTCCGCCGGCAGCTCCGCCTTCCAGAGCCTGAGGAGACCGCGCAATGTCGCTGCGGCATCCGCCGAACCACCGCCGATCCCCGACGCGATCGGCAGGCTCTTGTCGAGAAGAATGGAAACAGCGCCGTGTGGCTGGCCGCATTCATCGAGGGCGGCCCGAAGCAGATCGCGCGCCTTCAGAACCAGATTGTCATCGCCTGAAAGCGCAGCCCCGAAGCGCCCGACGATACGGAAACTGTCTGTGTCTGCCGTCTCGAAGGCGAGTTCGTCGCCGTCCTCGGCAAAGGTCACGAGACTGTCGAGAAGATGATAGCCGTCGTCCCGCCGACCTGTGACGTGCAAAGCAAGGTTGATCTTGGCCGGAGCCGTCTCGACGATCCGCTCCGGCCGGCGCTCTGCAATGTCTTTCATTCGGCTCAGGTCTTCTTGTCGTCTTTCTTGGGCTCTTCGACCGGTTTGGTCTCGACCTTGGCGGCATCAGACTCGATCGCCGGAAGGCCCTTGTCGATCTTTGCCTGGATCTTCGGAACTTCGACCTCTTCCGGCTCGGAGGCCAGCGCCCGCTTCCACTGATACTTGGCTTCCAGCTTGCGCCCGACGCGCCAGTAGGCATCGCCCAGATGGTCGTTGATCGTCGGGTCACCGGCACGCAGCTCGACAGCGCGTTCCAGTTCGACCACCGCCTCTTCGAAGCGACCAAGGCGATAATAGGCCCAGCCGAGCGAATCGACGATGTAGCCGTCGTCCGGCCGAAGCTCGACCGCCTTCTTGATCATCTCCAGACCTTCCTGGAGATTGCGGTTCATGTCGACCCAGGAATAGCCGAGATAATTCAGCACCTGCGGCTGATCGGGGTTGAGCTCCAGCGCCTTGTGGAAGTTTGGCTCCGCCGTGTCCCACTTCTTCAGCCGCTCATAGGCGATGCCACGCTGGAAGAAGACCGACCAGTGGTTCCGCGCCGGGTTCGGACCGATGATCTCGATCGCCTTGTCGTAATTCTCCGCCATGGCCGCATAATCCTTGGCATCGGACAGCACGCTGCCATAGGCGAGGTAGCTTCTGATATCCTGCGGATCGGAGGCGATGAGGGCGAGCAGATGTTCGCGCGCTTCCTGAACTTTTCCGGTTTCGGCGAGCGTCAGGCCGAGCTGGAGCTCGGAAATGCGGCGCATCGGCGAGCTCTCGGGCACCTGCCGGTAAAACGCGATCGCCTTTTCCGGCTGCTTTGCATTCTCGGCGATCCCACCGAGCAGGATCAGCGTGTCGGCGGCATCCTTGTCCAGCGCATGGGAAAGCTGGAGATACAGCATGACAGTGTCTTCGGCGCCTTCACGGTTCAGCGCGCCTCCGATCGAGAAGAGAACACCGGCCGCCCCCTGCGCCGCCGTTGTGACAACCGGTTTCGGCTGGCTGCCGGATTCGATCTCGGTGCGGAGCGCCTTGAAGGGGGCGAAGTTGGTGATCAGTTCGTCGCCGGCCGCGAGAGCATCGAGTGCCTTCTGCTTGTTGCCGGCCTGCGCCTCAAGTGTCGCAAGCGCGATCACCGAACGGGCAAAGGTATCGGGCGCCGTCGCTCCGCCATTGCGATCGGTCACCGTGTCGGTCAGCGCGCTGCGCGCGGCATCGACGTCGCCGATCATGGCGGCCATCACGCCGGCATTGTAGTTGCGGAAAATGCCGTACCAGCTCGGACCATCGAGATCCTGCACGAGCTTCAGGGCTTCCTCGCCCTTGCCCTCGCCGACCTTGGTCCAGGCGATCAGCAGCTGGTTCATCAGCCGGTCGAGATCGTTCGGCCCCTGATATTTGAAATGCTTGAGGGCTTGCGCATAGTCGCCGTCTCGCATGGCTCGAAAGCCGAGGGCTACGGAGGTGACGCGCTCCACGGCCGGATCGTTTTCCAGAACCTTGGCGAGATCCGCGCCCTCGTCGAACTCACCGTTCATGATGAGCGCGATCATAAGACGCTGCTGAAGCTCCAGCTCGTTCGGCGTGAATTCCAGGGCCTTCTTGTAGAACTTCACCGCGCTCGGATAATCGCGATCCGTTTCCGCAGTCCGGGCTGCCAGGAAGGCGCCCGCAAAGGATTCGACGCTACCGATATCGAAGCTCTCGGCCTCTGTGGACTGGGCAGTGGCAGCAGCAAGCGCCAGCGGCGCCTGCGAGACGCTGAGCAGCAGCGCGAGCGCGGTGCCGGCGAGAGTGCGAAGGGCAAAGCTTTGCCGCATGGACGAGCCTTTCAAGAACCGAGAGCAAGCGCAGGTCGCCCGCGCGCGGGCAATTGGCGATGATTCACGAATAGAATGGCTTTTTTGAAGCAGCCCCGCAAGGCAATCACGGGATCTGCGTCAATTCACGCGGGAGATGCAGAAGTCGATCACGTCGTTGAGGGCGCTCTTCCACGGCGTCTCGGGCAGCGGGGCCAGTGCATCGCGTGCGATGGTGCCGTAATGCTGTGCCCGCTGGATTGTGTCGGTGAGCGCGCCATACTTGCCGATCAGGCCGAGCGCCCTTTCGAGCCGCACATCATCGTTCAGCCCGCCTTCGATCGATTCCTTCCAGAACTCCCGCTCGGCAGCCGTGCCACGGCGATAGGAGAGGATGACCGGCAGGGTAATCTTGCCCTCGCGGAAATCATCTCCGACATTCTTGCCGGTCTCGGCAGCCTTGCCGCCGTAGTCGAGCACGTCGTCGACCAGCTGGAAGGCAAGGCCGAGATTCATGCCATAGGATTTCAAGGCGCTGCGGGTCGCCTTGTCAGTGCCGGCGACAATCGGGCCGACTTCGGCGGCAGCCGCAAACAGCGCTGCCGTCTTGGCGCGGATGACAGCGAGATAATCGTCTTCCGTCGTCTCCATGTTTTTGGCGACGGAGAGCTGCAGCACCTCACCCTCGGCGATCACGCAGGCCGCGGTCGAGAGCACGTCGAGCGCCTCGAGCGAGCCGACTTCGACCATCATGCGAAACGCCTGACCGAGCAGGAAGTCGCCGACCAGCACGCTCGCCTGGTTGCCCCAGATGGTGCGGGCTGTGTTTTTGCCACGGCGAAGATCGCTCTCGTCCACCACGTCGTCATGCAGCAGCGTCGCCGTGTGCATGAACTCAACGGAGGTCGCGAGCTTGATGTGATGGTCGCCCTCGTAGCCGAACATGGCGGCTGTCGCGAGCGTGAGCATCGGGCGTAGTCGCTTGCCGCCCGATGAGATCAGGTGGTTTGCCACCTCCGGGATCATCTGAACGTCAGAGCCTGCCTTCGACAGGATCAGCTGATTGACGCGCTCCATGCCGCTTTTGGTCAGGTCCACCAGAGGCTTGACGGATGCCTGTTTGTTTTTGCTTTCCTCAAGCGGTATGACTACGCCCAACGCACCGGACTCCTGTTCAGTTTGGTCGCCGACCATAAAAAGCCCGGAAGGCCACGGCAAGGGGCGAATTGCCTCGGTCTGGGCCTGAAAGCCGGTTTAGCTGTTAACAGTGAGTTCTGAAATCGATGCATGAGATCATTCGCAGCAACGACGTCGTCCTGCTCTCCTTTGCCGAAAGCCTGATGCGCGACGCCGGGATCGCTTCGATGATCGCAGACCAGTCCATGAGCATCCTCGAGGGTTCGCTCGGCATGCTGCAGCGCCGCCTGTTGGTCGATTCGGACTGTGTCGACCAGGCCCGCCGCATCCTGACCGATGCCGGCCTTGGGGCAGAACTGCGCGACCGCGAAGCGTGAGGGCGCGATGGTCACAAGACTAGAGCCCCTCGTCGACAAGCCCTTGGCCGAAACGGTCGACGCCTTTCATCGTGGCCGCTTTCATCTCGTGCAGCCGGTGGGACGCGGCCATCGCGCCGGCATGGATGCCATGCTGCTCGCCTCTCTCGTTGTGGACGATCGCCCGATCCGGGTTGCCGATCTCGGTGCTGGAGCAGGAGCCGCCGGTCTGGCCGTTGCCACCCGCCTTCCCGATGCTGCCGTCGTGCTTGTCGAGCGCTCGAGCGATATGGCCGCCTTTGCCCGCAAGAGCCTCGCACTGCCGGAAAACGCTAAGTTCGCGCAGCGCGCCGAGGTTATCGAGGCCGATGTCACCTTGACCGGCAAGGCGCGCTTCGCAGCGGGCCTCCCTGACGACAGCTTCCACCACGTCATCATGAACCCGCCCTTCAACGATCCCGGCGACCGCAAGACGCCGGATGCCCTGAAGGCGGAAGCCCATGCGATGACAGAGAACCTGTTCGAGAGCTGGATCCGCACGGCAGGCGCGATCGTGATGCCCGGCGGTCAACTCTCCCTGATTGCCAGACCACAGTCGATCGCCGAGATCATCGCCGCTTGCGGCAGGCGCTTCGGCGGCCTGGAGATCACGGCGATCCACCCAAGGCCGGGCGAAAACGCAACCCGCATCCTGGTGACCGCAATCAAGGGCTCGCGGGCGAAGCTACAGCTGCGCGCGCCTCTCCTGATGCACGATCGGGTCGAAAGCCATGCCTTCGCCCCCTTGGTCGACGACCTGAACAACGGCCGCGTGGGCTATCGGCGCCTGCGTTGAAAACACTGATTTTTTAGCAGAACCATTGTGTTCGCTCTCCGGCTCCTTACATCTCCGCTCAGAGTGATGATCCTGAGGAGTTGAAACGCGACCATGGCAGACTTTCTGAAACGGCTGGTTCCCAAGCGCTTCCAGAAAAAGGGCGTCGTCATTCCGGTCGTCAGGCTGCACGGACCGATCATGAGCGGCGGCTCGCGCTTTCGCCCTGCCTTGAACCTCTCCTCGGTTGCCGGCCAGCTGGAAAAGGCATTCGGCATGAAGGATAGCCCCGCCGTGGCCCTGTCGATCAACTCGCCGGGCGGTTCCCCCGTCCAGTCGCGCATGATCTATGATCGCATCCGGGCGCTGGCCGAAGAAAAGAACAAGCGTGTGCTCGTCTTCGTCGAGGATGTCGCAGCCTCCGGCGGCTACATGATCGCGATCGCCGGCGACGAGATCATCGCCGATGCGACCTCGATTGTCGGCTCGATCGGTGTCGTCTCTGGCGGTTTCGGCTTCCCCGAACTCCTGAAGAAGATCGGCGTCGAACGCCGTGTCTACACGGCGGGTGAGAACAAGGTGATCCTCGATCCTTTCCAGCCGGAGAAGGAAAGCGACATCGAATACCTGAAGACCCTGCAGCTTGAGATCCACGAAATCTTCATCGACATGGTCAAGGCGCGCCGCAGCACGGTGCTTGCAGACGATCCGGCAATCTTCTCCGGTCTGTTCTGGACGGGCCGCAAAGGCCTGGAACTCGGCCTCGTCGATCGCCTCGGCGGCCTGCGTGAAGAAATCAAGACCCGCTACGGCAAGGATGCGCGCCTCGAACTGATCGGTGCCCATAAGGGCCTTTTCGGCCGCCGCGCGGCAGGTGTCGGTGCTTTTGCTGCGCCTGACCAGATCGCGGTTCAGGCAGTCGCCGGCCTTGCCGAGACACTCGAAGAAAAGGCACTATGGGGTCGCTACGGTCTTTGACCGGAATGACGAAGAAGGGCTTAACGGCGAGGGGACATGGCGCAGCTGATATTTCTGACGATCCTGGTGGGGGGCGCCTGGCTGCTCTATCGCCGCTTCGTCGCGGATGCGGAGAAACTGGTGGCAAAATCGCGTGCTGAGGAAAAAGAACGCGAGAACCAGGCAATCGGGACGCTCATTCAGGATCCGGAAACGGGTGAGTATCGCCCTCGCCGCGAGGATGATGACTAATCGGCATGCCGTGGCTTGAGTACGGCACGTCGAGACGATACCTAAGGAAACAAGCGGCGTTCCGGGCGTTTTGAGACCCACTTCGCGTATCGCCCAGTCCCGGAGTCCCATGAGCCAGACAATGCATTTTCTCGGTATGCCGGGACAGGTGGCAGACGAAATCAGTGCATTCGACTGGAGCAGCACATCACTTGGGGGCGCGGAATACTGGCCGCCCGCCTTGGTGACGACGCTTCGGCAGGTTCTCGCCACCCGCCAACCCACGTGCTTCTGGTGGGGAGACGATCTTCTCCAGCTCTACAACGACGCCTATCTGCCGATGCTCGCCGGTCGGGAGAAAAGCGCGCTCGGTCAGCCGTTTCGGGAGTATTGGGCCGATGTCTGGGACGGCATCGAGCCTTTCGTGCTGCGTGCGCAGGCGGGCGAGGGCACTTGGATCGAGAACCTTCCCTTGCGAATTTTGCGCAACGGGATCATGCAGGACAGCTTCTGGACCTTCTCCTACAGTCCTCTCTACGACGACCAAGGAAAGATTGCTGGCCTCTTGAACGTTGTCACCGAGACCACGAGCGCGGTTTTAGACCGTCAGGCGCTTGAAGAGGCCTATCTCGAAGCGCAAAAGCACCTCGACGAGCGAGAACAGTATGAGGACGAACTCAAGCTGTTGAACCGCGAACTTGCGCACCGGATGAAGAATACGCTCGCCATGGTCCAGTCGATCGTCAGCCAGAGCCTGCGCGGCGCAACCTCGATCCCGGAAGCGGCTGCGACGATCGGCGGACGCATCCAGACGCTCGCCAAGGCGCAGGACGTGCTCACCGGGATGAGTGTCACCGCCGCCGAGATTACCGCAATCACGCGAACGGCTGTCGCGCCCCATATCGATGGCGACGATCGGATCTCGATCGTCGGGCCTGAGGTCTATCTCTCCGCCCAGCAGGCTCTTGGTCTATCGCTCGCGATCCACGAGCTTGCCACCAACGCCACAAAATACGGCGCCCTTTCGCGACCGGAAGGCCGCATCAGCGTCCGCTGGAGCAAGGGCGAGTACAACCGTTTCACCTTCGACTGGCAGGAAAGCGGCGGCCCGCCGGTGACGGAGCCGACCCGTCGCGGTTTCGGCTCGCGGCTCACTGAACGTGTCGTCTCCGATCTCTTCCAGGGGCAGGCCGCTATCCGCTTCGAGCCCACGGGCGTGTCCTTTTCCCTGATCGGCAAGCTGCACGATGCGGATGATCTCGACAACTGATCCATCCGGGCTTGCCAAGCCGAGAGCCGAGACGCTTGACCCTTCCGCCCGCTCATGGCACCAGACGGGCCGCAACCTGAGCCAACCCGATGGATAGCCCGATGACCACGCCCCTTGCCCCGCACATGGACCCCAAGCGCTCCTTTCAGGCGCTGATCCTGACGCTGCACGCCTACTGGGCGGACAAGGGATGCGCGGTGCTGCAGCCCTACGACATGGAAGTCGGCGCCGGCACCTTCCATCCTGCGACCACGCTGCGGGCGCTCGGGCCGAAGCCCTGGCGTGCCGCTTACGTGCAGCCCTCGCGCCGTCCCTCCGACGGCCGCTATGGCGAAAACCCGAACCGGTTGCAGCATTATTACCAGTATCAGGTCATCCTGAAGCCGAACCCGTCCAACCTCCAAGAGCTCTATCTCGGCTCGCTCAAGGCGATCGGCCTTGATCCGCTGCTGCATGACATTCGCTTTGTCGAAGACGACTGGGAAAGCCCGACGCTGGGTGCCTGGGGTCTCGGCTGGGAATGCTGGTGCGATGGCATGGAAGTCTCGCAGTTCACCTACTTCCAGGCTGTTTGCGGCATCGACTGCTCGCCGGTTGCAGGTGAACTCACCTATGGTCTCGAGCGCCTCGCCATGTATGTCCAGGGCGTCGACAACGTCTACGACCTGAACTTTAACGGCCGCGAAGGCGAAGAGAAGATCTCCTACGGCGACGTTTTCCTGCAGGCCGAGCAGGAGTATTCCCGCCACAACTTCGAATTCGCCAACACCGAGATGCTGCATCGCCATTTCATCGATGCCGAGAAGGAATGCCAGGCCCTGCTCGCGGCCGGCGCCCCCTCGGACTCTGAAAACCAGCGTCTGCACAAATGCGTCTTCCCGGCCTATGACCAGTGCATCAAGGCTTCCCACATCTTCAACCTGCTCGACGCCCGCGGCGTCATATCGGTCACCGAACGCCAGGCCTACATTGGCCGCGTTCGCGCGCTGGCGAAAAGCTGCGGCGAGGCGTTCCTGCTGACGGATGCCGGTGGGGCGAATTTTGGCCGGGCTGCCTGAGCTTTCTAAAACTCCAGCCCCGCCGCCACCCGGTTCTCGATCCGGACCACCAGTCCGTGGATCTTCGCCATCAGCACGTCGAAGTCGATGGGCTTGGTAAGGTAGCTCTCGGCACCTGCGCCTAAGCCCTCGATCATCTTTTCCCGGTCTGCGAGCGCCGTCAGGAAGAGGAAGGGCATGTTGGAGAATTGCGGGTGGTTGATCTGCAATTCGCCGAGCATGGAGATACCGTCCATCTCCGGCATGGTGATGTCGGAAATCACGATATCAGGCCGATGGGTGAGGATCTTGTCGAGGCCCTCCTTGCCGTTTTCCGCCTGCAGCACGCGAATTCCGGCATCCTCCAGTTCCTCGGCGATCAGTTCGCGGACGTCTCTTTCGTCTTCGACGCAAAGCACGGTGATCATGGCAGTTTTCCTTTCTGACCCTTGGTTCAGGCGGCGCTGACCTCCGGCGCCGGTTCGGCAGTGTCTTTGGCTGCAGGTCCCTGTACCGGCAGCACAAGCGTGAAACAGGTGCCCTTTCCCCGTTCGCTTTCGACAAAGATGTCGCCGTCATGCAGGGTCACGATCTGCTTGACGAGCGACAGGCCGATCCCCGTGCCGGCAATGCCGGTCGAGGTGCGGGCGCGGAAATAGGGCTGGAAGAGTTTCGGCACATCCTCCGCGTCGATGCCGACGCCTTCGTCTTTGACTGAGAGAAAGACAAAGCCGTCTTCCTCCCAGCCGCGAATGGTGATGTCGGGCGCGCGCGGCGCATATTTGACGGCGTTGGACAGCAGGTTGGTCAGCACCTGGGAAATCCCCAGCGCATCGCATCGAATGACGGGCGGCAAAGCCTCGATTTCGGCGTCGAACCGGTGATGCTGGGATGAGAGCTTCTGCCGCTTGATGGCCTGCTCGATCAACTTGTGCAGAGAGCAGTCGACCAGTGTCAGCTCGATCTTGCCGGTGTCCATGCGCCCGGCAGACAGGAAGCTCTCCATCAGCACTACCATGCGGGCAACGGCCGATCGGATCTGCTGCGTCTTGTCCGCGAGAAAGCGCGTCTCCATCTCGCCTTTCTTGCGCTGGATGCGCTGCGCAGCACCGTCGATGATCGCGAGCGGCGTGCGGAATTCGTGGCTGGTCATCGCCACGAACTGCCGCTGCATCGCGTTGATGTTCTTCTCCTGCTGCAGTGCCTCTTCCAGCGCTGCTGCCTGGGCGGCGATTTCGGCGGTGCGCTGATGGACCGTTCTTTCGAGCGCATCGCGGTGGCGGATGAGATCCTTTTCGGCCCGCTTGCGCAGCGTGATGTCGGAGTAACTCAACACATAGCCGCCATTCGACAGCGGCTCCGAGCGCACGGCCAGTACCTTGCCACTTTTGCGTTCGCGCTCAAAGCTGTAGGGCAGGCCGAGGGCTGCCTGCTCAATCCGCTCGCGCACCATGACTTCTGGGTCGCCATCGCCCCATTCTCCGCGGTTGGCATTGTAGCGGAGGATGTCTTCGAACTTGGAACCAGGCGGAAACATCTCCGGCGGAATGTTCATCAGGTCGTAGAGTCGCCGGTTTGCCATCAAGAGCCGCGAGCGATTGTCGAAGACGCCGATCCCGCCGGGAATGGCATCGAAGACCTGTTCCAGCAGCCCAAAGGCCTTGCGCTGGTCGGCAGTTGCAATTGCAACCTCGGCAAAGAGGTCAGAGGAGGGGCCGCGGATCCGCCAGACATGCACCTTGACCGGATAGACAGTCCCGTTCCGCCGCCGCTGGATCGCGTCGAAGGTGACGCTCTGGGCAGTGCCTTCGACGAGCGGCATGAGCTTGGCGCGATAATCGAGTTCGGAGATTCCCACCTTGAGCGAAGCAGGTGTCATGCCGGTCAGGGCTTCGCGCGCATAACCCGTCCGGACACTCGCCGTCGCATTCGTCCGGCTGATCGTGAAGCGCTGCGGCTCGAATATATAGATCTCGTCGGTCGAGAGCTCGACCATGTCGAGAAGGGAAGACGTGCAGCCATTGCGCTGCTGGATGATCGGCCCGATGTCCTGGGCGAGCAGCCGGAGTGCCGACAGGCTTTCCAGATTGATGGGCCTTTCGCTCCGGCTGAAGAAGACGCCGATGCCGAAATCCGGATTGCCGGGCAGGCTAATGGGTATCCAGTAGGGGTGGAGGTCTTCGCGCTCGGCGATACATTCGGGCATGCACACGCCCGGCGGCAGGTCGATCGGCAGGTCCAACTGGTCCGCCGTGTTGTGATGCAGCAGCCGTTGCCGGTCCTGTCCCGCGTCGCGCACATAGATCGCCGCCATCTCCGAAAGATCGAGTTGCGGTAGCGCAGTGATGATCGAAAGAATTTCCTTCAGCGTATCGCTGAGCCGTCGATCTGGGATCGCCGCCTTCAGAATTTCGCGGCTGGCGAGCAGGGCCCACGAGGGCAGAGTATTCCAGGTCATAGCTTGCATGCGACAGCTCCGCTGCAAAAACCTACCGAATGCTCACATTAGTGGTCTCGGATTAACAGAGCGGCTCCCGTATGTGTCGAATTTGAAGCAAACTTCCATGGCGTTTTCCGGCTCGCCGTCTCGGGCTTGCCGGAACTTCGATCATGACTTTCCCATATTGACCCGCTAACGTGCGGCCATATCAGCTGGGAGCCTGCCATTCATGTTTACGACACTGGCCATCATCGCCGCCATCGGCGCCTACCTCGTCTTCATCTACAACGGTCTGGTCAAGGCCCGGCAGATGGCGGAGGAAGCCTGGTCGGGCATTGATGTGCAGTTGAAGCGCCGGGCAGATCTCATCCCCAATCTGATCGAGACGGTTAAGGGGTATGCCGGCCATGAGAAGGAGACGCTGGAGAACGTCGTCGAATTGCGCAACAAGGCCCAGGCCGTGCCGGCGGGCGATGTCGCTGGCCGCGCCCAGGCCGAAGGCCTGCTCGGGGCGGCGCTGGGCCGGATCATCGCGCTGGCCGAAGCCTATCCGGATCTGAAGGCCAACGAGAACTTCCTCGAGCTGCAGCGTTCGCTCGAAACCGTTGAAGGCGAGATCCAGATGTCGCGCCGCTATTACAATGGCGCGGCCCGCGATCTGAACGTCAAGGTCGAGAGCTTCCCCAACAACCTCGTCGCCGGCCAGTTCGGCTTCTCGAAGAAACCCTATTTCGAGATTGCCAACGAGGCCGACCGTGCGGTACCGACGGTCAAGTTCTGACGTCCACTTCCAGCGGGTTCCGGAAAACTGTTCTAAGGTTTTCCAACCAGAACCCGCGACCGGTTAAACAGGCAAAGCATGCTTCTTTGCAGGCCTGCTGAAGACCATGCATAGAGACTGAGATCAATGACGACTGACAGTGTGACCATCCTTCCGCCCACCCATGCCCTCACCGGCAAGGTGAGTCCTCCGGGTTCGAAATCCATCACCAACCGTGCTTTGCTGCTCGCAGGCCTCGCCAAGGGGACGAGCCGCCTGACCGGCGCGCTGAAGAGCGACGATACCCGCTACATGGCCGAAGCGCTCCGTCAGATGGGCGTCACCGTCGAGGAGCCGGATGCGACCACCTTCGTCGTCACCAGCACGGGCGAGTTGAAGTCGCCTGCGGAACCACTTTTCCTGGGCAATGCCGGCACCGCCACTCGATTCCTCACCGCTGCCCTCGCGTTGGGCAAGGGCCGCTACGTTGTTGATGGCGACGAACACATGCGCAAGCGGCCGATCAAGCCGCTGGTTGATGCCCTGCAGTCGCTCGGCGTCGCGATTGCCGCGCCCTCGGGTTGCCCGCCGGTCGCCATCGATGCCAATGGCGCCTTCAAGAAGAACCACGTCGTCATTGATGCGGGCCTGTCGAGCCAGTATGTCTCGGCCCTCCTGATGGCGGCGGCCTGCGCCGACCAGCCCTTCGACATCGAACTTGCCGGTGCCGATATCGGTGCGCGCGGCTACATCGACCTGACGCTGTCGGCCATGCGTGCATTCGGGGCCAAGGTCGAGCAGCCGACGCCGGCCTCCTGGCGCATCGAGCCGACAGGCTATACCGCGACCGATTTCCACATCGAGCCGGATGCCTCTGCCGCCACCTATCTGTGGGGTGCGGAAGTCTTGACCAGGGGCCAGATCGACATCGGCACGCCATCGGATGCCTTCACCCAGCCGGACGCCAAGGCCTATGAAGTGATCGCCCAGTTCCCGAACATGCCGGCCGTGATCGATGGCAGTCAGATGCAGGATGCGATCCCGACGATTGCCGTGCTTGCGGCCTTCAACGAGACGCCCGTGCGCTTCGTTGGCATCGAGAACTTGCGGGTCAAGGAATGCGACCGCATCCGCGCCGTCTCCACTGGCCTCAACAACATCCGCGAGGGCCTGGCCAAGGAAGAGGGCGACGACCTCGTGGTCTTCTCGGCCCCGTCGCTCGCAGGCCAGTCGCTGCCGGCTGACATCGATACCTTCGCCGATCACCGCATCGCCATGAGCTTTGCGCTGGCTGGCCTGAAGATCCGCGACATCACCATTCTCGACCCCGGCTGTGTCGCCAAGACCTATCCCGCCTACTGGGATGCGCTCGCCTCACTCGGCGTCGAACTCGTCAGGAACGATCCGAAATGACCTCACTGCTTCGCCTGTGCTCCGCCTTCCTTCTCCTCATCTGGATGGCATGCGGCGCGCAGGCTGAAGAGGTCATCCGCGACTACCACGCCGATATCGTGGTCCTGCCCGACGCTACGATCGAGGTGACGGAAACGATCACCGTCAATGCCGAGGGCAACGAGATCAGGCGCGGAATTTTCCGCGACTTCCCGCTTTATGCCCAGGATGCGCGGGGCTTTCGCCAGAAGGTCGATTTCGAGCTGATTTCGGTTGAACGGGACGGTCGGCCGGAAGCCAACCATACCGAAACCGTCTCCGGCGGCATCCGTATCTATACCGGCTCAGCCGACGTCTTCCTCCAGCCAGGCGAATACACCTACACCATAACCTACTGGACCGGCCGGCAGATCCGTTACTTCGACGATCACGACGAGCTCTATTGGAACGTGACAGGCAATGGCTGGCTCTTCCCGATCGATCGCGCGGGCGCGACCGTCACGCTTCCAGATGATGCCGTTCCGACAAGAACCACCGTCTACACCGGTCCATCGGGTTCCACCGCTCAGAACGCCCGTGAAATCCCGGGATCGAACGGTCTCGAATTCCAGACCACGCAGCCACTGAGCCCGAACGAAGGCCTGACCATCGTGCTCGCCTTCGACAAGGGCGTGGTGGCAGCGCCCTCGTCGGAAGACAGCACCTGGTGGTTCATCCGCGACAACCTCAACACCATCATCGGCTTCGGCGGCCTGGCCGTCATCTTCCTCTATTACCTGCGCTCCTGGGTCGCCGTCGGCCGCGATCCGCCAAAAGGTATCGTGGTCCCCCGCTGGGATCCGCCGGAAGGCATCTCTCCTGCGCTAGTTAATTACATCGATAACAAAGGCTTCTCAGGTGCCGGCTGGACAGCACTTTCCGCCGCAGCACTCAATCTCGCAGTTGCTGGCTATGTCGAGCTCGATGATCTCGACAGCAGCATCACCATCCGCCGCACGAAGAAGACCGTCACCAGCAAGCTGCAGTCCGGTGAGGCTGCTCTGATTGCGGAAATTCCGTCAAGCGGCGACACGCTCGTCATCGACAAGGCCAACGGCAAAAAGGTGCAATCGGTCGGTAACCGCTTCCGCCAGGCGATCGAGAAGGAACACCGCAACAAGTACTACAATGGCAATCCCGGCTACACTTCGCTCGGCATCGGCCTCTCGATTGCCGTGGTCGCAGCACTTTTCATTTTCGGAGACCTCGACGAGGACGTCTATGCGCTGATCTTCGTGCCGACCTTCTTCTCGGTGTTCTTCGGTACTTTCACCATCGGGCTGGTCAACTCGTTCAGGCGGGGCCGCTCTCTCTTCAGCAAGATCATCGCCGTCCTGGCGCTGGCCCTGATCGGCTTTGTCGCGCTCTCCACCATGAGCCTGATGCTGATCTCCATGTGGATGGACCTCGAATCCACCCACCAATTCCCGGTGCTCATCGCCTTCGGTGGCATCCTCCTGGTCAACCTGCTCTTCTTCTTCCTGATGGGCGCGCCGACGCCGCTCGGCCGCAAGCTGATGGACGGCATCGAGGGCCTGCGCATTTATCTGACATTGGCCGAAAAGGACCGGATGAACATGGCCGGCGCGCCGACGATGTCGCCCAGCCATTTCGAAAAGCTCCTGCCTTACGCGGTGGCCCTCGGCGTCGAAAAGCCCTGGTCGCGGACCTTCGAAACCTGGCTCGCAACCGCTGCCGCAGGCGCCGCGACCGCCGCCTACAGCCCCGGCTGGTATCACGGCAGCAATCCCGGCGGGTTCGGTGACCGCATCGGCGGCTTCTCATCTTCCATGGCCTCGACGATCGCCTCCACCATCCCGACACCGCCTCCTTCCAGCTCCTCGTCCTCGTCAGGCTTCTCCGGCGGCTCCTCCGGCGGTGGCGGCGGCGGCGGTGGCGGGGGAGGGTGGTAGCCATCCACCTCCCCCTTGTGGGGGGAGGTCGCGCGTAACGCGCGGGTGGGGGTGATCCCCTGGCCGCCGCCTGATCCACCCGCCATTTTGCGCCGATCCATGGATGACTTTTGTCGCAGGGCTTGCTAAGTCCGCCGCAGCCTCAAGCAACATCTCGAAAAGTCAGACCCGATGCCCGATCTCCTGCTCGAACTCCGCTCCGAAGAAATCCCGGCCACGCCGCGCACCCGCAGCGCCGCAGGCGCGAGGACGCGCAATCAGGAAAACGGCATGCGGGCCTCGGAGAACACCAATGCCTGATCTTCTGCTCGAACTCCGCTCCGAGGAAATCCCCGCCCGCATGCAGCGCAAGGCGGCTGGCGATCTGAAGAAGATGGTCACCGATGCGCTTGTCGATGCGGGTCTCACCTATGAGGGCGCGCGCGAATACTGGACGCCCCGGCGCCTGACGCTGGATATCCGTGGCCTAACCGCCCGTTCCGCCGACATCAAGGAAGAGAAGAAGGGCCCAAGCGTCTCGGCGCCTCAAGGAGCGATCGACGGCTTCCTGCGCGGCGCTGGCCTCACCTCGATCGACCAGGCCATCATCAAGACCGATCCGAAGAAGGGCGATTTCTACGTCGCCTACATGGAAAAGCCCGGTCGTGCGGCGGAAGAAATCATCGCCGATGTCATGCCCGGCATCATCAGGGCCTTCCCCTGGCCGAAGTCGATGCGCTCGGGCTTTGCCTCGATGCCCAAGGGATCCGGCTATGGCGGCATCGAGGGTAAGGGCATGGAAAGCCTGCGCTGGGTGCGCCCGCTGCAGTCGATCGTCTGCACCTTCGGCCCCGAGCATGACGAAGTGCAGGTCATCCCCTTCGAGATCGATGGCATTGTGGCGGGCAACGTCACCTATGGCCACCGCTTCCACGCGCCTGATGCCATCACCGTCAAGCGCTTCGACGACTACGTTTCGAGCCTGGAGCGCGCCAAGGTCATCCTCGATGCCGAGCGTCGCAAGGACATGATCCTGCACGACGCCCGCGACATCGCCTTTGCCAATGGGCTGGAACTGGTCGAGGACGAGGGCCTGCTGGAGGAAGTCTCCGGCCTCGTCGAATGGCCGCAGGTCCTGCTCGGCACGTTTGAAGAGGATTATCTCTCGATCCCGGCCGAGATCATCCGCCTGACCATCAAGACCAACCAGAAGTGTTTTGTCGTGCGCCCGCAGGGTGAGACGGACAAGCTCTCCAACCATTTCATCCTGATCTCTAACATCCAGGCCACCGACGGCGGCCGCGAGATCATGCATGGCAATGGCAAGGTCGTGCGCGCCCGCCTGTCGGATGCGTTGCACTTCTGGAAGCGCGACCAGGGCGACCTGCCGGACCTCGACACGCTGAAAGCCTCTGCCGCGAAGTTCGACCTGGATCTCAAGAAGCCGCTCGACCAGCGCATGGCCAAGCTCGACGCGCTGAACGTCACCTTCCACGCCAAGCTCGGCACGCAGGGCGAGCGCGTCGCGCGTATCCGCGAACTGGCCAAGGTGCTGGCCCCGATCGTCGGCGCTGATGCCGCCCTCGTTGACCGCGCCGTGGTGCTGGCGAAAGCCGACCTGCGCACCGAAGCCGTCGGCGAATTCCCCGAACTCCAGGGCGCGATGGGCCGCAAGTACGCAGCTTTGCAGGGCGAAGATGCATCCGTAGCTGCTGCCATCGAGGACCACTGGAAGCCAAACGGCCCCTCGGACCGTCTGCCGGAAGACAAGGTGGGTCTGACAGTCGCGCTCGCGGACAAGCTGGACACGCTCGCCGGCTTTTGGGCGATCAACGAAAAGCCGACGGGTTCGAAAGACCCATATGCTTTGCGTCGCGCGGCGCTCGGTGTAGTTAGGATGATTTTGGAGGAGGGCATACGTCTGCGCCTTTTGGCGGCTATCGATGCGCAATTGGTGCTGCCAAGCCATGCTGCAAATGGACCGAGGGTGCTCGAAAAGCAGAAGCTGCAAGATCGTGATGTTTTCACGCTGAGCATCGACCTCCTCTCCTTCTTCCACGACCGCCTGAAGGTCTATCTGCGCGACCAGGGCGCCCGCCACGACATCATCGATGCCGTGCTGACGCCCGAGGCCGACGACCTCCTGATGGTCGCTCGCAAGGCCGAAGCCTTGACCGCCTTCATCACCTCGGAAGACGGCCTGAATCTCTTGGCCGGCACCAAGCGCGCCACCCAGTTGCTGGCAGCCGAAGAGAAGAAGGGCACCGTCGTCGCCGATGGCGTCTCGGAAGCGCTGCTGAAGCTCGACGCGGAAAAGTCCCTCTTCGCCGCCATCCAGTCCGCCTCGAAATCGGCAGCTGACGCTGTGGCATCGGAAGACTTCCGCTCCGCCATGCAGGCGCTCTCGACGCTCCGCGGCCCGGTCGACAAGTTCTTCGAGGACGTCCTGGTCAACGACGAGGACGCCGCCATCCGCGCCAACCGTCTGGCGCTCCTGAAGGCGATCCGCGAGGCGACTGCAACGGTCGCCGACTTCTCCAAGATCACAGGCTGATGATTTGAGACCCCGCTTCGGCGGGGTTTTTCATTTCCAGTGACCGTTTTCTGACCGCGATATCTTGTGTTATTCTTGACGCGAAGAAAGCCGGAGGCCACTCGCATGAACAAGCCCGTCCAGGTGACCATCGCTGAGCCCTTTGACAGCTTCATCGACGCCCAGCTCGAAAGCGGCCAGTTTAAGTCGGCGCAAGAGGTGGTCGAAGCCGGTCTGCAGCTTTTGAAGGAGGAGCAGGCCAGGGTCGAATGGCTGCGCAACGCGCTGATCGAGGGGGAAAACAGTGGGCCCTCCGTTTCTTTCGATCCAGAAGATCTCATGACTTCCGTTCGCGAAAGATGGAAAAGCCGTGGCTGAGATCCGGCTCAGTCCGGCCGCACGCCAGGATTTTCTCGAAATCGGTGACTACACGCGGGATCGATGGTCTGAGGATCAAGCCGAGCGATACCTCAGGCAGATCCTTGCGATGATCGGGGAAATCGGAGTCCATCCGTTTTCAGGCAGCGAGGTACCTTCATTGCGGCCTGGTTACCGCCGCAGGCGTTGCGGCTCACATCTGATCTTCTACGTCATTCTGGAGGATAGCATGGTGGAAGTTGTGCGCATCATTCACGAGCGAGCCGACTATCTGGGTAAACTGGACGACTGACCTTGATGCCCCCCAAGATTCTCATAAGCGCCTGCCTGCTCGGGCGCCCTGTCCGTTACGACGGCAAGGGCAAACCCCTCCACGATCCCCTGATTGAGCGTTGGAAGACCGAGGGCCGGATCGTCGGTTACTGCCCCGAACAGGCCGGCGGCCTGCCGACGCCACGTCCACCCGCTGAAATCGAAGGCGGCAAAAACGGTGACGATGTCCTTGCCGGTCGGGCCCGGGTGTTGGAAGTGACAGGCGGCGACGTCACTGCGGAATTTATCGAGGGTGGCCGCAAGGCCGTGGCCTTCGCCCGCGCGCAGGATTGCCGCTTCGCGCTCCTCATCGACGGCAGCCCCTCCTGCGGCTCCGGCTTCATCTATGACGGCTCGTTTTCCGGCACCCGCCATCCCGGTTTTGGCGTCACCGCAGCCCTGATGCGTCAGGCCGGCATCGAAGTCTTCTCCGACCTGGAACTCGACAAGCTCGAAGCACACATCAAAAGCATCCGCTGAAACGAGAAAGGCCGCCGGATTGCTCCGGCGGCCTTGTGTTCATGGAAGCGGTGTTCGCTCAGCTCGCCATGCGATACTGCGGCTGGCCGGCACCAGCCTGGCTGGTCTTGAAGCTGCGGATCAGGTCCAGCAGGTCGCCGGTGTCGTTGGCGAGAACCTCGGCCGAAGCTGTCGTTTCCTCGGCCATTGCCGCATTCTGCTGGGTTGCCGTATCGAGCTGGTTGACTGCGGACGAGATCGACCGAAGCGTCGTGTCCTGCTCCTGGGCGCTGTGCGAGATCTTCGAGACGATGTCGTTGGCGCTGGCGATCTGGTCGGAAATGCGCTTCAGCGCTTCGCCGGTCTGGCCGACCAGCTGCACGCCCTGTTCGACCTGAGCCGACGAGCGGGCGATCTGGTCCTTGATCTCCTTGGCGGCAGCCGCGGAGCGCTGGGCAAGCTCGCGAACTTCCTGCGCAACGACGGCGAAGCCCTTGCCGCTTTCGCCCGCACGGGCCGCCTCGACACCGGCATTCAGTGCAAGGAGGTTGGTCTGGAAGGCGATTTCGTCGATCACGCCGATGATCTTGGTGATCTCGGCGGAAGACTGCTCGATGCCGCTCATGGCGTTGATTGCCTTGGTAACGATCTCGTCGCTCTGGCGCGCCTCGTCGCTAACCGTGCCGACGCGATTGGCGGCTTCCCGCGCACCATCCGCCGTCTGGCGAACTGCGACGGTCAGCTCGTCGAGGGCGGCAGACGTCTCCTCGAGATTGGCGGCCTGACGTTCGGTGCGGGTGGCAAGCTCACCCGAGGCCCGACGGATCTCTTCCTTCGATACGGCAATATCGTTGCCCTTGAGGTTGACGCGTGCCATGGCCTCTTCGAGACGGGCGAGCGCATCGTTGAAGTTGTCACGGAGTGCCGCATATTTCGGGCCCAGATCGGCGCAACGCACCGTCAGGTCGCCATGGGCGAGCTGTTCCAGCGACTGGCCGATGGTCGAAACGACGTGCGCCTGCTGGCGAGCTTCAGCAAGCTGCGCTTCTGCATTCTGGCTGCGTTCGCTGTCGAGTTCGCGTTTCTGCTCTTCCTGGCGGGCTGCGAGCGCATGGCGCTCGCGCACCTTGTCCTGCAGGCTCTTCGTGGCGGTCGCCATCATGCCGATCTCGTTGCTGAGGTCGGTATGCGGTATGGCAATGTTGACATTCTCGTCGGCCACGGCTTCCAGCGCGTCATGGATCGCCTTGAGCGGGGTGGTGATGTTGCGGATGACGAAATAGGCCGCGATCAGAGCAAGGAAGAAGATCCCGGCGGACATGCCGACCGTCTTCATGATGCTGGACCGGATCTCGGCCTTCAGGTCGTCGGTATAGAGGCCCGTGACAACGACGAGGTTCCAGGGCTCGAACGCCTTGCCGTAAGCGGCCTTCGGGAAGCTGTAATCGTTCGGATCCTGGCCCGGCTTGGGACCGATGAACTCTACGAAACCGCCGCCGGCGCGACCGAGCTTGACCAGTTCGTCGCGGTAGAGGAAGCCGTTGGGGTCGCCCTTGCCCTTGCCGGAATTGCCGACCAGTTTGGTATTGGGATGAAAGACCATCACGACGTCGTAGTCATAGGCGAAGAAATAGCCGTCCGGCTCGAAGCGCATCTTTCCAACCTGCCCGTAAGCGAGCTTCTGGGCCTCCTCGACGGAGAACTCGCCAGCCGCGGCGCGGTCGTTGTAGTCCTTCATGACCGAGAGCGCCGATTCCACCTGTGTTCTCAGAAGTTCATAGCGCTGCTGGTAGATGGTCTCGGTGGAGGAGCGGACCTGCAGATAAGTGGCGGCGGCAAAAGCCGCCATCAGGCCACCGATCAGCAAGATCAGCTGGAAGGAAATCCGGAGGTTTTTCATGGGCGAGGGAGCTTTCGTCTGTCGTGCGGTTCGGGCGCCAGGGAGGTGGAACAGTCGAACGGATCGGCACGTCATGTCCCGAGGATTTGCAAGACAGCCTCGCCTTTAAAGATTTAAATGAATTTAAGCGTCCACAGATGCGGCGATATGAAAAAATACCGATGATATATGGGGGAGGGGCTCACGACATAACGCCCGGGACTGGGCCGGGCGTTATGTCCGTGTCGACCACGAGAGACCGCCGCGCCCGGATCGTTAGGCGGGCGGATGGGGGGGATTAGTTTAGACGCAGGTCGAAGCCTGCCAGCGCCGGTGCCTTGTCGGCCTCGACCGGTGCGTCGACGGCGGCGGTCGTTGCGCCATGGTCGATCTCGTTGGCGGCGGGCAGGCCGCCCGCGACGATGGTCGAGCCGTCGGTGGCCCAGCCTGTCGCGGATGTGTAGACCACGACGGGCGAGCCGCCGAGCCAACTCTCCACCCGCTTCAGCTTCTTTTCGCCATCTACATCGACCACTTCCGCGGTCTGGCTGCCGCTTGGAACGGTGGGGACCTGATAATCTGTCCGTCCGACCCGCGCAGCGGGCGGCGGGCAGTGGGCGCAATCGATCGTCAGAATGCTAGGCTGGCTCGCGGAAAGTCCGGTCACGGTCGAGATCGAACCGGCCTGAGCCGGCATGGCAAGCGCCGAGACGGCAAGCATCATGGATGTCGAAACGATGAAACGCATCACGTTATTCCCCGATTGTTGGGATGAACATTAGCGATCGTTTCTTTCGATCCGGTCAGGAGCTTTGGTAAAATTTGAACGAATGATCGATTTCATGCTCCCGGCGGTGGGAGAGCGCTTGCCCGTCAGGCCTTTTCGCGCTCGATCGCCCGCCAGCCGATGTCGCGGCGGCAGAAGCCGTTCTCCCATTTTACGGCATCAACCAGGCCATAGGCCGCAGCCTGAGCCTCGGCTACGCTCGTGCCGCGGGCCGTGGCGTTGAGCACACGTCCACCCGTTGCCACCAGCTGGCCGTCTTTGATCGCCGTTCCCGCATGAAAGACCTTGGCACCATGGCGCGCCTCAGGAAGCGAGGCAATCGCCGTCGCCTTGTCATAGGCACTCGGATAGCCTTTGGACGCCAGCACCACGGTCAGTGCCGGGTCCTCGCTCCACTCGGCCGTCACTTGATCCAGCGTGCCGGTGGCCGAGGCATGGAGGATGGCCAAAAGATCGCTCTTCAGCCGCATCATCAGCACCTGGCATTCCGGATCGCCGAAACGGACATTGTATTCGATCAGTTCCGGACCCTTTTCGGTGATCATCAGCCCGGCGAAGAACACGCCCTGGAAGGGGTGGCCCATCTCGGCCATGCCGCGCATCGTCGGCTCGATGATCTCCTTCATCGTCCGTTCGACCATCTCAGGTGTCATCACAGGTGCCGGCGAATAGGCGCCCATGCCGCCGGTATTCGGCCCGGTATCGCCGTCGCCCACACGCTTGTGGTCCTGGGCAGTCGCGAGGGCCAAAAGCGACTTGCCGTCTGAAAGGCAGAAGAAGCTCGCTTCTTCGCCGTCGAGGAAGGCTTCGACCACGACTTCGGCACCGGCAGCCCCAAAGGCACCTTCGAAGCAGTCGTCGATGGCGGCCAGCGCTTCGTCGAGCGTCATGGCAACCGTCACGCCCTTGCCAGCGGCAAGCCCATCGGCCTTGATGACGATCGGCGCGCCTTGTTCGCGCACATAGGCCTTGGCTTTTGGCGCATTGTTGAAGCGCTGATAGGCGCCGGTCGGAATGTTGAAGCGCGCGCAGACATCCTTGGTGAAGCCCTTGGAGCCCTCGAGCTGGGCAGCCGCCGCCGACGGCCCAAAGACCGCGATGCCTGCCTCGCGCAACCGGTCGGCAATGCCGGCGACCAGCGGTGCTTCCGGGCCGACGACGACGAAGTCGATCGCCTTGTCCTTGCAGAACTGCACGACCGCGCTGTGATCCTCCGTGTCGAGCGCAACAAGCTCGGCCTCTTCGGCGATCCCCGGATTGCCGGGGGCGGCATAAAGCTTCGACAAAAGCGGCGACTGGGCGATCTTCCAGGCCAGCGCATGTTCGCGTCCACCCGATCCGATCAACAAAACCTTCATCGCCAGCCTCCAATGCCACAAGGGGAATGCCCGGCGGTTAAGGGGGAAGGGGAGAAAGGTCAAGCCGAATTGACCTTGGATGGCCCTGCTTTCCTGTGAAGTGGGGCGCATGCCCGTTGCCTTGCCGCATTCGCCCGCTATGGTCCGCACCCTGAATGAATGAATGGAACACCCATGGCCGACGACATCAGATCCATTGCCGCCCTCATCGCCACCGAGATCAATGCCCGTCCCGATCAGGTAACGGCCGCCGTCGGTCTGCTGGATGAGGGGGCCACGGTCCCCTTCATCGCCCGCTACCGCAAGGAAGTGACCGGCGGCCTGGATGACACTCAGCTGCGCAACCTCGCCGAACGGCTGATCTACCTGCGCGAGCTTGCCGCCCGCCGCAAATCGATCTTCGAGAGCATCGACGGCCAGGGCAAGATGACCGACGAGCTCGCCCGCAAGATCGCCCAGGTTACCACCAAGGCCGAGCTCGAAGACCTCTATCTGCCCTACAAGCCGAAGCGCCGCACCCGCGCCGAGATCGCCCGGGAAAAGGGGCTGCAGCCGCTGGCCGATGCGATCCTCGCCGACCGGACGAGCGATCCCCAGAAGCTGGCAGCCGGTTACATCACCGAGGACGTTGCGGACGTGAAGGCAGCGCTCGAAGGCGCCCGCGACATTATCGCCGAGCAGATCTCCGAAAACGCCGATCTCATCGGCCGCCTGCGCAACGACATGAAGGATCGCGCGATCCTCTATTCCAAGCTCGTCGACGGCAAGGCCGAGGCGGGTGCGAAATTCTCGGACTATTTCGACCATTTCGAACGCTGGGCAACCGTCCCCGGCCATCGGGCGCTCGCCATGCTGCGCGGCTGGAACGAGGAGTTCCTGTCGCTCTCGATCGAGGTCGACCGTGACGACACGTCCCCTGTTAAAACCAGCCAGCGCATGATCGCCGCCGCCTATCAGGTCGCCGGCAAAGGCCCCGCCGACCAGTGGCTGCTGGAGGTTGCCGGCTGGACATGGCGGGTGAAGCTCTCCGTGTCGCTGTCGCTCGACCTGATGCGCGATCTGCGTGAACGCTCCGAGGAAGAGGCGATCCACGTCTTCGCCCGAAACCTGAAAGACCTGCTGCTCGCCGCCCCCGCAGGCTCTCGCCCGACCATGGGCCTTGACCCTGGCATCCGCACCGGCGTCAAGGTCGCCGTCATCGATGGCACCGGCAAAGTGGTCGAGACGACCACCGTCTATCCTTTCCAGCCGCGCAACGACATCCGCGGCAGCCAGACCGAACTCGCCAGCCTCATCCGCAAGCACAATGTCGAGCTGATCTCGATCGGCAACGGCACCGGCAGCCGCGAGACGGAAAAGCTGGTGGCCGATATGCTCGCCCAGTTCCCCGCGACCGCCCCGAAGCCGACAAAGGTCATCGTGTCTGAAGCCGGCGCCTCCGTCTATTCAGCCTCGGAAACGGCGGCAAAGGAATTCCCCAATCTCGACGTCTCCCTGCGCGGCGCCGTCTCGATTGCGCGGCGTCTGCAGGACCCGCTGGCCGAACTCGTCAAGATCGAGCCAAAATCGATCGGCGTCGGCCAGTACCAGCATGACGTGGACCAGGGTCGCCTCGGCCGCTCGCTGGATGCCGTCGTTGAAGACGCGGTGAATGCCGTCGGCGTCGACGTGAACACGGCGTCCGCCCCGTTGCTCGCCCGCGTCTCGGGCCTCGGCAAGACGACGGCGGAGGCCATCGTTGCCCATCGCGACGAGACCGGCCCCTTCGCCAGCCGCAAGGATCTCCTGAAAGTGCCGCGCCTCGGCGCCCGCACATTCGAGCAATGCGCCGGCTTCCTGCGTATTCCGAACGGCAAGGAGCCGCTCGATGCGTCCTCCGTCCACCCGGAAGCTTACGGCGTGGCGAAGAAGATCGTCGCCGCCTGCGGCCGCGACCTACGCTCGCTGATGGGCGATAGCGCGACGCTGAAAGGCCTCGATCCGAAGCGCTTTATCGACGAGCAGTTCGGTCTGCCGACGGTCAAGGACATCATTGCCGAATTGGAAAAGCCGGGTCGCGACCCGCGTCCAAGCTTCAAGACCGCCACCTTTGCCGAGGGCGTTGATGAAATCACCGATCTCAAGGTCGGCATGACGCTGGAAGGAACCGTGACCAATGTCGCCGCCTTCGGTGCCTTCGTCGATATCGGTGTGCATCAGGATGGACTGGTCCACGTTTCGCAGCTTGCCGATCGCTTCGTCAAGGATCCGCATGAGGTGGTGAAGGCCGGCGATGTCGTGAAGGTCCGCGTCGTCGAAGTCGACGTCAAGCGCAAGCGCATTGCCCTCACCATGCGGAAAGACGGCGGCGAGGCGCAACAGCCCTCGATGCGCGGCGATGCCAAGGGCAATGCCAGCGCCATGAAGCATTCCAACGCTCGCCCGCCGAAGCCGGAACAGCCTGCGATGGGTGGTCTGGGTGCGGCGCTTGCCGAGGCCATGCGCAAGAAATAGCATAAAGAAACAGGCCGGAGCTCATCACTCCGGCCTGCCCATCGCCCCTCGAAAGCTACCGCTCAATGAGCGGCTGCACAGTCCTGGCAGAATGGCGTATGCGGCACGGCTTTCAGCCGCTCGATCGAAATCGGCTCGCCGCATGTCACGCATTGACCATACCGCCCCTTGGCAATTCGGTCCAGAGCGGCATCGATCGCTCGCAATTCCTCCTCGCCGACCTGGCCGAATTCCTCCAGCACTTCGTCGTTCTCCGCCTCGGTGGCGCGTTCGGTGCTGTCGGCACTCTTCAGGGTGCCGAGATCGGTATCGATCTTTTTCAGCCGCCGCTCGATCTCGTCCTTGCGGGCGAGCAGGATGCGTTCGAAATGGGCTGTGTCCATGGCTTGTACGGGGTTCTCCATCATAACATCACCGATCGACCAGCACGGAGATCTTCGAGTGGCGCACCACCCGGTCTGCCGTGGCGCCGATGAAATAGTTCGAGAAGTCGGGCACATGCGAACCAACGATGATCAGGTCCGCCTTGTGCTCCTCGGCCGTCGCCAGGATCTCGCGGGCTGGGGCGCCGGAGCGGATCTCGATATGGGCGCTGACCCCTGTCGTTTCCTTGAGCGTGACGAGCTTGGCCTTGGCGTCGTTGATCGCGCCCTCGATGAGGTCGACCGGAACGTCGATCGCCAGGTAGCCGGGGATGTCCTCGATGATGGTCAGAAGCACGATCTCGCCGCCTGCGTCGAGCAGGGACTTGGCCTTGGTCAGGATCGTCTCGCCGACCGCAATGGCTGCCGGATCGACCGGAACGATGATCTTCTTGTACATCTTGCTCTCCTTTATCACCCACCGGGTGTTTCCTCTTTATGAAGGCAGAATGCGTCCGTTGGTGCTGCGCCGCATTGATCAGGATCAACTTTGAGGCGTGTCGGGTCGTCAATCTTTATCGAACGATGTTTCGAAGAAGTGTCGTCTTTTGTGAACGACGGTTTTATCCCATATCTGGGTCCAGAGGTCGCTTTCGGCCGCAGGAGAAACGTGATGACATCCGCCCATGCAGAAACCGCATCCTTTGCCCTAAGCCGCCCCGTGCATGTCGGCCGCGCCCATCTCGTCGTGCGTGATCTGGAGATGATGGCCGGCTTCTACGAGAAGGCCCTCGGGCTGAAGCGCTTGGCGCATGGACCGAGTGGTGTCGAGCTCGGCGCCGGTGATCGCGTTCTCCTGACCCTGACGACGCGCGGCGATGCAGCCGCTGCACCCCGCAATGCAGCCGGTCTCTTTCACAACGCCTTCCTCATGCCCGATCGCGCCGAGCTCGCCCACTGGCTGGCGCACGCTGCCAATCTCGGCCTCCAGTTCGAAGGTGCCAGCGACCACCTTGTGAGCGAGGCGATCTACCTCTCCGACCCGGAAGGCAACGGCATCGAGGTCTACCGGGACCGCAAGCCGGAGGAATGGACCTATCATCCTGATGGGACCGTCGAGATGGACACGCGCCGGCTTGATCTGCAGGCGCTCTATGACGGTGCTCCGAAGACCCCGTGGGCCGGCATCTCGCCGGACGCGGCTCTTGGACATATTCATCTCCAGGTCGGCGACGTGCCTGAAGCGGACCGTTTCTACGAAGGCGTGCTTGGTCTGAAGAAGATGGCGAGCTATCCGGGAGCGAGCTTCTATGCCTCCGGCAGCTACCATCATCATGTGGCCGCCAACATCTGGAACAGCCGCAAGGCGCCAGCTCGCACAGGGGCAATGACCGGGCTCCAGGACTACGAACTCGCCTTCAACGATCACTCTGTTCTGACCGACGTGCTGACCACTCTGGAAAGCCTGGAGATCAAGGTGGAGCGGACCCCGCGCGGCTTCAGTTTCGCAGATCCATGGGGCATCGGTCTGACGCTGGTCGCACCTCAGAGCTGATCTGCCGTATCCGAAACACTGACCGTGTTATTCCCGGTGGAACGGATGTTGTTCCCGCACGTTGAAGGACGTCGCGAGGGAACAACATCATGTCATCATCTATCAACCGAGAGAAATGCCTGTCCGGGAGCGTCCGGTGAACGTGCAGGTCAACCATCGCCATAGTCCCTCTCGCAAGGTTCGATTCAAGAAGACGGGGCTCGACTATGTCGTGTCCTGGTCGGTCATTGGTCTTTTTCTGATCTTTGCGCTTGTCGCGCTGCATCTGGCTTCGTTCATCCTCATCCCGTTGACCATGGCGATCGTCGTCGGCCTCATCCTCGGAATTGCGGCCGACCGTCTCGGCAAGCTCGGCATGCCGCCCACTGTGACGGCCGTCATCTTGTCCGGCCTTTTCCTGGTCCTGCTACTCGTTCTGGTCAGCATCGTCTGGACGCCGATCAACATGTTGGTCGAAAATGGTCCGGACATGATCAATCGCACGATCGAATATCTTGAGGGTATTCCGTGGATGCAGCGGCCCCTGGCGATCCTGTCGCGCGGGCCGGATTCCATGGAAACAATGCTGGAGAATTCCGGCACCATTCTTTCGACCGTTGCAGCCGGCGTGACGCCAGCCCTTGTGCAGCTCTTCATCTTCATCGCCGGCCTGTTGCTTTTCCTGTCCTGTCGGTTGGCACTGCGTCGAGAACTGATCCGCGCCTTTTCCGACCGTGCGCGTCGTCTGAAGGCCATCCGCCTTTTCAACGAGGTCGAGGAAGCGCTCGGCTATTATTTTGCGACGGCGGTCGTCGTTTACGGTATCTTCGGTGCTGTCGCCGCAGTGGTCGCGTGGATCGGCGGTCTGGGTACACCGGCGCTTTGGGGTGTGGCGGCCTTCCTGCTCAGCTTTATCCCATTTCTCGGCATAGCCATGGTCACCATCGCCATGGCGATCGCCGGCTTGCTGGTGCATGAAAGCCTCTTGATCGGCCTCCTGCCGGCCTTTGTCTTCTTCCTTCTCGATGGTCTCCTGGAAAACCTGCTGATCCCGGCGGTAATGGGCAAGCGGCTGCAGATGAACGCCTTCATGCTCTTTGTCGCCATCGTCTTCTGGACCTGGTTATGGGGTGCCGTGGGCGCCATGCTTGCGGTCCCGCTGACCTTGATCTGCATGACGCTGTATGGCGGGATCGTGCCGCAGACCCGGATACAGCCCAATCTTCCTGGCTGAGGGACTGTCATTCACCCGTCATGGCCAGGGCCTATGCACCGCCGAAAACCACAAACGGTGCATCCATGACTGACACTCTCGCCCGCCTGCGGCTCGGCATCATCGCAGATCCCCAATATGCCGACCTCGACCCGGATCGGGAGCGGGACCGCTACTTCCGCCGCTCGCTCGACAAGCTCGGTGAAGCCTTGCAGCACTTCAATGCCCAGAACCTCGATGCCGTGGTGGTGCTGGGCGACCTGATCGACCGCGGTTGGGAGAATTTCCCACCCGTTCTCGATCTTCTCGAGACGTTGCAGGCGCCGCGCATCCTGCTGCCTGGCAATCACGACTTCATGGTTGACCCGGCGCGCCTGGCGCAGGTTTACCCCAGGCTCGGGATGCCGGCGCCCTATCATGCAGTGCGAATGAAGGGTCTTCGTCTACTGGTCACAGATGGCAACGAGATCTCGCTCTTCGCTCCGCCGGAGGGCGACCCAAGGCGGATCGAAGCCGAGCAGCGTCTTGCTGCGTTGCGGGAACAAGGTGCGCCGAACGCCAACAGGTGGAATGCCGGCATTTCCGATCGTCAGATGACCTGGATCGCCGATCAACTTGCGGCCGCCGAGGAAAGCGGCGAAGACGTCATTCTTCTCGGGCACTACCCCATCTACCCGCCATCCGATCATGCGCTTTGGGGTGCAGAGGCTCTCTCCGGTCTCATCGCCGAGTCCTCCTCGGCCCTGGCCTATCTCAACGGCCACCAGCACACCGGCAATTATGCCGAGAAGAACGGCGTTCACTTCGTCAACTTCCGTGGCATGGTCGATACGGAGCATTAGAACGCCTTCGCGGTCCTTTCCATCTTCGATGACCGGATCGAGATCGCGGGACATGGTCGCGAACCCGACCGCAGCCTTCAGCTGCGTCCCGGCAAGCGCCGTACAGGCATCTTCGCTGACAATTCACTGACAGCCTGCTGACGTGAATTCGTCATAAATATCTGAAACTTGCCAAGGGTGATGCTCATCACTCCTTTGTGACTTCAATCGGATGTTCCAAGGCGTCAAACATAGGATGCCCTGCTAACGATCGCCGGTGCGTCCGGCTGAGCCCCTGGAGAAAAGCTGATGAAGTTGAAACTCGTTCTGTCTGCCGCGACGGCGATCTGTCTTGGCGTGACCGCAGCCATTGCTGCGGGCGAACCGCAGGCCGTGCGTCAGGATGAAATGAAGAAGGTCGGCGGTGCCATGGGCGCGCTCGGCGGTATCGCCAAGGGCGAGAAGCCCTATGACGCGGAAGCCGTGAAGGCAGCCCTCACTACGCTCGCCGAAGTCGGCAAGACCTTCCCCGACCATTTTCCCGCGGGCAGCGAAACCGGCATGGAATCCGAAGCCGCGCCGGCGATCTGGCAGAACATGGACGACTTCAAGGCCAAGTCCGCCAAGCTCGCTTCCATCGCGGAAGCCCAGCTCGCCGCACTTCCGGCTGATCAGGCCGGCGTCGGTGCTACGATGCAGGCCGTCGGTGCCACTTGCGGCGATTGCCACCAGACCTACCGTCTGAAGAAGTAAGGCCCTCCCGGCGGGTGATCTCCGGACGACCTGGATCGCCCGCCGAATTGCACGCTTCCAGGCGTGTGCATGCAGTAGACGGAGGCCTGAGATGGCATCGACATGGGTAAAGGGGCTCGGTACGCTCGCCGTGCTCGGTGCAGCCGGTTTCGGCACGTTCCTTTTCATCACCGCGCCTCAGCGCCAGGACCCTGCGGTCTGGGCCAATCTCGGCGAACCAGATCTCACCCATGGACGAGAAGTGTTCTTTGCCGGTGGTTGTGCGAGTTGCCATGCGCCGGTCGGAGCCACGGGCGATGCGCGGCTGGTCCTTTCGGGCGGCGCACCGCTGAAGAGCGATTTCGGCACCTTCCACGCACCCAACATTTCCAGCGACCCGCAAGCCGGTATCGGCGCCTGGACACTCGCCGAGTTCGGCGATGCCATGACCCGTGGAGTGGGTCGCGCGGGCGAACACCTTTACCCGTCCTTCCCCTACGGCTCCTATGCGCGCATGACGCCGAAGGATATCAACGACCTCTACGGTTTCATGAAGACGCTGCCGGCGAGTGATGCCGTAGCACCTGCGCATGAGTTGGGCTTCCCCTTCAACCAGCGCATCGCGCTCGGCGGCTGGAAATTCCTGTTCTTCAGCGATGCCCCGCGCGTTGAACTGGCCGATGCCTCCGACATGCTGAAGCGTGGCCAGTATCTCGTCGAAGGCCCTGGCCATTGCGGCGAATGCCATACGCCGCGCAATGCGCTCGGAGGCTTCCTTTCCGGCCAGTGGCTCGCCGGTGGTCCCAATCCGGACGGCGAGGGCACGATCCCCAACATCACGCCGGGCTCGAAGAGCATGGGGTCGTGGAGCGAAGGCGATATCGTCACCTATCTCGAAACCGGTTTCACACCCGATTACGACAGTGTCGGCGGTTCCATGGTCGAGGTGCAGAAGAACATGGCGGAACTGACGGCCGCCGATCGCGAGGCGATTGCCGCCTATCTGAAGGCGATCCCGGCGGTGCAATGATACCAAGTGTCGATGATAGGGGTCTATAGGATCGGCTCGACCGCACTTTCTGGCTAGGAGAGGTCCGAAGAGCGATGCTGACGCATCGGTCAAGGAACTCGACGACGCCAGAATAGGCGGGAAGCCGACCAAGGGTGGTTTATTGCAGGCCCCTGGCGTTGTTGCGCCGCTTGGCCGATGCGGGAGCATCGCCCGGCGCGCCGCGCCTAGCCAGCACACCGCAATAAGCCATCCTATGGGTTCCTATCATCGACACTTGGTACAAGCTTTCACGGCTCTGTTCAGCATCGCGCAAGCCTTGTCTGTCATCTTTCTGTCGTCGAAATGACTGCGGAGGGGATATGAGCATCGAACGCCGGCGGATGGAGAATGCGCTCCGGTCCCTGCTCGACAACTATCCGGACCCCGCTCTGCACCGCTGGGTGCATGAGACTGTTGGTGCTTTTGAGAAGCGCCTCTCGGCCATCGTTGACCCGCGCGAGCGCGATCACGCCCAGCAGGCGGCTCTCATCCTGATCAAGACAACGCTGCAGAAATGGTCGGAGAATCCGCCCGTCAGGCACTGATGCGGACAACATCAGTTCTCAACGGCGATGCTCGGCGGCAAACATCGTCAGCTCTTCCTCGGCTTCGGGCCCGAAGAGATCAAGCGCCTTCAGCACTTCGATCGTAAAGGTATCCGGTGCCGAGCCGGCTGCGGTCACGATCTTTCCGTCGCGCGCTGCCTGTGGTTGGTCCACATACCGAGCCTCCCCGCGATAACCGGGATACTTCTTGTGCGACGCGAGCGCATTTCCGGTATGCGCGACCTCGTCGAGCACGCCTGTCGCCGCCAGCGCGCTCGCGGCCGCACAGATCCCGCCGAGAACCTTGCCTTTGTCACGAAACGCCGTGGCGAGCGCTGTGAAGTCAAACGCCACACCCTTTTCCCAGGCATAGCCGCCGGGAATGATCAGCGCATCGAACTGCTCGGCATCGATCGCGTCAAAGCCGACGTCGGGTGTGACCTTCAGCCCGCCCATGGAGATGACGGGTTTGCCATCCGGGCTTGCCGTCACCACTTCGCAGTCGAGCCAGTAACGCGTTGCCGCCATCAGGAGCGCGGGTTCCCAGTCGGCATAGTCGTTCTGCAGGGCAATCACGATGCGGGGCATGAGGTTCCTCCTTGCGTCTGTCGGGTGAGGCTCAGCTCAAGGCCTGCAGGTAACGCATGCCGGTGACCGGGCGCGGAATGAAGTCCATGTTTTCGTAGAAGCGGTGGGCGGCGAAATTGCCGGTGGCAGCCGATACCGAAAGGAAGTCACAGCCGGAAGCGCGGGCGATCTGGCGGGCCCGGTCGACGAGATGCTGGCCGATGCCGTTGCCCCGCTGTCCGTCGCGCACGAAGAGATGATGCAGCTCCATGCCGCGCTTGCCTTCTTGCGCCTTGTAGAGCGGCACGAGGATGGCGTAGCCGATCAGGCCCTCTTCGCCGCTGTCGGCAACCAGCGCCTGGATCCAGGGCATGGGTCCGAACAGATCGCGCTCCAGGACATCAGGCGTCATCGCCGAAGCATCGCCGTGATGCTGCGCGAGCGCCAGAATCATAGCGTTGAGTTGCGGCAGGTCGCGCGGCTTGGCATGGCGGATGGCCACGATCGGCGGGCGGGGGAGTGTAAGGTTTGTATCTTCGGTCATGTTGCTTTCCCTTGGTCTCATTTCGTGCCGTCAGGGGGAAAGTCGTCCGGAAAACAACAAGGCCGCCTGACGGCGGCCTGTTGACAATGTGATCTTGTCAGGCCGCCGGTTACCGGTAGGCCCAAAAATACGTGCAGGAGATGGTTGCGCGAACGTCGATCATGGCGGTTGTGATGCGCCAGTTTAAATCGATTGTCAACGGGGGAACTGTCAGCTGTTTTGAAGCTGGCGATATGGTATGCTTGTCTCCATGGAGGTCGACAGATGACCATTAGTCTTAAACTCGACGACAATGATCGGGAGAGGATCGAACGTCAGCTGGCGAGCGGTCGGTTTTCCGATGCCTCGGCGGTTGTCCGCGCCGGCTTGGAACTACTTGATGAGTTTGATGGTGCAAGAGATCGCTGGCTCGACGTCGAAATTCCTGCTCGTTTCGCCGATGCCAAACAAAATCCCGACCGGCTGATCTCTGGCGACGAGGTATTTGCGCGACTTGAGGCGCGCCACCGCAGTCGCGTGAGTGACCGGTAACATGACCCGGCCGCTGATTATCCATCCGGATGCGGCCGGAGAGCTCAATGACCTATACGATTACATCGCGGAACGCTCGGGCTCGGACAGGGCGTGGAGCTATGTCAGTGCCGTAAAATCCTTCCTCGCCGATCTCTGCGCCTACCCTGAGCGTGGAAGTTTGCGAAGCGGCGCGGTAGACGGGCTTCGGATCATCGGCTTCCGCCGACGCCTGAGCATTGCCTTCGTCGCCCGGGAAGGTGACGTCTTGGTGCTCGGCTTCTTCTATGCAGGTCGCAATATTGATGCGGCACTGCTCGACCAGCGGGCCAATCCAACCGAGGGCCCTTGACCATCACCGCTCCACCTCTGCCCCGGCGCTGGGCCGTGAGCATCGGTCCTCAATGCTCGTGTTCGCAAAGACCGTGATCGGAGAGCGCCCGGATCACGTAACAATCCCCCACCGTATGGCAGTCGGCATGGGAGACGATGCGGGCGAGTTCCGCCTCCAGCTTCTTCAGCCGCGCAATCTTTTCCCTGACATCATCGAGCTGTTCCCGGGCGATGTGGTCTGCCCGCTCGCAGGGCTCTTCCGGATGGCCGCTGAGCGTCAGCAACTCCCGAATCGCCTCGATCGGAAATCCGAGATCCCGCGCATGGCGGATGAAGGTCAATCGCTCAAGATCGGCCTTCTCGTAGCGCCGCTGATTGCCTTCCGTGCGATCCGGGGCCGAGATCAGCCCCATCTGCTCGTAGTAACGGATGGTCGGCACCTTGACCCCCGCGCGCCGGGACAGATCCCCGATCGAAAACATGAAATAACCCCTTGAGCCTCTAGTCACTAGAGATCCTAAGGTCGATGCATGACCACATCAAGACCTGAAGGATATCAAAGATGAGTGCTGCTTGCGGCCATGACCATGCCCCTTTCGACGGCATGTCCGACACCTACAAGCGCCGGCTCTGGCTGGTGATTGCCATCAATGCCGCCATGTTCGCCGTGGAAATGACGGCCGGACAGCTGGCCCGTTCCCAGGCATTGCAGGCCGATGCGCTGGATTTCTTCGCCGATGCCGTAACCTACGGCATTTCGCTCGCCGTGATCGGTGCCTCGCTGAAAACCCGCAGCATGGCTGCCGCCGCCAAGGGTGTGAGCCTCTTCCTGATGGGCCTCTGGGTCTTCGGCTCCACAGTCTGGCGGGCCTTTGAAGGCGGCGTGCCAGAGGCGCCGGTCATGGGCCTCATCGGTTTCCTGGCGCTTGGCGCCAATGTCGCGAGCGTGCTTCTCCTGATGTCCTACAAGGACGGGGACGCCAATGTGCGTTCTGTCTGGCTCTGCTCGCGCAACGATGCGATCGGCAATGTCATCGTCATGATCGCAGCACTCGGTGTCTGGGGAACGGCCACCGCCTGGCCCGACCTGATCGTGGCCGGCATCATGGCAGGCCTCTTCCTCAGCTCCTCCGTCCAGATCCTCAACCAGAGTTACCGCGAGTGGAGGGCGGGCGAAGCAATCACCCTGTCATCGTCCTGCTGCGGGACGGGGAAGGCATCCTGCGGGTCGGGGCATGATCATGATGACGCTCAGCATGAACACGGCGCAGATCACGTGCATCGTCACCCCTGACGGATGTCCAGACGCAAGAAGGCCGGCCTGGCATCATGCCGGCCGGCCTTCTTGACCGCATCGTCTCATCAGAATTCCTGATAGGGCGAAGGGGGTATCTCGTATTCCCGGTAGGCGGCTTCCACCATCTGCACCCGGGAATCGGCAGGCTGGCGATCCCGGTTCGGGCCGTTGCCGATGTCGACGATCGCCTTGCGCGAGCCTTCGACGGTCCACAAGGCCGAAGCCAGCTGGTTCGACAGGAGCGTACTGGAAAACGTGCTCGCACCGCTTCCGCGGGGTGCGCTGGTGTTGGACGTTTCGGGGGCAGCATCCTCCGCGCCTGCCGTGTTCGGCACGTATCGGCTTTGGTAGGAGTAGCCGCTCAGGCCGCTTTCGATCCTCATGGCGGACACCTCAGTTGAAGAATTAACCTTTTGTTAACCTTTCAACCTTGCGCGAAGCTTGCGCCGGTGATGTCGCTATGGGAATTGCCCCTTGCGCAATGTCGCGACTGAAAGTACGGGCCGCGAATCGAAATTTTAAGGCGCGGCTGTTTCAGGCATTGCCGAAACAATGCCGAAAACGCACGCGTTATTGCTTGGAGCCGGCGACCCCGCTACCGCTTTAGACCTTCCCTGCCACCTTGATCGCATAGGCATATTCAAACGCGATCTCTTCCAATCGCTGGAAGCGTCCCGACTTGCCGCCATGGCCGGCGGCCATGTTGGTTTTCAGGAGGAAGGGTCCCGCCTCCGGGGCGGTCTCGCGCAGCTTCGCGATCCACTTGGTTGGCTCCCAATAGGTCACGCGCGGATCGGTGAGGCCCGAAAGCGCGATGATCGGCGGGTAGGGCTTCTTCTCGACATTGTCGTAAGGGCTGTAGGCCGCGATCCAGCGATATTCCTCTTCCGACTCGATCGGATTGCCCCATTCTGGCCATTCCGGCGGGGTGAGCGGCAGGGTGTCGTCGAGCATGGTGTTCAAGACATCGACGAAGGGTACGGCCGCGATGATGCCGGCGAACTTCTCCGGCGCCATATTGGCAACCGAGCCCATCAGCATGCCACCCGCAGACCCGCCTTCGGCGATGATCCGGTGGTAAGACGTGAAGCCCTCCTTCACCAGGTGGTCGGCAGCCGAGATGAAGTCCCTGAAGGTGTTGACCTTCTTTTCCATCTTGCCGTCTTCATACCAGGAGAAACCCTTGTCCTTGCCACCACGGATATGGGCGATGGCATAGACGAAGCCGCGATCCGCCAGCGACAGGCAATTGGTGTTGAAACCGGCCGGGATGGTGATGCCATAGGCGCCATAGCCATAAAGCAGGCAGGGGGCAGAGCCGTCGAGCTTCGTGTCGCGGCGGTAGAGCAGGGTAACCGGCACCGTCTCGCCGTCATGCGCTTCGGCAAAGACGCGGCGGGTGACATAATCCTCCGGGTTATGGCCTGATGGTACTTCCTGGGTCTTCAGAAGTGTGCGCTCGCGCGTCGCCATGTTGTAGTCGAACAGCTGGCTTGGCGTCGTCATCGACGAATAGGAGAAGCGGATGATATCGGTCTCGTATTCCGCAGCGCCCTGAAGTCCCAGCGAATAGGCTTCTTCCGCAAAGGCAATCGAGTGCTCCTCGCCCGACTTGCGGTCGCGGATCATGATGACAGGCAGACCCTCGCGACGCTCCAGCCAGACGAGATGGCGCGCGAACGCCATGTGGTTGAGGATCAGCCGGCCCGGCTCATGCGGCACGAGGTCTTTCCAGTTTGCCTTGCCCGGTGCAGACACCGGCGCCTCGACGATCTTGAAGTCCTTGGCGCCGTCGGCATTGGTCAGGATGTAGAAGACATCGCCGCCTTCCGTCATCGAATATTCCACGCCCTCTTCGCGCTCGGCGACCAGCACGGGCTCAGCCGTCAAATCCTTGGTGGACAGCAGGCGGTATTCGGATGTTTCGTGGTCGTGGATGTCGATGAAGATGAAGTCGTCGAGCAGCGAGCCGCCAACGCCCATGAAGAAGCCGGGATCCTTCTCCTCATAGACGAGACGGTCGGACGACTGCGGTTGACCGACAATATGGTGGAAGACCTTGGACGGACGGTGGTTCTCATCCTGCAGCGTATAGAAGAAGCTCTTGCCATCAGGCGCCCAGACACCGCCGCCGGCGGTATTTTCGAGCACATCGTCCAGATCCTGCTTGGTGGCGAGATCGCGGATCCGCAGGGTGTAGTATTCCGAGCCCTTGTCGTCGTAACCCCAGATGCCGAAGCTGTGGTCAGTCGTGTGATCGATGTCGGACAGGCGGAAATAGTCCTTGCCGACAGCTTCCTTGTCGCCATCGAGCAGCAGGTCGCGGATCGACTCGTCCTTCGGGCTGCCGTCACGCGGAATGCGGAAATAGCGCGGCTGCTCGCCGCCGGTGACAAAGGCCGAACCATAGGCAAACGGACCGTCCTTCATCGGGATCGACGAATCGTCTTCCTTGATACGACCCTTCATCTCGGCAAACAGCGTCTTCTGCAGCTCCTTGGTGTCCGCCATCGCCGCTTCCATATAGGCGTTCTCGGCTTCGAGAGTGGAGCGGATTTCCGGATCGAGGATCGAGGTATCCTTGAACATGGCCTGCCAGTTGTCGGCGCGCAGCCAGGCGTATTCGTCCGTTCTCGTGATGCCGTGACGGGTATCGGAAACGGGCTTCTTGGCGGCGGCGGGTGCGGCGGGCAGGTTCTTGAAGACGGACAAGGGAGATCCTTCCGAAAATGGAAACATTCAGCTCAGCGAGAGATAGAGAGGCGAGGGGCCGCGATCAAGCGGCCGGGACGCGGGGCAGGCGCGTTGCGAGGGGTCAGCCGTCCGTGCCGGCAGTCGATTTCGCCCAGTCCATGTAGAGTTCCAGTGCCTTGCGCGTCACCGGGCCTTCCTGGAACTGCGCGTCATCGAGACGCGTCACAGGCACGACCTTGGAATAATTGCCGGTCTGGAAGATCTCGTCGGCATTCATGAAGTCTTCGACCGAAAGCGTCACCTCTCGCACCTCGAAGCCGGCCTGGCGCAGTAGGCCCATGATGCGCGCACGGGTGATGCCCGCAAGGAAGGTGCGATTGGCGGCCGGGGTGAAGACCACACCATCCTTCACCATGAAGACGTTGGAGGAGGCCGTCTCCACGACATTGCCGTTCATGTCGCGCACCAGCGCATTGTCGAAGCCGCGTTTGCGGGCATCGATGATCATCCGACCGGAATTCGGATAGAGGCTGCCGGTCTTGGCGTCGGTCATGGCGCATTCCGGCGTCGGGCGACGGAAGGGCGAAAGCGTCAGCGAGGAGGGCTTGGCCGTGTGCATCGGCGCTTCAAACAGGCAAAGGGCAAACCGCGTCGATTCCGGATCAGCTGCGACCACCGAGCCCATCTGACCATGCTCGGCCCAATACATCGGCTTGATGTAGATCGCGGTCTTGCCGTCGAACTTGGCGATCCCTTCCCAGGCGAGACGCTCGATCTCCTCGGCCGCCATGGTCGCCTTCATGCCCATGTTGGCGGCCGAGCGATTGACGCGCTGGCAATGCAGGTCGAGATCCGGGGCAATGCCGTCGAACCAGCGCGCACCGTCAAACACCGTCGAGCCAAGCCACATCGCATGCGAGACCGGCCCGATCAGCGGCGGGTTGCCGGCAAACCATTCTCCGTCGACATAGGTGAAGGTGGGGGTGCGGGCGGATGTATCGACGGCCATGGCGGGTCTCCTGTTCTCGTTGCTTCGCAGCAAAGTCGCCTCAGGCTCCAAGGTCAAGGTGAAACACGCCCTCAGGACACGATTTGGCAACGATCCAGGTCAAAACCGCCGCGCGAGGTGGATTTCCACATGAATCCAGAAGCTTGGCTGATGGATCGATCAGTGCGCCTGATGTCCTGGCAGCCGAAGTGTCCTGAGCCGCCGATGTGGTTAAAGATCCTGTAACGGATTCCTGAAATATTGAACGAAGTTGAGATCGCGATCTTCGGTCTCGTGTACTGCGTTTTCTTGGGGGTCTTCATGAACAGGCTGCGTCTTATCGCCCTGCTTTCCGCATCGGTTGCGGTCTCGTCTTCGCCGGCCTTCGCCGATGGTCTCTTCTCCGGAAACTGGTATGTCACCCTCGGCGGCGCCGGCATCTCCGCGCCGACCTTCGAAGGCTCCAAGAACCGCAAGCTCTTCTTCCAGCCGATCATTTCGGTCGGCCGTGGCGGTGCGCCGCGCTTCTCCTCGCGCAACGACAATCCGTCTTTCGCAATCTACAACACGGACGTTCTGCGTGCCGGTGTTGTCGGCAAGTTCGTGCCCTCGCGCGACGCCGGTACTGACGATGCGCTGCGGGGCCTCTCCGAGGTCAAGTGGGGCGGTGAACTCGGCGGTTTCGCCGATGTCTATGTCACCGACTGGATGCGGGCCCGTGCCGAAGTGCGTCAGGGCATCCGCGCCCATGATGGCTTGGTCGCCGATATCGCGGTCGATGCCTTCACCGATATCGCGCCCGATCTCAGGGTCTCGGCCGGTCCGCGCATGACCTTCGCCACCAGCGGTTACACCAGCGCTTACTACGGCGTGGACGCGGCCGAATCTGCCGCGTCGGGGCTCAGCCAGTACAATCCGGACGGTGGCGTGACCTCCTATGGTGCGGGCGGGGCGATCACCTGGAACGCCACCGACAAGATCACCATGAGCGCCTTTACCGAATACAAGCGGCTCGCCGGCCCGGCTGCCGATTCGAGCCTCGTGCAGGAACGCGGCAGCAAGAATCAGCTGATGTTCGGCGTCTCTGCCAGCTATAAGTTCGGCGTCAGCTTCAACTGACGAAAAGGCCGCAGCCGATTTTGCAGCGGCGATGGGAGCGGGCGGTTTTCTTGAACCCGCCCATGCTCTATCAGTTGGGCCATGAGCACCACTGAGCCGAACATCGATCGCGTCATCGACGCGCCCTCCGACAACTTCGTCTATCGCATTCTGCCGCGATGGCTCTGGCCGCATGCCCAGCTCGCCCGCTGGGATCGGCCGATCGGCTGGCAGCTCCTGATGTGGCCCTGCTTCTGGTCCTCGGCGCTTGCCGCCAATGCGCTTGCGGCCGAGGGGCGCCTGAACCTTCCGCTTTTCGTCTTCCACCTCTTCCTGTTCTTCGTCGGTTCCGTCGCCATGCGCGGCGCAGGCTGCACCTATAACGACCTCGTCGACCATGAGATCGACAACATGGTCGCCCGGACGCGGTCGCGTCCGCTGCCGTCGGGGCGCATCTCGCGCCGCAACGCCAAGATCTTCATGGTCGTGCAGTCCCTGGTCGGGCTCGTCGTGCTCCTCTGCTTCAACAGCTTCTCGATCATACTCGGCATCCTGTCGCTCGCCGTCGTCGCGATCTATCCCTTCGCCAAGCGCTTCACCGACTGGCCGCAATTCTTCCTCGGGCTGGCTTTTTCCTGGGGCGGCCTGATGGGTTGGGCCGGCCTGCACGGCAATCTCTCGCTCGCTGCCATTCTCGTCTATGTCGGGGCGGTCGCCTGGACGATCGGCTACGACACGATCTACGCCCATCAGGACCGCGAGGATGATGCGCTGGTCGGCGTCCGCTCGACGGCGCGTCTCTTCGATCGCGACACCAAGATCTGGCTGAGCGGGCTCTATGGGTTGACGCTGGTGCTACTCCTGTCGGCCTTTATAGCTGCCGGTGCGGCTTTCCCCGCAATCATCGGCCTGTTGATTGCTGCTGCGCTCTTCGCCTGGCAGATCAAGGTGCTCGACATCGATGATGGAGCGCAGTGCCTGAAGCTGTTCAAGTCGAACAACCGCGTCGGCCTGATCATTTTCTTAGGGCTCGTCGCCGCCATTCCTTTCGCCTGAGCTTTGTACAGTTCTCGCTAATCCAGGCGCTGATCTCGTTCCATTTCGAGACGCCGGTAGCCGATGTCCCTCAAAAGCCAGAGGCCCGGAAGTTGCCTTCCGGGCCTCTGGCTGTTCAGTGTTGGGACGCGATCAGTTGCGTGCGATGATTTCCTTTCCGGAAATCTTCATGGTTACACCCAGCTTGCCGGTCGTGCGACGCACCAGGAAGCGCGGCCGACGCTCGGCGAAATAGGAGTGGCGGCGACGCGGCTGCGTTTCCTTGGTGCGGACATCGCCGAGATGCTCTTCAAGCGGACGAGCCACGCCATCGGCTTCGACCATCAGCATGGGAATGCGGAACGCATCAGCCCAGCCGCGCCAGTCGGCAGCGATATCGCAGAGATCATGAGCCACGAGCAGCGGAATGCAGAGATCCGGATCGTCGTGATGCAGTTCAAGCGTCACGGTGACTTCACCGTCGCCATGGTCGATGGCACGCGCGGCGACGCCCTTGAAGGCCCGCGCTGGAAGAGCAAAGGACAGCGGCAAGCCACTGCCGGGGAGGATCTTGCGCAGAACGGCGCCGCGCTCATCGATGGTGATCGTGACGTCGCCCAGAGCGCCCCGCAATGCGTAAGTCACCTGCTGGGGGAACCGCGAGGGATCCAGACGCAGAGTGGCGCCGGCCCATGCTGGCTTCAAAACCGTGTTCGTCATCTTCATGCTACCCTTGTTTTACCCGAGAGCGCGTCATGTGCTCGTCTGTTCGGGACTTTTCGTCCTCTGTGGGTGCAAGATAGCCAGCCGCTGTTGGAGACAGCTTAAAAGATGCGGTAAAGAAAACCTTGCGCGGTCAAATGGTTAGTTTTGTCGTACCGGTCACGGTTTCGAAAAGGTGAAACTCCTCTTCGATCTGTACCGACACGAAACGAATACCGCCTGACTGGTCTGATCATCGACTTTGGAGCGCAGAAACGACCTGAGGCTTCTTCATGAATTCATAAAGCTTGAGGCAAGGATTTTGCGCCATACTGTGATTCGCGCGCGCTGTGTTCTCTAAGGAATTCCGATGGTCTCGACCTATATGAGCTACAATCTCGTCAACCGTGACATCAAGGGGAGCATCAACCGCACCGCTTCCGATCCGGTTGTCGCGCGCCAGACCGAGTACTTCAAGGAGAACATCGGCAAGGTCACGAACCTCGAGGAATTCCTCGACGACTACCAGCTCTATTCCTATGCGATGAAGGCCCATGGTCTCGAAGAGATGACCTATGCCAAGGCCTTCATGAAAAAGGTGCTGGAAAGCGATCTCTCCGACGAAGCGAGCTTCGCCAACCAGCTGACCGACGAGCGCTACCGCAATTTCGCCGCCTCGTTCCAGTTCTCCGCGGAAAAGACGGATCTGCAGACGGACTCCCAGCAGGCGATATTGCTCGAAAGATACGAAGCCTCGCTTACGGCCCAGAGCGACACGCTGGAGGCGGAAGCCTTCTACTACGAGGCCGTGATCGACAACATCACCAGCGTCAGCGGCTTGGTCAACAATAGCCGCCTGATGACCTTCGCACTCGACGCCTATGGCATCGACGGCAACGTCTATACCAAGGATCATTTGACCAAGGTCATCACGAGCGACACCTCGGATCCGAACAGCTATGTCAATCAGTTGGTCGCCAATGGCGCTGCCAACGCGTCGAAATTCCTGAAGCTCGCCGAAGCATTCGACTTCAATGCCGATGGCTCGCTCTCTGGCGCGACTGCCCAGACGGCGGCCCAGAAGGAGGCCACCGTCTCGCTGTATGTCGACGAAGAGCAGATCTACGTCACCGATTACTATCGTCAGCGCGAGCGCGCCTATTATGAGCAGAAGATCGCGACGATCACGTCGGTCGATGAACTGACCGCCGATACGCGCCTGTTCAATTACGTCAAGACTGCATTCGAGCTGGGCTCGATGGGGGCTTCGACGTTCAAGCAGATCGTAACGAGCGACACCTCCGACCCGAACAGCTACGCGGCCACCAATGGCGGCGATGCGTGGGTGGCCATTGCCGGCAAGTTCAACTTCGCCAGCGACGGAACGGTCGAAAGCGGCATGACCGCGCAGGGTTCCACACAGCTCGCATCGACGAATTCGGGCTTTGCAACCTTCTACGACGATGCGGATGAAGAGCGCAAAGAGGCTTTGACCGAGCTCTTCAAGACCAATATCTCCGAGGCCGAAAACGTCGATGACATTCTGACTGACACGACGATGCGCCTTGTCCTGCAGCGTACGTTTGGTTTCGAGGCCAATGAATTCTCGGTGCGCGAACTGAGGCAGGCCCTGACCAGCGATTTCACCGATCCAAACAGTTTTGCCAACAAGTCGAAGGACACGCGTCTGATCGAGATGTCGAAGCTCTTCAACTTCGACGGCGAGGGCAATGCCGCCGTGCCGCTTTCACCGCACAATACGCTGACGGCGACGATGATCGCGAAGCAATATGTGATCAACGAAGTCCGCTTCCTCGACGACAACGAGAGAACCGCCGCACGCGAAGCCGCGACCAAAAAGGCCGAGGTTTACCAGGAGCGCATTCAGTCGATCGACACCGTCAAGGAGCTGCTCGCCGATCGCGACGTTATCGACGTGGTCATCGGCGCCTACGGCCTGGATCCAGAGGATGTCACCGATGACTTCCTCAAGCAGGTTTTCGCGTCGGACCTGTCCGACCCCAAGAGCTTCGTCAATCAGCAGCCGGACAGCCGCTGGGCCGAACTTGTCGCTTCCTTCAACTTTGACGCCAATGGCAATCTGACCCGCGAGACGATCGGTACGGTCCAGCAGCGTGGCGAGACCCTGGAAACCGTGAACAAGTATCTCCGGCAGACGCTGGAAGAAACCGAAGGCGCAAGCAACGAGGCTGTCCGACTGGCGCTCTATTTCGAGCGCACCGCGCCGAACATCACCGATGCCTATGGCCTCATCGCCGACGACGCGCTCATGGCGGTCTTCCGGACGACGTTCGGTTTCTCGGACGAGTTCTCCAACATGGACGTCGACCAGCAGGCGCGCATCATCAACGACAACCTCGACCTTGCCGACCTGCAGGATCCAACCAAACTGGAGCGGTTCTTGCAGCGCTACACTGCTATGTACGACACGGAAAACGCCAGTTTCAGCAATTCCGCCGTCTCCATTCTGAGCGGCGGCAGTGGCAGCATCTCGGCGGATCTGCTGTTCAGCC
The DNA here is from genome assembly GCF_001295785.1 of Rhizobium sp. AAP116. Lineage (NCBI taxonomy): Bacteria > Pseudomonadati > Pseudomonadota > Alphaproteobacteria > Hyphomicrobiales > Rhizobiaceae > Rhizobium > Rhizobium sp. AAP116. The sequence continues at coordinate 262,842 of NZ_LJIB01000007.1, forward strand.
TGGCGCAGCTGAAGGCCTGATCAACGTTCATTCCCGCAACCCGCAGGCCTCTTGTCTGGGGGTTTGCTTTTGGTTATCGATATATCCGTTGGGATATATCGCTGCGGAGGGGCTTTGTGATCAACCGGTTGAAGACGAAAGCTTTGGCGCTGGCCATGCTCCTGGCAGTAGGCGTCATGATGCTTGCTCCGTCGGGTGGGCGCGCCGAACACCCGGTCACGGTCTTCGCCGCCGCAAGTCTGAAGGAGAGCCTCGAAGAGATTGCCGCTGCGTGGAAGCAAGCGGGCGGAACGGAGGTCCGGCTCTCCCTCGCTGGCAGCTCGGCGCTCGCCAGGCAGATCGAGCAGGGCGCGCCAGCAGACCTCTTCATTTCTGCCGATCTCAAATGGATGGACCACCTTCAGACGGTGGGCCAGGTAAAGGCGGACACCCGGGTGAACCTGCTCGGCAACCGGATCGTTCTTGTCGCGCCGACGGATGCGGCCACGACGGCGACCATCGCCCCTGGCTTCCCGCTCGCATCCCTTCTTGGCGATGAACGTCTGGCCATGGCCAATGTCGATGCCGTGCCCGCCGGAGCCTATGGCAAGGCCGCGCTCGAAAGCCTCGGCGTCTGGGAGAGCGTCAAGGACAAGGTTGCCCAGGTCGAGAATGTCCGTGCTGCCCTGCTGCTCGTCTCGCGCGGCGAAGCACCGCTCGGCATCGTCTACGAAACGGATGCCAGGGTTGATCCCGGCGTGAAGATCCTCGACCTCTTCCCCGAGGACAGCCATCCCGCCATCGTCTATCCGGCAGCTCTCACGACGGATAGCAAGAACCCGCGCGCCGCCGAATTCCTCGCTTACTTGCAGGGCGCGGACGCCCATGCCATCTTCATCGCCGCCGGCTTCACAGTCCTGGCCAAGACAAACTGACATGGCCACGACCAAGCATCCGGGATGCCACATTTGACCCTGACGGCCGAAGAATGGACCGCGATGTTGCTCAGCCTGAAGGTCGCGGCCGTTGCCGTGACCTTTTCGCTCCCTTTGGGTCTTCTCGTGGCCTGGCTTTTGTCGCGCAAGGAGTTCTGGGGCAAGTCGCTCCTCAACGGCCTTGTGCATCTGCCGCTGATCCTGCCGCCTGTTGTCACCGGCTACCTTCTTCTCATCACCTTTGGCCGCAGAGGCGCCGTCGGCGCCTTCCTGGAAGAGACCTTTGGCCTCGTCTTCTCCTTCAGGTGGACGGGAGCGGCCCTTGCTGCCGCCGTCATGGGTTTCCCGCTGCTGGTGCGTTCGATCCGCCTGTCGCTGGATGCCGTCGATCGTAAGCTGGAGGCTGCCGCTTCCACCCTTGGCGCACCGCCGCCTTACGTCTTCTTCACGGTGACCCTGCCGTTGATCCTGCCCGGCATCGCCGCCGGCGTTATCCTTGCCTTCGCCAAATCGATGGGCGAATTCGGCGCGACGATCACGTTCGTCTCCAACATTCCCGGCGAAACCCAGACGCTGGCATCGGCGATCTATACCTATACCCAGGTGCCCGGTGGTGACCTCGCCGCCATGCGCCTCACCGTGATCTCGATCGTCCTGTCGCTCGGCGCCCTCATCGCTTCCGAGTTTCTGTCGCGCCGCATTGCCGCCCGTGTGGGAGCCGCCTGATGCTGGAGCTGTCGATCCGCCATCGTCAGGGTGATTTCACGCTTGCAGCCGATCTTGCTGTGGGCGAGGGTCTGACGGCGCTGTTCGGCGCCTCGGGCTCCGGCAAGACGACGTTGATCAATATTGTTGCCGGCCTGATCCGACTTCAGGAGGGGCGCATCAGCTTCAACGGCGAGACCTGGAGCGACGCCTCGATCTTCGTGCAGCCACATCGCCGCCGCATCGGCTATGTCTTCCAGGAAGGGCGCCTCTTTCCGCATCTGACGGTCCTGCAGAACCTGTGCTACGGCGAACGCCTGCTTCCGCGCGCCGAACGCCGCGAGGATCTCACCCGCATCACGTCGCTGCTCGGCATCACCGACCTGCTCGCCCGCCGCCCGGCAAATCTCTCCGGCGGCGAAAAGCAGCGCGTGGCCCTTGGCCGTGCGCTGATGGCAAGCCCGAAACTGCTGTTGATGGACGAGCCGCTCTCGGCGCTCGATGGCGCGCTGAAGGCGCAGATCCTGCCCTATATCGAGCGCATCCGCGACGAATTCGGTGTGCCGATCCTCTATGTCAGCCACTCCGTCGAGGAGGTGGCACGGCTGGCGACGGCCGTCGTCACCTTCGACGCCGGCAAAGCGATCGCCGTCGGACGCCCCGATGAAGCGCTCGCAATGGTGGCTAAGGCCTCCGGCGACCTTCCGGCAGGTAATTTCATCGAAGCCGAGATCACCGGGCATCACGAGGACGACGGCCTGACAGAAGCGCTGTCGGCCGCCGGCCCGATCCTTCTGCGGCAAACGCCGCTGCCGGTTGGCACCCGTGTCCGCGTTTTCGTTCCCGTCTCCGATATCGTCGTCGCGACCGAGGCAGGCGAGGGGCTTTCGGCGCTTAACCGGCTATCGGGTGAAATCGTCGAGCTTGCCGAGCGCGACGGCGGCAGCGTAACGCTGACCGTCGATTGCCACGGCCAGGCTCTCATCGCAGAGGTAACACGGCGCTCGTGCCGCCAACTCGCACTCGCGCCTGGAATGCGCGTGCATCTGCTGTTCAAGACGGTCTCGATTGCCTCGGACGCTCTGTTTCGTCAGGCGCGAGGCTGATGCTTCAGCCGTCGTCGTCGCTCTTGCGGCCGCCGGCGACAAATTCCGCCGCCTGCATGCTTTCAAGCCAGGCGAGATCAGTCTGGAGTGCTTTGCGGCTCTCCGCATCCATGCGCCTGCAGGCGCCGATCAGCGACTCGCCGAACGGCGTCAGCCCGGCACCGCCGCCGCTTCTGCCCCCGTGGCGGGTGAAGATCGAAGGCTCCTTGAACATGCGGTTGATCTCGTCCGCCAGCAGCCAGGCCCGCCGATAGGACATGCCCATTGCCGCCCCCGCCGCCCGGATCGAGCCGTGCTCCTCAATCAGCAAAAGCAACTGCGCCTTGCCCGGCCCGAGCCTTGCGCCATTGGAAAGATCGATCCGGAGCGAAAGGCGAGGGGCGCCGCTCATGGTCTCAGCCGATTACCTTGCCGGGGTTCATGATGCCGGCCGGATCGAAGGCCTGCTTGATACGGCGCATCAGCTCCGTTTCGATCGCCGGTCGGCTGGCGGCAAGCTCGTCGCGCTTCAACTGACCGACGCCATGCTCCGCCGAAATCGAGCCCGTATGCTTGTGAACGACCGCATGCACCACGGCATTGACCTCGCGCCAGCGGCCAATGAACTCTGCCTTGTCGGCACCCACAGGCTGGCTGATGTTATAATGGATATTGCCATCGCCGAGATGCCCGAAGGCGCAGATCCGTGCATCCGGCATCAAGGCATGCACGGCGGCATCCGCCTCTTTGAGGAAGGCCGGGATGCGGGAGACGGGTACCGAAACATCATGCTTGATCGATCCGCCCTCCGGTCTCTGCGCTTCGGACATGCTCTCGCGCAGGTGCCAGAAGGCGTCCTGCTGGGTAAGCGAACTGGCGATCGCTGCATCAGACACGAGACCGGCCTCATGCGCTTCTGCCAAAAGCTCATGCATCATCGTATCTGCGGTTTCGGCCGAATCCGAAGTCGAGATGTCGATGAGCGCATACCAGGGATGGATCGAGGCGAGCGGGTCACGCACGCCGACAATATGCTTGGTGGTGAATTCCACGCCAATGCGTGGCATCAGCTCGAAGCCTGTCAGTGCCGAGCCGCAGCGCTGCGACGCCTTCTCGAACAGGGCAAGGGCTGCCTCCGGTGAAGCGAGGCCCGCATAGGCCACCTGCCGCCCGCGCGGACGCGGCACCATCTTCAAAACGGCGCCGGTGATCACGCCGAGCGTGCCCTCCGCGCCGATGAAGAGATCGCGCAGGTCGTAACCGCTATTGTCCTTCTTCAGGCGCCGTAGACCATCCCAGATCTCGCCCGTCGGCAGCACCACTTCAAGCCCAAGGCAGAGCTGGCGCATATTGCCATAGGCAAGCACCGCCGTGCCGCCGGCATTGGTCGCCAGATTGCCGCCGATCCGGCACGAGCCTTCGGATCCTAGCGACAGCGGAAACAGCCGGTCATGCGCCTCTGCCGCCTTCTGCACATCGGCCAGAACAGCCCCGCCATCGGCAACGATCACATCGGCGACCGGATCAACTTCCCGGATCTTGTTCATTCGCTCCAGCGAGAGCAGCACATCGTGTCCGTCCTCCCGCGGCACTTGCCCACCGACAAGTCCGGTGCGGCCGCTGACCGGCACGATCGATGTGCCCGTTTCAGAGGCGAGCTTGAGGATGGCTGAAACCTCCTGGGTCGAGCCAGGCTTCAGCACCAGCGGCGAGGCGCCGTGATAGAGGCCCCGGTTCTCCGTCAGATAGGGCTTGATATCATGGGCCGTGGTCAGGGCATTGGCCTCGCCGACGATATCGACGAAGGCGCGCAGACGGTCCGCAAGGCTCATGGTCACATTCATCTTTGTCATCCCCCCGAGCCACGCGGTGCAGCCGCCCGCATCAGCCGGTCATTGATCGCCTCACCCAGACCCTCGTCCGGGATCCGCGCCACGGCAATGCCCGCAGCCCCGCTTGCATCGGCACGCTTCAGATAATCGAAGAGATTGCTGGCCGCTTCAGCGAGGTCCGCCGTGGGGCTCAGGTTGAAAACGGCATGCGCGGTCGAGGCGCCGGATATGTCGTCGGGACCAAAGGTGATCAAGGCTTCCCGACCGGAGACCTCTGTCGCATTCAGTCGCACGGCAGCATTGGGCGCATAATGCGACGCCAGCATGCCCGGCGCCTCGATCGCTGCCGTTCCAGACGTCTTTGGACGCATGACCGACTTGCCCGTTACGGCCTCAATTGCCTCGACGGCGATGCCGCCCGGTCTGAGCAGCCTCACTTCACCGCCTTCGACTTTCACGATCGTCGATTCCACGCCGACGGGGCAGGGGCCGCCATCGACGATGACCTCGATCTTCTGGCCGAGATCGGCCTCCACATGCTGCGCCGTCGTCGGGCTGATCCGTCCGGAGGAATTGGCGCTCGGTGCTGCAAGCGGCCGGCCGAGACTGCGAATGAGCTCTGCGGTAAAGCCGACGGGGACGCGTATGCCCACGGTATCGAGCCCCGCGGTCGCCAGCGGATGAATGTCGCAATTGTCCTTGAGCGTCAGAACGAGCGTCATCGGCCCCGGCCAGAAGGCCTCTGCCAGTTGCCGTGAGATCGGATCGAAGTCGGCGTAGCGTTCCGCCATCTCGAGATCCGCCATATGGCAGATCAGCGGATTGAAGCGCGGCCGCCCCTTTGTTTCGTAGATCGACGTGATGGCCGCCGGATGGGTTGCGTCGGCTGCAAGCCCGTAGACGGTCTCGGTGGGGATTGCCACGGGAAGGTGGCGCAGCAGCACCTCGGTCGCCGCCGCAATGGCCTCCGCCTTGTCCTTGTCGGTAGCGATCGGGATGATCCGCGCCATTTTCGAGAGCCTTCCAGTCTGCCTTCGACCGTCCTTATCGCGTGCGGAAGGAGGCGGCAAACCTCTTTTCGGCCGAGCCAGGGGTAGTTTCTACCCTAATTTTTAAAGGGGAGCCCAAATCATTCGAATTTTAACTACCGGCGTAACTGAAAGAAAGAACTGTTCGCCTATGGTCTGGACTAAGAGACGGGAAAGCCTCATTCGGGGAAGTGGACAGATGCAGCAAGTCAAGAATCCGGCCGCCAGCATTGCGCTTCGTGTCGCGACCGCCATGCATCAGATGGGCATCGACGGTTTGCCGCGCAATTACGAACTGGTTTACGAGGCCTATTCCGGCAGCAATCCGGAACTTGTCCGCGAGTTCATTGCGCTGGGCAAGATCAAGACCCAGGAGGCCCTCGACGAACTCGGCCGCAAATACCTGCCGCACCACCATGAAGACGGGCTGCTGAGCCGCCAGAATGGCCAGGTTCGCGCCGAGATGAGCAATTTCATCAGTCTGCTGAACGAAGAGAAGATTTCGCTCACCGACTACGGCCGCGTCATCGGCCATGCTTCCAAGACCATCCTGACCGAAGCTGATCTCGAAGGTACGCCGCTCGGCCAGTCGATCAAGATGCTGAAGGCCGCGACCGAAAAGCGCGCTCACCAGAACAGCAATGTCGTGCGCGCCGTGGTCGACAAGACCGCAGCCCTTGCCGACCTGCAGCGCGAGGCCGAAGAGGCCGAAGCCGCGAAATTCGTTGATCCGGTCACCCGCCTTGCCAGCCGCCGTGCCTTCAACAAGGCGGTCGCGAAGATCTATGTGAACCCGGAAATGCCGGTACTCTGCGGTGTCGCCATCGGCGAAATCGACGACTATGCGCGCATCCAGGAGCAGATGGGCCCGGCCGTTGCCGAGCGTTTCCTGATGCAGGTTGCCAAGGTGCTGGAAGCCGTCTCCGGCGGTGGCGATCTCGCCTGCCGCTTCGATGCCGGCCGCTTCGGACTGCTGCTTTACACTTCGGACCAGGAAGAGATCAGCCGCGTGGTCGATCTCGTTCGCGCCAAGCTCAAGGCCACCAATTTCGTAGGCTCGTCGACCGGTGCCCGCATGGGCCAGCTAGGCATGTCCTTCGGCATCTGCTTCTCCGAGCAGGCCCCGAACGCCTTCGACTTCACCAACTTCGCCGAAAAGGCGCTCGCCACCTCGAAGGCAGCCGGCGGCGACACCGTGACGATCTACGGTGCAAGCGATTATGTCTCGAAGGACTGGCTGCTCTACAAGAAGAAGCCGGTGGGCGGTTTCGGCGCCTGAGCGTCGAAGTCCACTTTCAAAGTTTTGCGATGATCTTCCTGAGCTCGGCGTCTCGTGCGCCGAGCATCAGTACGTTCCGCAGCGCCTCTTTCGGATCCACTGTCTGGAATAAAAGTCCGTTGTTGCGGAACGAACGGTCGATGGTCATCGCCTTGGCCTCCGCCTCCGGCTTGATCGCCACGGCGAAATACATCCGTCCGTAATTCTGCTTGATCTGCTCGAAGAACACCTCTTCCCCACCGAGTTCGGCAAAGAAATTGGCGATGTAGAAGGCCCATTTGACATCGGCATACTGCGCGAAATTCGTGCGTGCCGCCGTCACGTGACAGTAGCCCAGATGTGGGCTGTTGTTCAGTGTGCGGTGGAAGATGACTTTGGGGAACTTGATCGAACGGTGAAAGCCGTTGATGCGCTCATGCGTCGTCTCGGCCGCCCGCTCCAGCCGCCGCCCGGTCCGCGCCGCAACTTCCTCATAGGAAAGATACCGGCGCTCGTCCGGCAGCCAGTCCTCGCGGCTGCGCGAGATCCGACCGGTTCTCAGGAACTCGGTATGGACTGCCTTTGACGAGGGCGGCGTTTGCGTTTCCGCTTTGGGAGCCGCGTAGTATCTGAGTTTCTGCATCTTGACGCTCTGACGGTACCCGGACTGATTGCTTGAGCTTAACGCAGCATGGTTAATCATGATTTGATGGTATTCTACATCAGCGAGGTTTCGCGAGGCTTGCCGCAGTGCAGTTCCGTGCAACTGCCTTAAATCGCTCGTTTGCGCCATGATTTCAGCGGCCAGAGAAACGCAGCCGCCGCACCTCCCGGAAAACAATGGGAAATTCCCGAGCTTGCCGCCCTTTATCGTCGCCTGTGGGATGTCGCAAACGATTTGGGCCGTGTCGTTCTGCAATGCAGCGGAGGCCCGCGGCCTGTGATTAGATGCAGGCAAGCTCGAGGTGCTGCCCTGCTAGGGAGGGTAGGAAATCGGGAAGCCGGTCAAAATCCGGCGCTGCCCCCGCAACGGTGGTGGAGAATGCGTTTTGGCAGAAGGCCACTGGGGGTAACCCTGGGAAGGCGCCGACGCGGTCCGCAAATGGACCACTCCTGAGCCCGGAAACCAGCCTTGGCAGACGGACATTTGAGGTTGCGGAGGGCGACCAGAGATAGCCATGCACACCGCCTTCCCAGGGCGACGGCAGGCTGCGCTCTCATCTCCCCCGAGTTTTTGAAACACGAGGACGACATGGATCTGCAGGCCAACGTGCTGCGCCAGCTGAAGAACCGCCGCGAGGGTTTCTCGCTCGAACAGCCATTTTACATCGACCAGGACTACTTCAAGCTCGACATGGAGATGATCTGGTATCGCGACTGGCTGTTTATCGGCCATGATTGCGAGATCCCGCGCGCCGGCAACTATTTCACCGCCCAGATCGGCGACTACCCGGTTGTCATCGTCCGCGGCAAGGATCAGGTCATCCGCGCCTTCCACAACACCTGTCGCCATCGCGGCCACCGCGTCTGCACCAAGGACAAGGGCGCAGCTGCCAAGCTCGTCTGCCCCTATCACAACTGGACCTACGACCTCGACGGATCGCTCGTCTTCGCCCGCCAGATGGGTGAGACTTTCGATAAGGCCGAATTCGGCCTGAAGACCGTCCATTGCGAAAGCGTCGGTGGTTACATCTTCGTCTGTCTCGCCAACGAAGCCCCTGATTTCGCGCCGATGCGCGCCTCGATCGAACCCTATCTGCGCCCGCACCGCCTGTGGGAAGCCAAGGTCGCCCACAAGAACACGATCATCGAGAAGGGTAACTGGAAGCTCGTCTGGGAAAACAACCGGGAATGCTACCACTGCGCCGGCAACCATCCGGAGCTCTGCCGCACCTATCCGGAAGCCCCGACCGCAACCGGCGTCCAGGGTGCGGGTGACGATCCCTTCATCTCCGAGCACTGGGCGCGCTGCGAAGCCGCCGGCCTGCCGTCTGCCTTCAACATGGACCCGTCGGGCCAGTTCCGCACCGCCCGCATGCCGCTGATAGAGGATGCCGAGAGCTACACCATGTCCGGCAAGCGCGCCGTGAAGAAGCCGCTCTCCGCAGACGTGCCGATCAGCCATATCGGCACCATGCTGCTTTTTCACTATCCGACGACCTGGAACCACATTCTCGGGGACCACGCGATCTCCTTCCGCGTCCTGCCGCTTTCGGCCGAAGAGACGGCCGTCACCACCACCTGGCTGGTCAACAAGGACGCGGTCGAAGGCGTCGATTACGACCTCGAAGAGCTGACCCATGTCTGGAACATGACCAACGATCAGGATCGGTCCATCGTCGAGGAAAACGCGTTTGGCATCCGCTCGCCGGCCTATGAGCCCGGTCCCTATTCCGTCGATCACGAAGGTGGCGTCATGCAGTTCGTCGAATGGTATTCCAACTTCATGACGAGCCGCCTGCAGGGCGACAAGGCTCGCCTGTCTGCGGTGGCGTGATCATGAACATCGCCGTCACCCAGTATCGCCATGTCGACGAGATGCGCCCCTGGTCCGACCGGGAGCATCTCTTGGAATGCGTCGCCGTCACGCCTGAGGCCGCTGACGTGATGACCTTCACCTTCAAGCCAAACAAGCCGGGCCTGTGGTTCCGTTATCTGCCCGGCCAGTTCGTCACGCTCGAGATCCCCGTCGGACCAGAGCCGGTGATGCGCACCTACACGCTCTCCTCCAGCCCCTCGCGGCCCTATACGGTCGCCGTGACGGTCAAGGCGCAGAAGGACTCGATTGGCACCCGCTGGATGTTCGACAACCTGAAGCCCGGCATGGCGCTTAAGGCCTTCGGCCCGCTCGGCGACTTCTCCTATGCCAAGCACCCCGGCAAGAAATACCTTTTCGTTTCCGCCGGCTCCGGTGTGACGCCGATGATGTCGATGACGCGCGACCTCAGCGACCGCGCGCCAGACAGCGACATCACTTTCCTCAACTGCGCGCGCTCGCCTGATGACATCATCTTCCGCTGGGAGCTGGAGGCCAAGGCCCGCGACATGCCGAACTTCCAGCTCGGCTTCATCATCGAGCAGCTCGGCCGCGGCCAGCTCTGGTCGGGCCTGAAGGGTCGCATCGATAAGGCAAAGATCGCCCTTTTGGCGCCTGACTTCCTGGAGCGCACTGTCTTTTGCTGCGGCCCAGCGCCCTTCATGGCGACCGTGCGCGAGGCGCTCGAAGGCGCAGGCTTCGACATGAAACAGTATCACGAGGAAGCCTTCCAGCCGGTGAAGGCGGAGCCCCTGGTGGTCGTCGCCGACCATGGCGATGGCGAACAGGCCACCAAGGTGACCTTTGCCATGTCCGGCAAGGAGGGCCTCTGCGCTCCCGGCCATACGGTCCTCCAGGCGGCCCGTGCTGCCGGTGTCCGCATCGGGGCGGCCTGCGAATCCGGCCTTTGCGGCACCTGCAAGGTCATGAAGCTCTCGGGCGAAGTCGAGATGGACCACAATGGCGGCATTCTCGACGACGAGATCGATGAAGGTTACATCCTCGCCTGCTGTTCGCGGCCGAAGGGCGACATCGAGATCGAAGCCTAGCAGTTGGCCAAGCCACCAATTGACCGTGAATATGGGGCGGGTCCGGATGGGGCTCGCCCTTCCGTTTTTCTGCGGGATCTCGCTACCCCTCAACCACTTGCAGCGCATTCCCCAAGGGGTTAGCATCTGCTGATGGAGGCTCACGATCGCTGCATGTGATCGGACTTGGCCTCGGCCATGAGGGCCGGCTGGTCGACGGGTGTCTCCGGGTCAAGGGGGATCACGCATGAAGCTTGTCTCTGCTTTCGCCGTCGCATGCCTGGCTTTGGCCGGGGTCATGGGATCGGGGACCGAAGTCCGCGCCGGCGGCATCGAAGTCCGCATCTATCAAAGCCATACCAGCTACCGTCATTACGAGCGCGTGACCGTCTACTCGCGGCATCAAGTCTACCGTGGCCATGGTCATCGCCAACGCCTGCATCGCCCGGGCTATGTCTATCACAATGGTCTCTGGATCTCGCCGCGCTCCATGCGAGCCGGCGTGATTGTCGATCGGCCGGTGCCGCGCCGCCACGTCGTGCAGTATACTGCGGGCATCAACCCGAAGCACTACAGCTGGTGCGCCGAACGCTACCGCTCCTATCACTGGCGCAGCAACAGCTTCCAGCCGTATCACGGGCCGCGCCGGACCTGCCTGTCGCCCTACTACTGAGCCGTTCGGGAACAATTGGCCTTTTCCTCCGTTGACGGGCACTTGTGCGCGAGAACGGTCGCTGGACCGTTGCGCGCGGAACGCGAAGTATGAACACGATGTTAATCCTGAGTTCAGTCTGGCTTCGCTAATTTCTGTCCCAAGGTCGAGGACCGGGCATCATCGCCCGCTTCGGTCGACCGGATAAACATGCAGGGAGAAGCATCATGAAGACTGCATTGAAGACGACCGCCGTGGCAGCGCTCGCGTCCATCATGGCCTTTACCGGTATGATCCCGGCCCAGGCCCAGGTCATCCGCCCGGTCGCGCCAATCGCGGCAACGACCGATGCCACCACCGTGCAGTATCGAGACCGCTACGAGCGTCGCTTCGACCGACGCGTCGACCGTCGTATTGATCGCCGCATCGATCGCTACGAGCGCGCTCGTTATTACAACGGTCATCGTGGCTATCGTGATCGCCGCGCGGGCTACCGCTACCACAACGGCTACTGGTATCCGCTCGCAGCCTTCGCAGCCGGCGCCATCATCGGCGGTGCGATTGCACAGCCGCGTCCGGCCCCGGTAGCGCCCCGCGCAGCCGGTCTCAACCCGCGCCACTACGACTGGTGCAATGCCCGCTACCGCTCCTACGATAGCCGCTCCAACACCTTCCAGCCGTATAACGGCCCCCGTCAGCAGTGCCTGTCGCCCTATTATTGATCGGCAGACCCCTCTGATCCGGCTTCCACAAGGAGCCGGAAAGGGTTAATTTCTAGCCGCCCCGGCCTTTGCCGCGGGCGGTTTTTTCGTAGCCCCGATCCGCCTGTTTCCTAACGGCAAAATCGCCGCGTTAACCATTTGTTAACCAAATCGGCGCTACTCCTTTCATCAACGATTTGTTTACATAGATGACCAAAGTGCTAACCGAACCTCGCTCCATCCGCATCAAGGGTAGATCCTTCCTGGCCGTCGTCCTGACGCCGGATCCGCCATTCGACGACTGGCTCGTCCGGCTCGACGACCTCGCGGCCCGCTCGGCCGGGTTTTTCCTCGGTCGCCCCGTCGTGCTCGACGTGTCCGAGATCGAGATCGACCGTCCGCAATTGAAGGCGCTGATTGCCGAACTCGCGGCGCGCAACGTCTCGATTATGGGCATCGAGGGCGGTCGTCCTTCGCTGGTCGAGCCGGGCATGCCGCCGCAGCTCAAGGGTGGAAAGCCGGCCGCCGACTACGAGGTGCCGCGCAACGAGGTGGGCGAATCGGAAAAGGCAACCGGTACGGAAGAGGCCGCACGCGAGCATGCAGGGCAGGCAGCCCCTCAGGTCGTGGTGCAGCAAAGCCCGGTTTCGGCCCCATCGATGATCGTGCGCGAGACCATCCGCTCCGGTCAGTCGGTCATCTACACCCAGGGCGATGTCACGGTCATCGGTTCGGTCCAGTCGGGCGCCGAAGTGATCGCCGGAGGCTCCGTCCACATCTACGGTGCGTTGCGCGGCAGAGCGCTCGCCGGATGCGTTGGCAATGCCGACGCAAGGATCTTCTGTCGTAAGTTCGAATCCGAGCTGGTTGCGATCGACGGCGTCTACGCGATGACCGACGATATGGATCCAGAATTGAAGGGGCATCCTGTTCAGCTTTGGCTGGAGGGGGATGCAATCATGACAGAGAGAATGACGTGAACTTGAGCGGGGACAGACAGGAGAACCACATGGGCAAGGTGATAGTCGTGACATCCGGCAAGGGCGGGGTCGGCAAGACGACCTCGACGGCCGCTCTCGGTGCAGCGCTGGCACAGCGCAATGAAAAAGTCGTCGTCGTCGATTTCGACGTAGGCCTTCGCAATCTAGATCTGGTGATGGGCGCCGAGCGCCGCGTCGTCTACGATCTCGTCAATGTCATCCAGGGCGACGCCAAGCTGCCGCAGGCGCTGATCCGCGACAAGCGGCTGGAAACCTTGTTCCTGCTGCCGGCCTCGCAGACCCGCGACAAGGATAACCTGACCGCCGAGGGCGTCGAGCAGGTCATCAACGAGCTGAAGAAGTATTTCGACTGGATCATCTGCGACAGCCCCGCCGGTATCGAACGCGGTGCAACGCTTGCCATGCGCCATGCCGACATGGCCGTCGTCGTCACCAATCCGGAAGTCTCCTCGGTACGTGACTCCGACCGCATCATCGGTCTGCTCGATTCCAAGACGCTGAAAGCGGAGCGCGGCGAGCGCATGGAGAAGTTCCTTCTGCTGACCCGCTACGACGCCAATCGCGCCCAGCGTGGCGACATGCTGAAGGTCGATGACGTGCTCGAGATCCTGTCGATCCCGCTGCTCGGCATCATCCCGGAAAGCATGGACGTGCTGCGCGCCTCCAACATCGGCGCTCCGGTAACGCTCGCCGATGCCCGCAGCGCACCTGCCATGGCCTATTTCGATGCCGCCCGTCGTCTGGCCGGCGAAAACGTTCCGATCACCATCCCTGGCGAGAAGCGTGGTCTCCTCGACAAGATCTTCGCGCGGAGGGCCGCATGAGCATTTTCTCTCTGTTTCGCAAACAGCGGTCCGCACCGATGGCGCGGGAACGCCTGCAGGTTCTGCTCGCCCATGAGCGCGCCTCGCTCGAAAGCGATCTGGTGGCCATCCTGCGCGAGGAAATCCTTGCCGTGATCGCCAAGCATGTCGAATTCGACCGCGACAAGGTGCAGATCAAGATGGACCGCGACGAAGACGTCTCGATCCTTGAGATCGACGTCGAGATCCCGCGCAACGCCCAGCGCCTCGCCGCCTGATCGACCAGGTCGTCACGAATGAGAAAGGCCGCCGCCGGTATCCCGGTCGGCGGCCTTCTTCGTTTGGGTGGAGGGCAGGGCATGATCACATCCGCCCTGCCGACCGAACCGTCAGCCCACCAGAGCGTTGTCGTCGCGTTTGATCGCCACGATCGTCGAGCGCGGCAGCTTGCCTTCGCCATCCGGGAAGGGTGCGTCGGGATGCTGGATGCCGGCAAACATGGTGCGCTTGTCGGCCGACCAGGTGAGGCCCGTGACTTCCGAACCCTTCGGGCCGGTCATGAAACGCTCGATGCGGCCGGTGACCGGGTCGCCGGCAAGCATCTGGTTGTTGCCCTGGCCAGCGAAATCGCCTTCGTTCGAATCCTCGCCGTCGGTCTGGATCCAGACGAGACCGGTCGAATCGAACATCATGCCGTCAGGCGAGTTGAACATGTTGCCTTCGTTGATGTTCGACGAGCCGGCATAGGCGCCGTCCTTGTGCACGGCCGGATTGCCGGCCATCGCGAAGAGATCCCAGCTGAAGGCGGAATCCGTGTGGTCGTCATTGGCCGGATACCAGCGGACGATCTGGCCGTATTCGTTCTTCTCACGCGGATTGGCCGCGTTGATGGCCATCTCGTCGCCGCCGGCATTGGTGCGCAGCTTGCCGTCCTTGACTTCGCCGCGACGGCTGTTGTTGGTGAGGCAGCAATAGGCTTCGACCGCAACCGGATTGACCGCAACCCATTCCGGACGGTCCATGGTGGTGGCACCAACCTTGGAAGCAGCCTGGCGCGTGAAGACAGCGATTTCGTCGGCCTCCATGCCGGTGGTCTCTTCGGTGAGAGCCAGCCACTCGCCGGTACCTTCGTCGGAGAACTTGGCAACGTAAAGCGTGCCTTCATCAAGCAGCTTGGAGGTGTCGCCACCCGGGACATAGATCCCGTTGGAGACGAATTTGTAGAGGAACTCGCCACGCTCGTCGTCGCCCATATAGACGACCACGCGACCATCGCGTGCAATCACGACGGCGGCGTTCTCATGCTTGATGCGGCCAAGTGCTGTACGCTTGATCGGCGTCGAGGAGGCGTCAGACGGATCGATTTCGACGATATAGCCGGCGCGGCGCGGTTCGTTCGGGTTCTTTGAAACGTCGAAGCGCTCGTCGAACTTCTCGTAGCCATAGCGGGTCTCGGCGACGATGCCGTAGCGCTTAAAGTCCTCAGGCATTTGGAACTCGGCATTGGTGGAGCCGAAGTAGCCGTTGAAGTTCTCTTCGCAGGTGAGGTAGGTGCCCCAAGGCGTCTTGCCAGCGCCGCAGTTGTTGAAGGTCCCGAGACAGTCGACACCAGCGGGATCGGCAGCCGTCTTGACGAGCTCGGAGCCGGCAGCCGGACCCGAAAGCTTCATCGGCGTGTTGTGGTGGATGCGGCGGTTGAACTTGCTGTCGACGACGATCGCCCAGCCATTTTCGCCTTCGGCCACTTCCATGACGGTGACGCCCTGCATGTTCTGCAGGATCTTCACGTCGTCGAGCGACTGCGGCATGCCTTCCGGCGCGTGCGGCAGGTTGGTTTCGTTGTTGACGTATTCGTGGTTGACCGCGATCACCTGGGCGTTGCCGATGGCGAACAGCTCCATGCCGTCGGTGTTCTCACCGAAGACCTTGTCGGAATTCTCTAGCGACACACCCTTCATCGGATCGATGTCGGAAGCCGTGGAGAACAGGGGCTCACCCCAACGGGCGAGGGGCTTCCAGTTGTAGCCTTCCGGAACATGGATGGTGTTGTCGGTCGCAATGTCGATCGGCTTGAAAGCAAAGCGCGAGGCGGCTTCCTGCGCCTGAGCCGAGGTCGAGCTCATCAGGTTGCCGACGGAGCCCATGGCTACGGCAGCCGAACCCATGGCCAGCACGCCGAGGAAACCACGGCGCGAGATCGCGCGTTCGACGACACGGTCGAAGTCGGTCACAGCCGGCGGCGGATTGTGCAGCTCGTCCCACTCGTCCCAGGACAGATGGTTGGTGTTGGTGTCGGTCATGGCAGAGCCTCCTTTTGGATGAAGTCTACTCTCCGACTAGTCAGGACAGATAACAGGGATGTGACGAAATCGGGGCAGTCCGATAGTTGTGAAGGTGCTGATTTAGGCATTCCAGCGAAGGTCCTGCCGGTCGCCGCTTTAAGTCATTGGTGCATCTTGGCTTTGATCCGAAAACTGCCGTTCTCTCCAGAAGCGAGGCGTCCGACCGCTCACGCATCTTTGTTTCGGCGGCAATCTTCACCTCGACTTTCACCCGCATCGCGCCGGGAACGAGGCCTCCTGTCGCATGCAAAAGATTTGACGTTTACGTAAAAATCAATTAGCCAGAAGTGAGAATAAGCCGCGCCTCCTGGGTGGGAGTCTGGGCGTGGCATGAAGCATACGCCAGATGGAGGAGCACGTCATGTACAAGGCGCCCGTAGAAGAGATCGCGTTCACCCTGAAGCACGTCGCTGGCCTCACCAAGGCCATCGAAGACGGCAAGCTCGGTGAGCTGAGCGACGACCTCGTTGATGCCATCCTCTCCGAAGCCGGCCGCTTTGCCAGTGACGAAGTCGCCCCGCTTGCCGAAATTGGCGACAAGCAGGGCGCCCGCATGGTCGATGGCAAGGTCGTCGTTCCGGATGGCTGGGACAATCTCTACCGTGCCTGGGCAGAAGGTGGCTGGAATTCGCTGACAGCGTCGGAAGATTTCGGCGGGCAGGGGCTCCCCCATATGCTGAATGTCGCCGCCTTGGAAATGTGGAATTCTGGCTCCATGGGCTTTGCACTTGGCCCGACGCTGACCATGGGTGCGGTCGACGCTGTCACCGCCCACGGCTCTGAGGAGCTGAAGGCGAAGTATCTGCCGAAGATGGTGTCCGGCGAATGGACCGGCACGATGAACCTGACCGAGCCCCATGCCGGCTCGGATCTCGGCGTCATGAAGTCCCGCGCCGAGCGCCGCGACGACGGCACCTACCGCATCTTCGGCCAGAAGATCTACATCACCTGGGGCGAACACGAGATTACCGAGAACATCATCCATCTGGTTCTCGCGCGTCTTCCCGATGCACCAGCCGGTACGCGCGGCATCTCGCTTTTCCTCGTGCCGAAGTATCTGGTCAACGACGATGGCTCGATCGGCGCCCGCAACGACCTTCATTGCCATTCGCTGGAGCACAAACTCGGCATCCACGGCTCGCCGACCTGCACGATGATCTACGGCGACGGCAAGTATGGCGATGAAGCCGGCGCAATCGGCTGGCTGATCGGCGAGGAGAACAAGGGCCTCGCCTGCATGTTCACGATGATGAACAATGCCCGCCTCGCCGTCGGCATGCAGGGCGTCGCTATCTGCGAAGCCGCCACCCAGAAGGCCGTTCAGTATGCCAAGGACCGCACGCAAGGGAAGGCTCCGGGCTGGACGGGGCAGGGCATGTCGCCGATCATCGAACATCCCGATGTCGCCCGCATGCTGGTGACGATGAAGGCGCTGACCCAAGGCTCCCGCGCCATCTGCTATGTCTGCGCCCACGCAACCGACATGAGCCATCACGCGGATGGCGACGAAGCCCGCCATTGGGCCGAGCGCGCAGCCTTGCTCACTCCGATCGCCAAGTCCTTCGCCACCGATGCCGGCGTCGATGTCGCCTCGCTCGGCATCCAGACCCATGGCGGCATGGGCTTCATCGAGGAAACGGGTGCCGCCCGCTACTGGCGCGACAGCCGTATTGCCCCGATCTACGAGGGCACCAACGGCATCCAGGCTGCCGACCTCGTCACCCGCAAGCTGCCGCTGTCGAACGGCAACCATATCAGGGGCTACATCACCGAGCTGAAGCAGGTGGTCAATGCCGTGCGCGCCTCGAATCTCGAAGGCTTCGGTGACACCGCCGCCCGCCTCGACGCGAGCCTGTCGGATCTCGAAGACACCACCGAATGGCTGCTCTCGCAGATGGCCGCAGGCAACACGTCGGCAGCGCTCGCAGGGGCGACACCCTACCAGCGTCTCTTTGGCCTCGCATTGACCGGCGTCTACCTCGCCAAGGGCGCACTTGCCGACGAAGACCACGGTCGCGACAACCGCCTGGCGCTCTGCCGCTTCGCCGCCGAGAACCTGATCGCCGAGACGGCGGCTCTCAAGGATCGTGTCGTTAATGGTGCGGCGAGCCTGGAAGCGGCGCGGGCATTGTTCGCATAAGACGCTGGCCCCGCGTCCTCTTCTCCCCAGCGGGGAGAAGGTGGCCGAAGGCCTCAGCGCAATACTTTGCGCTTGAGATGAGGGGGAGGCGAAGCCTCGCAAGACCCCCTCATCGCCTCGCATTCGCTCGGCACTTCTCCCCGCTGGGGAGAAGAGAAGGAGAACCCCCATGACCGACCACATCCAGATCACCCGCCCAGAAGCCCATCCGGGCGTCCTCGTCCTGCGCTTCAACCGCCCGGACAAGAAGAACGCCATCACGCAAGCCATGTACGAGAAGCTGACCGCAGGTCTGCTGGAGGGCGAGCAGGACGACACGATCCGTGCCATCGTCTTCCTCGGCACCGAAGGCTGTTTCTCCGCCGGCAATGACATGGCCGATTTCTTGGGCTTCGCCATGGCCGGCGCCGTCGGTGAGCCCGCAGCCTTTGGCCTCCTCAAGGCTCTGACTGAAGTCACCAAGCCGCTCGTCTCTGGCGTCGATGGCCTGGCAATCGGCATCGGCACGACGCTGCACATGCATTGCGACCTGACGGTTGCCTCCGATCGCAGCCTGTTCAAGACCCCCTTCGTCGACCTGGCGCTCGTCCCGGAAGCCGCCTCCAGCCTGATCGCGCCACGCGTCATGGGCCACCAGCGCGCGTTTGCCATGCTCACTGCCAGCGAAGGCTTCTCCGCCGAGCAGGCCCGCGAGGCCGGTCTCATCTGGAAGGTGGTCTCGCCGGATCAGGTCGAGACGGAGACCCTGAAGATCGCGTCCTCGCTCGCGTCCAAGCCGCCGGCCGCGATGAAGATCGCACGCGCCCTGGTAAAGGGCAGCGCCGACGAGGTCCGCACCCGTATGCAGGAAGAGCTCGTGCATTTCGTGGCCCAGCTGAAAAGCGCCGAAGCCCGCGCCGCCTTCGAAGCCTTCATGAAGGGACGCGGATGAAAGGCTCGTATGCAGGGCTTACGAGTCCTTTCGGTTCTTCTTAATTACCCATTAAATCCTGCAGGCTAAACATGGATAGGCGGCGATTTTGCCGTCTCCTCACCATGATGGTGTCGTGAGCACACAATGCCCCATGACGCCCTCGCGCCAAAGTTGCGCGAAGAGTTTTTGCAGGACCGTATCGTGAAGACCAGTTCCAACCTGATGACCAAGATCCTGGTGGTCGCCTCCCTCGTGGTGGTCGCTGCCCTTTCCGGTTTCTCCTTCTACATAGACAGCCTCCAGCGCAACGCTACGAGTGCGGCCGTCAAGAGTGAGATCGATAGCTCCGGTCTCCAGGCTTCGCAGAGCATCGCCAACTGGCTGAGCGCCCGCGTCATGCTGACCGAACTCGCCGGCAATGCCGCCGCCAAGGCGCCCGATGCGGCCGCCATCATCGCGGCTTTCGACAACCCGGTCCTGATCCGCGAATTCATGTCGACCTATGTCGGCGACGAGCAGGGCGTCTTTACCAGCGTTCCCAACCAGCCGCTGCCGGAGGGTTACGATCCGCGCAAGCGTCCCTGGTACCAGGATGCCGTCAAGGCCGACAAGATGGTCCTGACAGACCCCTATGCCGACGCTTCGACCGGCAATCTGATCATCAGCGCCGCCATTCCCGTCAAGAAGGACGGCAAGCTCTATGGCGTGGCGGCTTCCGACTTCTCGCTGACCTCGCTCGTCAACATGGTCAACTCGGTCGACATGGGCGGCAAGGGTTCGGCCTTCCTCGTCAAGCAGGACGGCACGATCCTCGTTCATCGCGATGGCAACCTCGTCACCAAGACGTTGAAGGATGCCTTCCCGAACCAGACACCCACTGTTGGCTCCGGCATCACCGAAACCACCTTCGCCGATGCCAATGTTCTCGTCTCCTTCCTGCCGATCAAGGGCCTGCCGCGCGAAGACTGGTATCTCGGCGTGCAGATCGACCGCGATCTCG
This sequence comes from Rhizobium sp. AAP116, assembly GCF_001295785.1. NCBI lineage: Bacteria > Pseudomonadati > Pseudomonadota > Alphaproteobacteria > Hyphomicrobiales > Rhizobiaceae > Rhizobium > Rhizobium sp. AAP116. The sequence continues at coordinate 282,780 of NZ_LJIB01000007.1, forward strand.
CTTTCGCAGCGATCGGCGAGTTCCGCACCGCAGCCGCGGTTGCCACCCTCGTCGGCGTGGTCGCCATGATCGGCATCCTGGCAGCGCTCCTGTCGCGCCTCGTTGTTCGCCCCGTTGTCGATATGACTGGCGTCATGGGCAAGCTCGCCGGTGGTGATGTCTCAGCTGAAATTCCGGGCACTGCGCGCAAGGACGAAATCGGCCAGATGGCCGCAGCCGTCGCCGTCTTCCGCGACAACATCATCGAGCGCGGACGCCTCGCCCGCGAAGCGGACGAGACCCGCTCGATGACCGAACAGGAACGCCGCGAGCGCGAAACCGCAAGGGCCCGCGAGGCCGAGCAGGTCTCGTTTGCCGTGCATTCGCTGGCCGATGGCCTTGGCCGCCTCGCCAATGGCGACCTGGTCTCGCGCATCGAGACCCCGTTCGCCGGTGATCTCGACCGCCTGCGCGTCGACTTCAATGCCTCCGTCGAGAAGCTGCATGACGCGCTCGCCACTGTCGGCCGCAATGCCCGCGCTATCGACGGTGGTGCTGCCGAAATCCGCTCCTCTGCCGACAACCTCGCCCGCCGCACCGAGCAGCAGGCCGCCTCGGTCGAAGAAACGGCAGCAGCACTTGAGGAAATCACCACCACGGTCAAGGACAGCGCCCGCCGTGCCGAGGAAGTCGGCCAGCTGGTGACCCGCGCCCGTGCCGGTGCCGAAAAGTCCGGCGAGATCGTCGAAAAGGCCGTCGGTGCCATGCAGGGCATCGAGAAGTCTTCGGGCGAGATCTCCAACATCATCGGTGTCATCGACGAGATCGCCTTCCAGACCAACCTGTTGGCGCTGAATGCCGGTGTCGAGGCCGCACGCGCTGGTGAAGCCGGCAAGGGCTTTGCCGTTGTTGCTCAGGAAGTCCGCGAACTTGCCCAGCGGTCCGCGAATGCTGCCAAGGAGATCAAGGCCCTGATCAGCGCCTCCGGCGACCAGGTCAAGGTCGGCGTCGATCTGGTCAACGAGACCGGCAAGGCGCTCGACGTGATCGTTCGCGAGGTCCAGGAGATCAATGGCCATGTCAACGCCATCGTGACCGCCTCGCGCGAACAGTCGACCGGCCTGCAGGAGATCAACACGGCTGTTAACACCATGGACCAGGGCACCCAGCAGAACGCCGCCATGGTCGAGGAACAGACGGCCGCCAGCCACGGCCTTGCTCAGGAAGCGGCGGCGCTGACGGCTCTGCTCAACCAGTTCCGTATCGACGAACGCTCGGCAGGCGCATCGTCCGGCCAGCGTCGCGCCGCCTGATCGGGCGATCGATAATCTACAAAATGAAACGGCGCCCCTGTGGCGCCGTTTCTCGTTACTGGGTGCGAGGGTTCAGCCTGTATTCAGTGTTTGGCTCTAATCTCTGCAACCACAGTGGTCCTAGGCCGTTCGGGTCTTGTCCGGAACGGTCCGCGGGTCGTCGTCATTTGCAAAAGTCCAGCTGTCACCAGTCTTGCCGAGGTTCTCATGTTGCGTTTGTTCTGTGTCGCACTCAGCCTGCTTGTCATCGCCGCGCCGGCTTCAGCCGAAGCGGCAGCAAGCTCGTCGCTCCCCTTTGTCCTGGTCAATGATACCAGCGGCGCGATCAGCGAAAGCCAGAATACCCCGCGTCAGAACCGGCCGGTCCGCCCGCAGCGCTATATCTGTGTTGTCGACCAGTCCAGTAGCGTCGGCGGTGGTGGGCAGGTGTCCTGCCCGGCCAATCCCGGCCGCGTCGGTGGACGCTGCCGTTGCGCGAATGTTACGGGCTCCGGCACGCTTTTGACCTACTGAGCGGGCTTTTCCTCGGGCACCACCCCGACGCCGTTGCCGACCGGATTGATATCATCGACGAAGGTGATCAGATCCGCCATGGTGAAATGCCCTGGCGTCTTTGCCGGCAGGTGCGGCGTCCAGTTGGATTTCTGCCAGAGGAAGGAATTCTGATCGCCGTGCACAAGGCCGAGGAACGTCTCCGCAACAATAGTTGATCCAACAGGTCCGAGCCTCAATCCCTCATGAAGCTGCTCGGCTTCCTTCAGGATGTAGTACCAAAGCGGTGTCGCCTTGTGAAAGCCGTTTCGCGCCGCAGCTTCGCCGTCGGCCCCTTGCGAAAGCTGCCGCTCGCTGAGTGGCTCGAAGCCCATGGCGCGGGCAACATCCTGACCGGATGGCAGGCCGATCTGCGAACCGCGCCTGAGGTTGCGAAACGGCAGGACGAACTCCCGCGCAGCCACGGTGCTCATGTCTTCGGGATGATCGGGAAGTGTATGCAGGGCGGACACGATCAGCGGGTCAAGCCGGCGGGCATGATTGAGCGTGAAGTTGTCTTCGAGAGGGGTTTCGAGATCGAAAAAGCGGCGCCAGTCGATCGCCCAGTTGGACGGCAGCGTGCGATGCGGTCCAAGCGGCGATGGTGGAGGGGGCTTAGGCGCGAGGTCACCCACGATCAGACCGGATTTGCCCGTGAAGTTGAACATGAGTTCGAGTGTGCCGTCGGCAAGGCCACCGGGACGAAAAACGGCGTTGTGGCTGTAGTTTTCCCGGACCATGGAATGCCCAAGACGATAGGCGGCGGCTGCGAACTCGGCCGGCATGTAAGGCAGGCTTCCGAAGCGATAGAAGCGCCGGCCCTCATGTTTGATCCTGCGGATCAACCCTGGCTCGGTCAGGCGTTCGACGAAATCGAAGAGCACGATCCATTGATAGTGCCAGGTCACGATCCGTCGCGCTTCCTTAAACAGCTCTGGGTCCTTGAGGCCGGTCGTCGTCTTCTTGAGATGATCCACCACCGCATTGTGGAACTTCAGCATCAGCAGGTGAAACTGCGCCACCAGCAGGTTCTCGTCATTGCGCTCGTCAAAGATCAGTGCGCGGCCATGGGCATTGCGCGGTAGGTCGTTGTCGAGCTCTGGGATCTTCCGGGGCGGTTCCTCTTCCGGTCGGGGAAGTGCGTCGGAAATCTGCGCCTTGCCGATCAGAAATTTCGGCCCCGGTGGGGCGCGGAGACTCTCCTTGGCATAGAGATACGGGTGCAGGCCCGGCCCGTCGCCGTAGAGGGAGTCGAGGTCCAGCGCCGGCGTGCGGAAGTTCTGTGTCGCCAGCGGATCGGCGCGCTGCTTGTCGAGCGGGGTCGTGTCGAGCGTAATGTCGTGGTCGACGAACTGACCAAGATAGGTATATCCGGCCGGCAGTTTCGGATGGTCGCCCGTGTCGACATTGTTATCCCGCATGGCCTCTGCGAGATCGAAAAGCGCGTCATCCTCTGCATGCAGTGGCCGAAGCCGCGGAAACATTTTGCCGAATTTTCCGGGATCGGCATTGCCGGCCAGGGCCAGCAGGGATTCACGGCTCATGCCACGAACGCCATGTCCGTGGGCTGCGACTTCAGACATCGTCATTCCCCCTCTGATCACGTCATTTTCTCGATGATGTGATCAGAGATGATTATCGGGGGTGGCGCAAGAAATCGAATACAGCCAGAAGCTGTATTTCGGCCTATTTCTTGCTGAGCGTTGCAACCGCCTCGACATGCGGTGACCAGAGGAACTGATCGATCGGTGTCACCTTATCGACCCGGTAGCCGCCAGCGATCAGGATTGAGAGGTCCCGGGCAAGCGTCAGCGGATTGCAACTGATCGCGACCACCTTCTTCACCTGGCTTTTCGCCAGTTCCGCACACTGCACCTCGGCACCCGCCCGTGGCGGGTCGAAGACGACGGCGTCGAAGCCCTTGAATTCGGAGGTCATCAGCGGCCGGCGGAAGAGGTCGCGCCGCTCGACGCTCACAGGCTTCAGCCCCTGCGTGTTGCGGGCGGCAAAATCCAGCGATTTTACCGCCTTCTCGTCAGACTCGACCGCGAGCACGGAATATGAGCGGGCGAACCGCAATGCGAAGGTGCCGACGCCGGCAAACAGATCCGCAACCTTCTTGGCCTTGCCGATATGGGCAATGGCAAGCGCCGCCATGTGGTCTTCCGCCTCATGCGTTGCCTGGGTGAAGCCACCCGGCGGCAGCACGACGCGGGCGCCGGCGAAATCGAGCAGCGGCTTGTGCGGCTCGATGACGATCTCGCCATTGGCCGAGACGCGGGCGATGTCCTTGAGCCGGATCACGGCATTGGTGACCGCGCGCCGTTCCTGGTCGCCGAGCCCGCCACGCAAACCGTCGAGCGAGATGTCGAGGCCGGTGGTCGTCTCGGTCACTGTGACGCGGAAGTGCTCGGCACCACAGGCATTGGCGATGATCTTGATCGCGTCCAGCCGGGAGATCAGCCCGTCCGACGCGATGGGACATTCCTCGACCGGCACGACATGATGCGTCTCCGCCTGCATGAAACCCATGACCAGGCCTGTCTCACGCCGCCTAGCGGTGAAGACGAGGCGGCGCCGCTGATGCGGATGCGCCTCGAAGATCTCGCCAACGGGAGCCTCGATCCCCTTCGACTTCAGGGCGTCGATCAGAATCTGCCGCTTGAAGGCATTGTAGGCGGGTTTTGCCATATGCTGCAGCGAACAGCCGCCGCATACACCACCGACGCCATCAGGACCGAAATGCTTGCAAGGCGGCTGAACGCGATCTGGCGAGGTGGTGGCGAAGGACATGATCGTGCCCTCGTTCTTCACCTTGGCGACCGAGACGGTTTCGCCGGGCAGGGCGAAGGGCACAAACACGGGACCATCAGCGCCATGCGCCACCCCGTCGCCTTTGGCGCCGAGGCTTGAAATCGTGACGGTGTCGGCGCTCATGCTGCGTCCTCTTGGTCGTCCTGATCGTCGTCGCCATCTTCGGCATCATCAGGCTTGACGCCGGCGAGCAGGAATTCCTCGTTCCCATCGCCACCGGCGATCGGGGAGGGGATGAGGCCGAGGCTGGTCCAGCCCATGTCCTCTGTCAGCCAGCGCTCCAGTTCGGCGGCCACCAGCGGCGCCGTTTCCGGTTCTTTCAAAAGCCCAGCCTTGCTGATCGCTTCACGGCCCGCCTCGAATTGCGGCTTGACCAGCAGCAGGCAATGCGCGCCCGGCTCGGCCTGATCGAGGGCCGGCGCCAGCGCCAGCTTCAGCGAGATGAACGAAACGTCGGAGACGAGAAAGTCGAAAGGCTGATCGTCGTAATCCTCAGGCTCCAGGTAACGCGCATTCAATCCCTCCAGATTGGTCACGCGCGGGTCGCTGGCCAGTCGCGGATGCAGCTGGTCGTGGCCGACATCGATCGCCGTCACATGCGCCGCGCCCCGCTTCAGCAGGACCTCGGTAAACCCACCGGTGGAGGCGCCGACATCCAGGCAGTGGCAGCCTTCCGGCGAGAGATTGAAATGGTCGAGTGCGGCGTCGAGCTTCAGCGCTGCGCGCGAGACGTAATCCTGTGCCGGATCGTCGATATCGAACTGGTGCGTGGCGGCAAAGACGAGGCTGGGCTTCGCCACCACCTTGCCGTCCACCTTCACCGTGCCACGCTGAATGGCGTCACGGGAGCGGGAGCGGCTGGCGAAAAGGCCGAGGGCGACCAGGAGCTGGTCGAGGCGCTGGGGTTCTGGGAGCTTCTTCATGCCCCGTCAATGCGGGGAGATGCGCCTTCGCGCAAGTCTTTTTCGCGGGATCGCCTTTTGCCGCTTGAGCGACGCGGGCGAGGAGTTGCGATTTTCGATCGCCGATCCATTCAAGGTTTTATTAGAGATGCTTTAAGCAATTTATCCTAATGTTCAATGGCTGGCGCGATGTGATCCTCCCAAGCAGCGCGCTCCGACACAAAACTGCAGGCCCTCCTCCTCCTCCTTCTGGCCTGCAGGAATAGAAGCCCCCCGGTTTCGGGCCCGGGGGGCTTCATTTGTTTTGGGGCCAAGTCACGATCTCAACAACCATAGACGCATCGATCGATTAAAATAAATCGTAAATTTTAGTAAGTATTTATATAGGAAGAGTGAATTAAACTCTGAGTGAATTGTTATGCAGAGGTGCAACCATGTCTCTTCTCCCTTTCTTCGGCAATGAATCCAGGTCAATTCTCAATGCCCTTGATCGATCACAGGCCGTGATCGAATTTGATCTGACTGGCACTATTCTCAGCGCAAATCGGAATTTTTGCCTGACAGTCGGCTATGAACTGGCAGAAATCGTGGGCAAGCATCACAGCATGTTTGTCGGGCAAGACTATGCGAATTCGCCGGAATACAAGACATTTTGGAGCCGCCTTTCCCGTGGCGAGTTCTTCAGTGCTCAGTACAAGCGTTTCGGCAAGGGCGGCCGAGAGATCTGGATCGAGGCCTCCTACAATCCGATCATGCGCGGCGGAAAGCCCTACAAGGTCGTCAAGTTTGCCACAGACATCACCGAGCGGAAGCGGGCAGAACTGGAAAACAGCGGCAAACTGAACGCTATCTCCCGCGCTCAGGCGACAATCGAGTTCACGCCGGACGGACAGATCCTGACCGCCAACCCGAATTTCCTCTCTGCCATCGGGTACAAGCTGGAAGAGATCATGGGCAAGCACCATGCGATATTTTGTGAGGGCGAGTACGCCCGGTCGCCCGAATATCATGCTTTCTGGAAGGATCTGCGCGCCGGCGAGTTCAAGTCGAGCGAGTTCACCCGCATTCGCAAAGACGGCAGCAAGCTCTACATCCAGGCATCCTACAACCCGATCTTCGACGAGGACGGTCGGGTCTTCAAGGTGGTGAAGTTTGCCATCGACGTGACGGGGCGTGTCCAGGCGGTGGATGCCATCGCAGCCGGTCTCGCCCGTCTCTCCGAATGCAACATTCGCATCACGATCGACGATCCCTTCATTCCGGAATTCGAACGGCTCCGCAATGACTTCAACAAGGCAATCGAGGAGTTCCAGAAAACACTGGAAAGCGTGCTTGGTGAAACCGGTTCACTGACGGAAAACAGCGAGAGCCTGAAGGGTGACGCCGAGTCGCTTGGACGCCGTACAGAGCAACAGGCAGCGGCACTCGAACAGGCATCCGCCGCTTTGGAACAGATTACAGCCACGGTGAAGGAGGCCTCGGTAAGGGCCCGCGACACGCGCGAGATCGTCAAGGAGGCGCGTGCGGCAACTGGTCAGTCTGTAGAGGTGGTGCGCTCCACCGTCGAGGCAATCGGTCGTATCGAAAATGCCTCTAAAGAGATCGGCAGTATCATCGACGTCATCGACCAGATCGCCTTCCAGACCAATCTTCTTGCTCTGAATGCCGGTGTAGAAGCCGCCCGTGCCGGCGATGCCGGCAAGGGCTTCGCCGTTGTGGCCCAGGAAGTTCGCGAACTGGCACAGCGCTCGGCTGCGGCGGCGCGCGAGATATCCGCCCTCATTCTCAATTCGACGAACGAGGTCTCCGAAGGGGTTCGGCTGGTTAATGCCACCGGCGCTTCGCTTGAGCGCATTGAGAAATTCGTCAACGAGATCAACACCAATGTCGATGCCATCGCCACGGGTGCCAATGAGCAGGCATCCAGCCTGAGCGAGATCAACAATGCGGTGAACCAGCTCGATCAGGCGACGCAACAGAATGCTGGTCTGGTGTCGAGTATCACTGCGGCCAGCGACATCATGGCACTCGGCGCCGGCAAGATGAAGACGCTGGTCGACATTTTCAAGCTCAATCGCCGTAGCGCCCGGCGCGAGCCGGGCTCTGCGGCAGCAGCAACTGGTTCGCATCTGCGCGGCCGACAGAGCGCTGCTGCCTGAGTAACATACCCGCCAGCCTGATCCCTGTTCAGGGCACGTAACGATAGAGCCAGTCGCGAATGTCTTCGGGCAGGGCGATTGGTTCGCCCGTCTCCGGCTCCCGGGCAGTCCAGGTGATGTCGACCTCGGCGACGGTCTGTCCGTCCTTCTCCATCGCGACTTCAAACCCGACAGATTTGCCGCCGATCTTGTCGACCTGCACGGTCATGCGCACCTGATCCTCTGCTCTGAGCGGCTGATGCAGGCGGACCTCGAACTTGGTCGGGCTGTAATGCGGCTCGTCTTCGAGCGGTGGGCGATAGCGCCAGAAGTGGCGCACCGCCTCTTCGGCATGGATGACATAGGCGGCAGCCTGCATTTCACCGGTCGGAGCAATGTCGCGATAGGCGACAACCAGCGCGCTCACCTCCACCCGTTCCGTCTCGTCCATGCAGTTCCCCTGGTGTTTTCATGTGTTAGCGGCATCTAACGGCATAGGGGCTGGCTTCACAAGCGCTCAGAGCGGCAGACACCGGCATGCTGCCCCGCATGGACTGGGTAAAACCCGGATATGAGGTGGAAGATGACAGGCGGCCGCATTATCTTCTGCGCAACCCCGGAAGGATGCCCATGGCCACCCGTCTCTATGAGAACCCGATCTTCCTTGAACACAACACGCCGGAAGGCCACCCCGAACGGGCCGATCGGCTGCGTTCGCTCAACATCGCGCTCGAACACCCGAACTTCGCCCGCCTGGAGCGGATCAACGCTGTTCAGGCCAATGAGGATGCTGTGACACTCGCCCATCCGGAGGAGCATCTCTTCGCTGTCATGCGACAGATCCCCGAGGAGGAAGGCGAGATCAACCAGCTCGAAGCCGACACCTATGCCTCGCAAAAGAGCCTGCAGGTGGCGCTGACCGCCATCGGCGGGGCGATGTCAGCGGTCGATGACGTGATGACCGGCAAGGCCGACAACGCCTTCGTCGCCGGTCGCCCACCGGGCCACCATGCCGAAAAGTCGAAGGCCATGGGCTTCTGCCTGTTCAACACGGTCGCGATCGCCGCCCGCCATGTGCAGAAGACCTATGGCGTGGAGCGCGTCGCGATCGTCGATTGGGACGTTCACCACGGCAACGGCACCCAGGACATCTTCTGGGACGATCCGTCGGTTCTGTTCTGCTCGACACACCAGATGCCGCTCTATCCCTACAGTGGCGCCAAGGACGAGACGGGCAAGCATCGCAACATCGTCAATGCGCCGCTCTCGCCCAATGTCGGCTCCGATCATTTCCGCGAAGCCTTCAAGAGCCGCGTTCTGCCGGCGCTTAACGACTTTTCCCCCGACTTCATCCTGATCTCCGCCGGCTTCGACGCCCATCATCGCGATCCCCTGGCACAGATCAATCTGGTCGGCGAGGATTTCGACTGGGCGACGGGAAGGCTCCTGGAAGTCGCCGACCGTTTCGCCCATAACCGGGTCGTCAGCCTGCTCGAAGGCGGCTATGATCTCGAAGGCCTCGCCGAATCGGCGGGCCTGCACATCTTGAGACTGATGAAGGGTTGAGTATGTCCGACGCCGTAACCGCCGATCTCACCGGCTATTCCTTCGAAAAGGCCGTGGCCGAGCTCGAAAGCATCGTGGCGCGCCTGGAACGCGGCGACGTGGCGCTTGACGAATCCATCGCCATCTACGAGCGCGGCGAGCTCCTGAAAAAGCATTGTGAGCAGCTCTTGTCCGCGGCCGAAAACCGCATCGAAAAGATCCGTCTCGACCGCGCCGGCAAGCCGACCGCCGTCGAGCCGCTCGACGGCGCGTAAGCAGTCATCGGGAGGCGTCACCGGGCCGACGTATCGATTTGCAGACAAGAGGCGGCGGATGGTGCATCCGCCGCCTTTTGCATGGCCGCCAGCCTCTGAAGACAAACGATCCCCCAGAGATGAGAATGGCCCCTTGCGGGGCCATTCGTCGTTCGGTGTCTGGAAACCTCAGGCTTACTCGGCCGGGCTCTTGGCTTCCACGGCCTTCGAAGGACCGGTCTTCCACAGGGAATAGCCGACGCCCACGCCGAGGATGAGGAAGGTGATGCCGAGCGACCACTCCGGCGGAAACTTCTCCCAGCCCATGCCCCAGGCGATGAAGATCTTCGAGCCGATGAACATCAGCAGCACCGACAGGGCATACTTCAGATAGGCGAAGCGGTGCAGGATGGCATCCAGCGCGAAATAGAGGGCGCGCAGACCCAGGATCGCGAAGATGTTCGACGTGTAGACGATGTACGGATCGGTCGTGATCGTGAAGACGGCCGGTACGGAGTCGACGGCGAACACCAGGTCCGCGATCTCGATCATGACGAGCGCCAGCAGAAGCGGCGTGGCAAAACGCTTGATCTTGCCCGTCACCGGGTCCGGCTTTTTGACGATGAAGTTGTGGCCGTCGATCTCTTCCGTCACGTTCATCCGGCGCTTGAGGAAGCGGATCAGGGCATTGTCCTCGATCTTGTGCTCCTTGTCGGCGACGAACAGCATCTTGACGCCCGTCAGGATCAGGAAGCCGGCGAAGAAGTAGAGAACCCAATGATACTGGTCGACGATCGTCGCACCTAGCCCGATCATGATGCCGCGCAGCACGATGACCCCGAGAATGCCCCAGAACAGCACGCGGTGCTGATATTCGCGCGGGATCGCGAAGAAGCTAAAGATCAGCGCGATGACGAAGATATTGTCCATCGCCAGCGTCTTTTCGACCACAAAGGCGGTCAGATACTGCGCGGTCGCGGTCGTATCCATCTGCCAGTAGATGAAGCCGGAGAAGAGCACGCCCAGCGTGATGTACATGGCCGAAAGCTTCAAACTTTCGGCGATGCCGATTTCATGGTCCTTCTTGTTGAGGACGCCAAGGTCGAAGGCAAGAAGTGCTACGACCAGCAGGATGAACAGCAACCACATCCAGAGTGGCTTGCCGAGAAACAGAATGAGCAGGAGTTCCAATTGTATGACCTCTGTTGCATTGACCGGGCTCGATGCAATGCGCGCACGGTCTCGCTGAAGAGAGGTCCGGTCCGGGCATAGCATCGAGCGTGCTCGATGCGGTCCGACATCACGAGGGTAATCCGTCGTCAGAGGGGCCCGGTCCGCAGATGCTCAAATGGGGCCTGCCATCAGGAGTTCAAGAGCGCCGCCGAGAAAAAAACACAGGAATGCCACAATTGGAGCGGCGCCTGTTGAGCGTGGCGCTGAAGGGCAATCAGCCCTTCGCTCTGAGCGCTCCCGCCACCCTGTGAATATGCTCCGCCCCGATCCCGCAGCAGCCGCCGATCATGGTCGCACCCGCGTCTGCCCAGTCGCAGGCGAAACGGGAATAGACGTCGCCGGTCAGATCACCACGGGTATCATGCAGCCCCTCATTGGCGGCCTTGTCGTCGGTGTCGCTTTCGAAGGCATTGGCGTAGACGCCGATCTTGAGCGTCGAACCCTTTTCGGCAAACACCGCAGCCGCCGTCTCGACCGCGCGTCTCATCACTTCGGGCTTTGCACAGTTGAACAGCAGCGCCGAGGCACCCGAGCCCGCGGCCCATTCGGCAGCGGCCCGTACGGTTTCGCCCGAGCGCAGCTTCGGCTCGCCACCCGCGATCTGGGCGGCATCGTCGCCCAGCGTAAAGGAGATCCAGAACGGTTTCGGCTGCGCCTGGATAGCCTTGCGCACGGCCTCGCCCTCGGCAATCAGGCTGAGCGTTTCCCCGAGCCAGACATCCACATGAGGGGCAAGGTTCTCGACCAGCACCTTCAGGTAATCCTGCACCGTCGAGGGATCGAAATTCTCTGGTTCATAGGAGCCAAAGATCGGCGGCAGTGAGCCGGCGACCACGACCTTGCGGCAAGCGCCGTCGGCCGCCTCCCTTGCCAGTTGACCCGCCAATGCTATCAGCGCCGGACCGTCCTTGCGGAACCGCTCTTCGCCGATATGAAAAGGCACCAGCGCATAGGAATTGGTGGTGACGACATCGGCACCAGCGGCAATGAACTCCTCATGCACTTGGCGCACGATCTCGGGGCTGTTCATCAGCGCCAGCGCCGACCACTCCGGCTGCTTCAGCTCCGCGCCAAGCCGCAAGAGTTCGCGGCTCATGCCGCCGTCGAGGATCAGTGTGTCAGCCATGGAAAGGTCTCCGTCAGATACGGTCAAGGGGTGAGCGCCTGATCGAGATCGGCGATGATATCGACTGTGGTCTCGAGGCCGATCGACAGGCGGAAGAGCCCGTCGCCAGCATAGGCGCGGTAATCGGTGAGGGCCTCGCCGGTGAGGCGGAAGGTGGAGGTCATCATTTCCTCGGTATCGAGCAGCACCACGAGGCTGCGCTGGTGACCGAGCGAAAAGGCATAGTGGGCAACACGCAGTCGCGTCGCCAACCGCTCTGCGGCGGCTTTCGGCTCGCGCGTGCGAAACGCAATCATGCCGCCGAACACATCCATCTGGCGCTTGGCGAGGTCATGCTGCGGGTGGGAGGTTAGGCCCGGGTAGATCACACGCTCGACCTGCGGATGCCCTTCCAGGAAGGTGGCGACGACAAGGGCGCTATCCGACGCCATGCGCAGGCGTGGATAGAGCGTGTCGATGCCGCGCATGATCAGCCAGGCCGACTGGGCCGAGAGTGTCGCCCCGAGATAGACTCCGGCTCGACCCCTGATACGGGCGATCAGTTCCTTCCGCCCGATCACGGCCCCGCCCAGCACGTCGCCATGGCCGTTGATGAACTTGGTCAGCGAATGGATGACGAGATCGACGCCGAGCGCCAGCGGCCGCGTGGCAACCGGCGTGGCAAAGGTCGAATCGACCGAGATCAGCGCCCCATGCCTGTGGGCAATGGCCGCCAGCGCTTCGAGATCAACGATGCGCAGGATCGGATTGACGGGGCTCTCGCAATGCACGAGCCGGGTATTCGGGCGCATGGCAGCCTCGACGAGGTCTGGCCTTGCCATATTGACCGGTGTCACCTCGATGCCGAAATCCGGCAGCACCCTTTGGGTGAGTTCGACGGCGCCCGCATAACATACATCCGAGACGACGAGATGGTCGCCGGCCTTGAGAAAGGTGAACAGCGTCCCGGCGATCGCCGCCATGCCGGTTGCCGTCGCCAGCGCCTCCTCGGCGCCTTCGAGGGCTGCCAGCCGCTGTTCCAGCTGCCGCACGGTGGGGTTCGTCCAGCGGGCATAGAGATAGGGAAGATCGGCGAGATCCTCGACGCCATCGGCGGAAAAGGCACCATCGCCGGGCATCAGCGCATTGTTGACCGACATCGAGATATTGGGCGCAATCGCCCCGGTCGCCGGATCGATCACCAGGCCGCCATCGAGCGCCCGGGTTTCAGGACCGGCAGACGCGGGCAGGGGATGGGTCACGAAGGCTTTCGTCATGGCATTTTACTTTCGGGCCGCCTCAGCGGCGGATCGGCACCTGCGCCTCGACCACCCCGAAGGCGCGGGTGATGAGCGCAGTCAGCGCGACGTAGAAGAGGGTGACCACGAGCAGCGGCTCGTAGACGAGAAGCGTGTCCTGGCGGACCTTGAAGGCGACCGCATACAGATCCATCACGGTGACGGTGAAGGCGAGCGGCGTGGCTTTCAGCTGCAGCACGATCTCGCCGGCAATCGTCGGCAGCGCCGTGCGGATCGCCCGAGGCAACCAGATGCGCCGGATCAGCATCAAGGGGCTCATGCCGAGCGAGCGTCCTGCCTCGAGCTCCCCCTTCGGCACGGACAAGAGCGCACCGCGCAGCACTTCCGACTGATAGGCGGCAAAGTTGAGCGTGAAGGAGACGGCGGCGAAGAAGAAGCCTTCGCGCAGGATCGGCCAGAGAAAGCTCTGTCTCAGGCCCGGCACCATCGGCAGCAGCGAGCCGACGCCGTAATAAAGGAGCCAGAGCTGGATCAGCAATGGTGTCCCGCGAAACACCGTGGAATAGCCAAGCGCGAGATTGCGGATAACAGGCCCGCCGCTCACCCTTGCAAAGGCGAGCCCCACCGCCAGCACAAAGCCGAAGCCGACCGAGATAACCAGCAGCGAAACGGTCTGAACGGCGCCCTCGATCAGCAGCGGCCAGTATTTCGCGATCCATTCGAAATTCATCTCACGTCCCCTTCAATGCGCCGGCTTCTGGCCCCGGCGCACGCGGCGCTCGATGCCATGGAAGACGAGGTTGGAGAGAAGCGTGATGACCAGATAGAGGACAGCTGCCGCCAGGAAGAAGAGGAAATATTCCTTGGTATTGGCACCGGCGAGCCGCGTCGTCAGTGCCAGTTCCTGATAGCCGACCACGGCGACCAGCGCACTGTCCTTGGTGACCGACATCCAGAGATTGGCCATGCCGGGCAGGGCGTTGGGAAGCAGTGCCGGCAGCGTCACCCGGCGAAAGCGCAAGAGCGGCGACATGCCGAAGGCCCGCGCCGCCTCGAGCTGTCCCGTCGGGATCGCCAGGATCGCGCCGCGCAGCACCTCGGTCATATAGGCGCCCTGAACGAAGCCGAGCACGGCAACCGCCGCCACGAAACCATTCACCTCGACCGGCGGCAGGCCGAAGGCCATCAGCAGTCGGTTGAGGCCATCGGTCCCGGCATAATAGAGCCCGACGATCAGTATCAGTTCCGGCACCGCCCTGATGATAGAGGTATAGCCCTTGAGGATCAGTCCCACCGGGCGGTTGTCGGAAAGCTTGCCGAGCGCCCCGAACAGCCCGATGACGAGGCCGATCGAATAGGCGCAGGCCGAGATCGCGACGGTGGTGGCAGCACCGGTCAACAGCGCGCCGCCCCAGCCCGGAGGCTGAAGCGCCAGCAATTGCCATGCCGTCATTGACCCAGTCGCCATCTCGTCCGCAATCCCTGTCGATTACTGGCCGTAGACGTCGAAGGTGAAGTAAGCCTTCGTGATCTCGTCATACTTGCCGGAGGCGCGGACGGCGGCGATCGCCGCATTCAGCTTGGCCTTCAGTTCGGCATCTTCCTTGCGCAGGCCTCCGCCGATGCCGGTGCCGAGAACCGACGGATCAGCCGCCACGTCGCCCATGTCGGCGCAGCAATCCTTGCCGAAATCGGTCTTGAGGAAGTCGGCAAGCGGGATCGCGTCGCCAAAGACATAGTCGATGCGGCCGGCAGACAGATCCTGGAAGGCCTCGTCCAGCGTCTGATAGGTCTGCTCCTCGGCCTTGTCGGCAAAGTGCTTGGCATAATAGGCCGACTGCACGGTCGAGACCTGGATACCGATCGTCTTGCCGTCGACCGCCTCAGGCGTCGCACCCGGCGTCGCATCCTTCGGTCCGATCAGCTTGCTCGGCGTGTTGTAGTATTTGTCGGTGAAGTCGATGGTCTTCAACCGCTCCTCGGTGATCGACATCGACGACCAGATGACGTCGAACTTCTTCGTCTGCAGTGCCGGGATCAGGCCGTCCCAGGAGACGTCGACGACCGAGCAGGTCTCCTTCATTTCCGCGCAGACGGCGTTCATCAGATCGATTTCCCAGCCCTTCCAGGTGCCGGAGGCATCCTTGGCGAAGAAGGGCGGATAGGCCTCGTTCATGATGCCGAAGCGGACTTCGGCCTGGGCGGTGACGGCGGTTGCGGCAAAGGCGGCACCGGCGAGAAGAAGGGAGATCAGTTTCATCGTCATTTTCCCCGATTGGTTGGATGGTTCTGGATTAGTGTTCAAGCGATCCCGCGCCCACCAAGGCTGCGGGTGAATTCGCGGCAACGGGCGCTTTTCGGGTCGCCGAAGACCTGGTCCGGCGGTCCCTCTTCCTCGACACGTCCCTTGTCGAGGAACATCACATGGCTGGAGACCTCGCGGGCAAAGCTCATCTCGTGGGTGACGAGCAGCATGGTGCGGCCCTCTTCGGCGAGATCCCGGATCACCTTCAGCACTTCGCCGACAAGCTCCGGATCGAGTGCCGACGTCGGTTCGTCGAACAGCATCACGGCCGGATCGACGCACAGCGCGCGGGCAATCGCCGCCCGCTGCTGCTGGCCGCCGGAGAGAAAGGCCGGATAGGCATCGCGC
This sequence comes from Rhizobium sp. AAP116, assembly GCF_001295785.1. Lineage (NCBI taxonomy): Bacteria > Pseudomonadati > Pseudomonadota > Alphaproteobacteria > Hyphomicrobiales > Rhizobiaceae > Rhizobium > Rhizobium sp. AAP116. The sequence continues at coordinate 298,506 of NZ_LJIB01000007.1, forward strand.
TTGTCGTAGAGACCGACCTTGGCAAGCAGCGCTTGCGCCTTTTCGATCGCTTCGCCGCGCGGCATTTTCAGAACGTGAACGGGCGCCTCGATGACGTTTTCCAGCACAGTTCGATGAGCCCAGAGATTGAAGCTCTGGAACACCATGCCAAGCCCGGTGCGCAGCCGCTCCAACTGTTTTCGGTCGGCGGCCTCGAGGCTGCCCTTGCGAGACGGCTTTAGTTTCAGCTCTTCGCCTCCCACCACGATGCGGCCGCGGTCGGGCGCTTCCAAAAGGTTGATGCAGCGCAGGAAGGTACTCTTGCCGGAACCGGACGAACCGATGATCGAGATCACGTCCCCGCGTTGGGCCGTGGCAGAGATGCCCTTCAGAACCTCAATACCGGCGAAACTCTTGTGGATGTCGTGCACGTCGAGCGCGGCCGGGGCGGTTCCTGTCATCTTGATCCCAGGTAGTTTGACAATTGCGAGACCATAGGAGGCCAAAGCTGCGGATTTCGAGCGCATTTCAGCGGCGATGTGGGAAAATCCTGCGCGATGGCGTCGAATGATGCGGAAAGATGGCGCAGTTGAATGAAATGGGCTAAGGGGGCGAAAACGAGGTCGCGCAAGGAGGGGGAGCCATGCCGGACAAGCTCGATCAATTCGACCGCAGCATTCTCGAAGTGGTGCAGCGGGATTGCCAGTTGAAGGCGGAAGCCATCGCCGACAAGGTCGGTCTGTCGCCATCGGCCGTGCAGCGTAGGCTTCGCCGTCTCCGCGACGAAGGCATCATCACTGCCGAGATCGCCGTGGTGAACCGCAAGGCGACGAGCTTCCCGATGACCTTCATCACCGGCATGGAAATCGAACGCGACAATTACGATGCGCTCACCCGCTTCCGCGCCTGGGCCGACAAGCAGGAGCACGTCCAGCAGGTCTACTACGTCACAGGCCAGGTCGATCTCGTCGCCATCATCACCGCCCGCGACGTCGAGCATTACGACGATATCAGCGCGCAATTGATGGCGGAAAACCCGCAGATCCGCCGGATGCACACCAATGTCGTGCTGCGTGACGTCAAGGTCGGCCTGCATATTCCAGTCCGGGAATGAGCGCAGATTTCGGTATCCGCCGGGATATCCCTGAACTTCGGTAGATACGAGGTTGACGCTCCTCTCTCGCCTGCCCATGATGTCGCAATTGCTTACATTGTTTGGGAGGACAATCATGCATTTTTCGAGACTTAGCACCTTGGTCGCAGCCGCCCTGGCCGCGTCTGTCGCATTTGGCACATCCGGCGCGCGCGCCGAGCAATTCGTCAACGTACTGACCGGTGGAACCTCGGGCGTCTACTATCCACTGGGCGTCGCCCTGTCGAAGATCTACGGCGAGAAGATCCCGGATGTCCGCACCCAGGTGCAGGCCACCAAGGCTTCGGTCGAAAACCTCAATCTGTTGCAGCAGGGCAAGGGCGAGATCGGCTTCTCGCTCGGCGATAGCGTCAAGCTGGCAGCGGAAGGCAATGCGGATGCAGGCTTCAAGGCACCGCTCGACAAACTGCGCGGCATTGCTGCCATCTATCCGAACTTCATTCAGATCGTCGCGACGAAGGATTCGGGCATCACCTCGCTTGCCGATCTCAAGGGCAAGAGCCTGTCCGTCGGTGCACCGAAGTCCGGCACGGAACTCAACGCCCGCGCCATCCTCGGTGCGGCCAGCATGAGCTACGAAGATCTTGGCAAGACGGAATATCTGCCCTTTGCGGAGTCTGTCGAACTGATCAAGAATCGCCAGCTTGATGCGACCCTCCAGTCCGCCGGCCTCGGCGTGGCCTCGCTCAAGGACTTGTCCACCTCGCTGCCGGTCTCTCTGGTTGCCGTTCCGGCCGATGTCGCCAATTCGCTCGGTGCACCCTATATCGCCGCCACCATCCCGGCCGGTACCTATGAGGGCCAGACGGAGGACGTGCCGACGGTCGCCGTCGTCAACTTCCTTGTGACCCATTCCGAGGTGTCCGACGATCTCGCCTACGAGATGACCAAGCAGCTGTTCGAGAACCTGCCGGAGATGCAGGCCGCGCATAACGCCGCCAAGGACATCAAGCTGGAAGATGCCACCAAGGGCATGCCGATCCCGCTGCATCCGGGTGCTGAGCGCTACTACAAGGAAAAGGGAATGCTGTGAGCCCCTCGGGCTTCTGAAAACCTCTGAGGGACCGGGCGGCCGATATGCCGTCCGGTCCTTTGCCCCTTGGCTTACCCTTCGGACGGATACCCATGAGCGCTACGACTGCGGACCAGACCCTGTCGCATGAACCGAACACCCATGAGCAGCTTTTTCCGGCGACCGCCGAGGGCAAGCTGCTCTACGGCATCGCCGTTGCCTTCTCGCTCTTTCAGATCGCGACCGCGGCTCATCTGATCGACCTGCCGAGCCAGCTCGTCCGCTCTACCCATGTCGCCTTTCTTCTGCTTCTCGGCTTCCCGCTGGTAGCCGCCAATCTGCGCAAGGGCGCGCTCTACACCGCAGGCGCCTGGGCGCTCGCGACGATCGGCGTCGCCGTCGCCGTCTACCAGTTTGTCGAATATGAGCCGCTGATCCTGCGCGCTGGTGATCTCATCACCATGGATCTCTATTTCGGGGTCCTTGCCATCGCCACCGTCTTCATCGGTGCCTGGGTGATCATGGGTCCGGCGCTGCCGATCATTTCGGGCCTATTCCTCGCCTACTGCCTGTTTGGCGAATATCTGCCGTCGCCGCTCAATCACCGCGGCTACGATTTTTCCCAGGTCATCGACCATATGGCCTATGGCACCGAGGGCATCTATGGCGTGCCGACCTATGTGTCGTCGTCCTATATTTTCCTCTTCATCCTGTTCGGCTCCTTCCTGGAGCGGGCCGGGATGATCAAGCTGTTCACCGATGTGTCCCTCGGCCTCGTCGGTCACAAGCGCGGCGGGCCCGCCAAGGTCTCGGTCATCTCTTCCGGCCTGATGGGCACCATCTCCGGCTCGGGCGTCGCCAATGTCGTCACCACTGGCCAGTTCACGATCCCCCTGATGAAGCGCTTCGGCTACCGCCCTGCCTTTGCCGGCGGCGTCGAGGCGACATCGTCCATGGGCGGACAGATCATGCCGCCGGTCATGGGCGCCGTTGCCTTCATCATGGCTGAGACGCTGGGTGTGGAATATGCCGAGATCGTCAAGGCAGCGCTTATCCCGGCCATCCTTTACTTCGCTTCGGTCTTCTGGATGGTGCATCTCGAGGCCGGCAAGCGCGGCCTCAGCGGTCTGGATCCGAAGGATTTGCCCTCACCACTCGCCGCCATCCGCCAGCACTGGTATTTGCTGCTGCCGCTCGCAGCCCTCGTCTGGCTCCTCTTCTCCGGCTACACGCCACTTTTCGCCGGCACCGCAGGCCTCGCGCTCACCATGCTGCTCATCCTCGGCAGCTCGATTGCCATCGGCATGTCGAACACGGCCGTGCGCACCATCTTCTGGATCGGCATCGGCCTCGCCGGTGCCTCCTTCTTCCAGTATGGCTTCCGCGCAGTTCTGATCGCCATCCTGGTGCTGATTGCTTGGAATTTCCTGGTCAAGGGGGGCCGGCAAGCCCTGAAACTCAGCGTTGACAGCCTGGCGGATGGTGCCAAGACGGCGCTGCCCGTCGGCGTCGCCTGTGCTGTGGTCGGCATCATCGTCGGCACCATGACGCTCACGGGCGCTGCCAACACCTTCGGCCAGTTCGTCGTCGCGGTCGGACAGCACAGCCTCTTCCTGTCGCTGGTCCTCACCATGCTCACCTGCATCCTACTCGGCATGGGCATCCCGACCATCCCGAATTACATCATCACTTCCTCGATCGCCGGCCCCGCACTGCTCGAACTCGGCGTGCCGCTGATCGTCAGCCACATGTTCGTCTTCTACTTCGGCATCCTCGCCGACCTGACCCCGCCGGTGGCACTCGCCTGCTTCGCGGCGGCCCCCATTGCCCGGGAATCGGGCCTGCGCATCTCCTTCGAAGCAGTGAAGGTGGCAGCCGCCGGCTTCGTCATTCCCTTCATGGCCGTCTACACGCCGGCCCTGATGCTGCAGGATGGCGGTCCGCTGGCCGAGGCCATCGGTTATCCGCTTGCCGTCCTCTACATCGTCATCAAGGCCAGCCTGTCGATCGGTCTCTGGGGTATCGCCGTGATCGGCTATCTCAACCGGCCGCTGCCGATCTTGCACCGTCTGGTCGCTGCTGCCGCCGCGTTCTTCCTGGTTGCGGCCCTGCCCATCACCGACGAGATCGGTGGAGCGCTCGTTCTGCTCTTTGCCCTCATGGCCTGGAAGTTCCCGGGCAAGGCGCCCGCACCAGTCGGAACGGCTCCGCCCCGGACCGAGACGCCATGAGCCTTTGCGTCGCGCTTGCTGCAACAGTTCTGACAATTCCGACCACGACTTTTTCGCTCTCCTGGGAGCATTCGGTCGAGAAGGTCGAGTGGCGTGAAGAGTGGGCGGTGACGTCTTCCGGGCTGCAGCTGAGGCAGGCCAGCGTCAAGGGATCCGGCGCCGGCATGGAGCCGGGCGAGGGGGCGGCGCTTGAAGATGGCTGGTGGCGCTGGACGCCGACGCTGGCACCACTTTCCGAGATACGCCTCGCCGCCTCTGGAGAAACACCGGGCGGTTGGCAACTCTGCCACGAAACTGGGTGCCTGATATTGGGCAGACAGGCCGGCGAGGACAGCGTGATATCCCCCTGCACGCCGGCTTCCGTCCCCTGATGAGGGTTGCGTCAGAATGAGGTTTGCAAGGGGGCTGGCATCGGAAGCTCAGGCGCTCAGCCGTCCCACAGCGTCGACAAGTTTGGCCGCTTCGAAAGGCTTGACGATCCAGCCTGTGGCGCCGGCTTTACGGGCGCGTTCGCGCTTCTGAGGATCGTTTTCCGTCGTGAGCACAAGGATGGGGATGGCTCTGTAGCGATCGCTGCGGCGAATTCGCTCGATGAACCCGAACCCGTCAAGCCTTGGCATGTTGATGTCGGTGATGATGAGGTCAGGGGCGCTGCCTTCCAGCACTTCCAGACCCTGGATGCCATCTTCCGCCTGCAGCGTCTCATAGCCTGCGTTTTCAAGCGTCTGGGTGACCATGGACAAGATGGTTTTCGAATCATCAACCGCTAGAATTTTCTTCACCAAGATTACCTCGCTTCCTTCGTCTGTCGGGCGAGCCATACCGGACGGATCAATCGGCTACGATGAAAATCATTAGATATAACTGATGAAGAATTAATGCATGAAAGCCTGCTCCTGGTCTGATCTCGACGTTGCAGATTTGCTTCATGCTCATCTCCTTGCCTTGCAAGAATGGCCGATGATGCGGGCGAGTTGCCGGTAGCTCACCGGGTCGGATTCCTCTATCTATTGCAGCGCAATAAAGAGGGGCCCCCATGTCTGTCCTCATCATCCTGCTTGCCCTGACGCTGCTCATTGCCGGGGCTTGGGCTGGCGCATCCGTCCTGGCACTTGCGCCGCTGCTTGCCGTGGTCGCCGCCTTTCTGTCCGGAGATCCGGCGCTGGCCAGCTATACCCAGGTCTTCATGAAGGGAGCGGGAGGGTTCGTCATCTCCTTCTTCCCGCTCTTTTTGCTAGGGGCCATGTTCGGGCGGGTGATGGAGATGTCCGGGGCAGCAGACACACTGGCAAGGGCGATTGCGGACCTGGTGGGCCGCAAGAACGCGATACCTGCCGTGGTGCTTGCCTGCGCTGTTTTGACCTATGGTGGCGTCTCGCTGTTCGTCGTGGCGTTCACTGCCTGGCCTTTGGCGCGTGCCCTCTTCATTCAGACCGGCCTTCCAGCCCGGCTGATCCCGGCGACCATTGCGCTCGGTGCCTTCACCTTCACCATGACGGCACTTCCCGGAACGCCGTCGATCCAGAACGCCATTCCGATGGCGACATTTGCCACGACGCCTTTTGCGGCCCCGGGTCTCGGCCTGATTGCTGGCGGCATCATGCTTGGTCTTGGACTTCTCTGGCTTCGGACAAGAACCGCACGTCTGGCCGGAGAGCCGCCACCTGTTCGAAACGGTGCCTCGTCGGAGACGGTTGCGCTGCCCCTGTGGCGGGCGGCCCTGCCGATTGCATCGGTGGCGCCCATGACGCTGCTGATGGATCAGTTCATCCTGCCGGGTCTCGATACCAGCTATCTGGCAGACCCGGTTTATGGTGCAACGGAGCTGGCCAGGGTCAAGGGGCTCTGGTCCGTCATTGCGGCCCTGACCTTCGGTCTGATGCTCGCCCTTGTCGTCAGCCCACCACCGAAGATCCTCGAAACGACTGGGGCGGGCGCAGAAAGCTCGCTCCTTCCACTGTTCAATACGGCAAGCCTCGTTGGCTTCGGCGCCGTGATTGCCATCCTCCCGGGCTTCGAAGTCTTGCGGTCGGCGATCGACGGCCTGTCCGGCGGCAATGTCGTGATATCGGCAGCACTGTCCTCGGGGCTTCTCTCCGGGATTACGGGCTCGGCCTCTGGCGGAATGTCGATCGCGCTGGACGTACTGGGTCCGACGCTCGTTGCGCAGGCGGTAAGCCAGAACGTGGATCCCGCTCTCCTGCACAGGGTGATTGCCGTTGCGACGGGAGGGCTCGATACCTTGCCGCACAACGGCGCCGTCATTACCCTGCTCGGGATCTGTGGCATGACCCACCGTCAGGCTTACGGCGACATCTTCGTCGTCGCTGTCCTGGTGCCTCTGGTCGCCTGTGCGGCGATCGTCGCATTGGGCATCAGCTTCGGAAGCTTCTGATCTTCGATGGCTATCCGATTCAGAGGCAGATCACGTCTCGTTCCGTTCTCGTGACCATCGAAAAAAGACCTCGGTGGTCGCTCGGTAGCGCCCTATGATGGGAGCATCACTCCACGAGAGCGGCGCGCTCTGCACGCAAACGAAGAGGTTTTTCATGTCCTTCTTTCCCGGAAATGACCCCGTCCCCGGCGATGCCTTTGCCTGCGACGCCATCGAACACCTGATCATTCCCCGTTCCAGCGACATCGGCGGTTTTGCGGTGCGGCGCGCGCTCCCCTCTGTCCGGCGCCGTCTCGTGGGGCCCTTCATCTTCTTCGACCGCATGGGACCTGCCGTTCTGAAGGCGGGCGAAGCCATGGATGTCCGTCCGCATCCGCACATCGGCCTCTCGACCGTCACCTATCTCTTCGACGGCGAGATCAAGCATCGCGACAGCCTCGGCACGGAGCTGGTGATCGCTCCGGGCGACATCAACCTGATGACCGCCGGCTCTGGCATCGTCCATTCCGAGCGCACGCCGGAGAACCTGCGCGGTCATCCACTCTCGATGTCGGGACTGCAGACCTGGATCGCGCTCCCGGATCATCTGGAGGAGATCGACCCGGCCTTCGCCCATACGGCGAAGGGCGAGCTGCCGACCTTCAGCGACCGCGGCGCTTCCGGTCGCCTCGTCATCGGCGGCATGGGCGGATTGCGTTCGCCGGTCACGACTTTCTCCGAGACCCTCTATGTTGACCTCACTCTCGAGCCCGGTGCCCGCTTTCCCTTCGACGCCGGCCAGGAAGAGCGCGCGCTCTACACTCTCTTCGGCGAGATCGAGATCGCCGGCGACCGCTTTGCCCAGGACCAGCTTCTCGTCTTCCGCCCCGGCGACGAGATCACCCTGATCGGCGGCGCGACAGGCTGTCACGTCATGCTCTTCGGCGGTGCGGCCATGGAAACCAGGAAACATATCTGGTGGAACTTTGTATCGTCGTCCAAGGAACGCATCGAACAGGCCAAGGAAGAGTGGAGAACTGGCCGTTTTGACATCGTTCCCGGCGACGAAGATGAGTTCGTACCTTTGCCGGAGGGCCGTTGACCGCTATATATGCGCTTGATGACGTGGAATTGCCCTGATCGTCGGGGGATGGTATCGCGCATCCAAACAGACTGAAGAGGCATCAGCCCGTGACATCTCTGCCCGATACCCCGCTCCTGGACAAGGTCAAGCTCCCGAAAGACTTGAAGGCCATTGAGGATCGCGACCTGCCGCAGCTGGCGCGCGAGGTCCGCGACGAGATGATCGACGCGGTGTCGAAGACGGGAGGGCATCTGGGCGCCGGCCTCGGCGTCGTCGAACTGACGATCGCCATCCACAAGGTCTTCGAAACGCCGGATGATCGGCTGATCTTCGACGTCGGACACCAGTGTTATCCGCACAAGATCCTGACCGGTCGCCGCGAGCGGATCCGCACGCTGCGCCAGGAAGACGGCCTCTCCGGCTTCACCAAGCGCGCGGAAAGCGAATACGACCCCTTCGGCGCGGCCCATTCCTCGACCTCGATTTCCGCAGGCCTCGGCATGGCGGTCGCGGCCGAGCTGTCGAAGACTGACCGCAAGGTGATCGCCGTGATCGGCGACGGCGCCATGTCCGCCGGCATGGCCTATGAGGCACTGAACAATGCCGGCGCCCTCGACGCTCGCCTGATCGTCATCCTCAACGACAACGATATGTCGATCGCTCCGCCGACGGGCGCGATGAGCGCCTATCTCGCGCGCCTCGCCTCCGGCCGCAGCTACATGGGCTTCCGCGAATTCGGCAAGAAACTGACCGCCTATCTCGGCAAGACCGTCGACCGCGCGATCACCCGCGCCGTTGAGCACGCCCGTGGTTACGTCACCGGCGGCACCATGTTTGAAGAGCTCGGCTTCTACCACATCGGCCCGATCGACGGTCATTCCTTCGATCACCTGCTGCCCGTTCTGCGCAATGTCCGCGACAACGCCAAGGGCCCCGTGCTGATCCATGTCGTGACCCAGAAGGGCAAGGGCTACGCTCCGGCAGAGGCCGCCGCCGACAAGTATCACGGCGTCAACAAGTTCGACGTGATCACCGGCACCCAGGCCAAGGCCAAGCCGAACGCACCGGCTTACACCGCCGTCTTCGCCGACGCGCTGGTCGAGGAAGCCCGCCATGACGAGAAGATCGTCGGCATCACCGCCGCCATGCCCTCGGGCACGGGTCTCGACAAGCTTCAGTCGCTGTTCCCCGAGCGCACCTTCGATGTCGGTATTGCCGAACAGCATGCGGTGACCTTTGCGGCTGGCCTCGCAGCCGAAGGTTTCAAGCCATTCTGCGCGCTCTATTCGACCTTCCTGCAGCGCGGCTACGACCAGGTCGTGCATGACGTCGGCATCCAGGGGCTGCCGGTGCGATTTCCCATCGACCGCGCCGGTTTCGTCGGCGCCGACGGCCCGACCCATGCCGGCTCCTTCGATACCGGTTTCCTTGCGGCTCTCCCCGGCTTCGTGGTCATGGCCGCAGCCGACGAGGCGGAGCTGAAGCACATGGTCCGCACCGCCGCAGCCTATGACGAAGGCCCGATCTCTTTCCGCTATCCGCGCGGCGAGGGTGTGGGTGTTCCCATGCCCGAACGCGGCGAGATCCTCGAAATAGGCAAGGGCCGCATCGTCAAGCAGGGCTCGAAGGTGGCACTCCTCTCCTTCGGCACGCGTCTGGCCGACTGCCTGCTGGCCGCCGAAGACCTTGATGCCGCCGGCCTCTCGACCACCGTCGCTGACGCTCGTTTCGCCAAGCCTCTGGACCACGACCTGATCCGCCAGCTCGCCCGCCACCATCAGGTGGTGGTAACGGTCGAAGAAGGCGCCGTCGGCGGCTTCGGCAGCCATGTCATGCATTTCCTCGTCAACGAGGGTCTGCTCGACAACGGCCTGAAGGTCCGCTCGCTCGTGCTGCCGGATGTCTGGATGGACCAGGCCAAGCCGGAAACCATGTATGCCAAGGCCGGCCTGGATGCTGCCGGCATCCTGAAGACGGTTTTCGCGGCGTTGGGCCAGGACGTGCCGGGGGTTATTGCGGCGGGTTGACCTATGGGGTTTGATGCGACCCTAACCTGTCTCAGGCAAGCCCCCCTCTGCCCTGCCGGGCATCTCCCCCACATGGGGGGAGAGCGACTGACCCGCCGGCCTATTGCCCGCCTTTGAGGGCGTTAAACGCAGCGTCATACGTGGCGCTCCGCTCTCCCCCCTTGTGGGGGAGATGTCACGCAGTGACAGAGGGGGGTATTGTTACAGGCATGATAGCCGTGACGCTCTCGCCTCCCTCTCTGGACTTCCCCCAAACGCCCCGCTAGACCGGACCTTCAATCGACGGGCGCTGAAGCGCGCCTCGGAGGCTCCATGCAGACGGCACGCACCACGGATATCGCAGCCGACATCGCGCCTGATTGGGCGGCGATCGCGGTTGTCATTCTGGGCGTCACCGCCTTTGCTGTGGGGCAGGGGCTCACCTATCCGTTGATCTCGCTGATCCTCGAAAGCCGGGGTGTCTCCTCCAGCATGGCGGGCTTGAACGCCTCGGTCTTTGCGCTCGGCCTCGCCTCGTCGACGCTGCTGATCGGCAGACTGACGCAGAGGATACGCGGCGACCGGCTGATCGTGGCCTCGCTGCTAGGGGTGTCTGTCTGCCTCGCCACCTTCGCAGCCTTTGACCAGCTCTGGGTCTGGTTCGTCGCCCGCTTTCTGCTCGGCTTTTGCACAAGCATCATCTACACGGTTTCCGAGGCCTGGCTGAACACAGCCTGTCCGGATCGCCTGCGCGGCCGCGTCTCCGGCGCCTATAGCGCTGGCATGTGTGCAGGCTTTGCCGCAGGTCCGCTTGCCATCCCGCTTCTCGGCATCGAGGATGGCTTCGCCTTCGCGCTGACGGCGGCCTATGTGGCACTCGTCGCCTTTGCCTCGGTCATGCTCGGTCGTTACGCCAAGACCAAGCCGGAAGCCTCGGAAGCCGGCGGGCTCCTCACCTTCGTCAAAATGGCGCCGGTCCTCACCCTGATGGTCGTCGCCTTCGGCTTTTCGGATATCGCGGCGATCTCGATGATCCCGCTCTATTTCGTCGAGCGCGGCTATAGCCAGAATTTCGCGGCCTTCGTCGTTACCATGGTGGCCTTGCCGACGGCGCTTGCCCAGCCCTTCGTCGGCTGGCTGCTTGACCGGCTGTCGCGGCCCGTCATCGCTGTCTCCGGCTCAGCCATCGCCGCCGTTGCTTTCCTCGCTCTGCCCTTCATGACCTCGCAGGCAGCGCTGCTGGTCACCATCTCGATCCTCGGTGCTGCAAGCTTCTCGCTCTACACCGCAGCGCTCACCCTGCTCGGCGAACGTTTCCGTGGCGGTCTTCTGGTGTCGGGTGCCGCCGTCTTTGCCCTGGCTTACGCGATCGGCAGCGCCGCCGGCTCCGGCAGCACGGGGCTCACCATGGATCTGATCTCCGTCGATGCCGGCCCCGTCTTCGTCGGCCTCTTGATGTTGGTCTTCACCGGTTTCTTCGCCATGAACCTGATGCGCGTCCGCGCCGGGAGGCGCTGACCCATGCTCGAAACCTCTCCGCCCGAGATCTTCGACTGCCAGGCCTGCGGCGCCTGTTGCGCCTATTCCGCCGACTGGCCGCGCTTTTCCATGGAAAGCGACGAGGAAATCGCCGCCATCCCCGAGGCGATGATCGCCAAGGACGAAAGCGGCATGAAGTTCGAGAATGGGCGCTGTGCGGCGCTGACCGGCGAGGTCGGCAAACATGTCGGCTGCGCGGTCTATCTCGTGCGCCCGCATGTCTGCCGCACCTGCATGCCCGGCGACGAGGAATGCAAAATTGCCCGCGCCGATTTCGGTTTCCCGATCGATGGCCTGCCGGAGCCCGATATCTACGAGGCCTGACCTCCTCAGGGCATGCTGATGACCACCTGGTCAGCCGGCAGCTCGCCACCGATCTCTGCCGCCTCGCTCTTCTTGTCATAGACGCAGATCGAGCTGACGACCGCATCCGCCCCGACGGCCTTGCCGTTCAGGATCGCGACCCCGTAGCTCTCCGTGCCCAAGGCATCGACGATCACCTTCGGCTGTTCGATACGCCCCGCGGCAAGCGCAGTACATTTCGCCGCAACATCCTTCGTAAACGCGTCCCAGGCATCACCCGACGAGGCGATTGCCGGCGAAGAGAGTGTGAGCAAGGCGAGCGCGGTAGCCACAAGAAGCGGGTGGGAACGGAACATGGGGGACCTCGGTTGGGTGCATTGTGGCGCGGAGCGTCGGCCGGAACGCCAAGTCGTGCAAGTCCAAAAACGGAAGACATTTCTTTCCCTTGGAGGCCGGAATTTGGAAGGGCAAAGGTTGCCTGAGCGATGTTCCGCACCTATGTTCCCGTCACCTGCCAAACCGCAATCCATTTGCCAAAAGGAGATCTCACCATGGCCTTCGAATTGCCCGCCCTCCCGTATGCTTACGACTCGCTGGCACCGTTCATGTCGGCTGAAACGCTCGAGTTTCACCACGACAAGCACCACCAGGCCTATGTGACCAACGGCAACAACCTCCTGAAGGATTCGGGCCTCGAAGGCCTGTCGCTCGAGGAAGTCGTCAAGCAGTCCTACGGCAAGAACGCCGGCCTCTTCAACAATGCCGGCCAGCACTACAACCACATCCACTTTTGGAACTGGATGAAGAAGGATGGCGGCGGCAACAAGCTGCCCGGCAAGCTTCAGGCTGCAGTCGACAGCGATCTCGGCGGCTATGACAAGTTCAAGGCCGATTTCGTCGCAGCCGGCACCACCCAGTTCGGCTCGGGCTGGGCCTGGCTCTCCGTCAAGGACGGCAAGCTCGAAATCTCCAAGACCCCGAATGGCGAAAGCCCGCTGATCCACGGCGCGTCCCCGATCCTCGGCGTCGACGTTTGGGAACACTCCTACTACATCGACTACCGCAACGCCCGTCCGAAGTACCTCGAAGCCTTCGTCGACAGCCTGATCAACTGGGACTACGTCCTGGAAATGTACGAAGCCGCGACGAAGTAATCGTCCAGCAAAATGCGCTTTTTGACGCCCGGTGCCTCGCACCGGGCGTTTTTCGGTTCTGCCATGTTCTGACATTCTGCAAATGGAACCATCCGGCATTCGCAACGTTTCCTCGGCAACAACACGAACAACGGAAAGGGTATCACCATGGCGTCTTCCAACCTCCAGGCAGAACTTCGTGAACTGCGCGAACAGATGAATGATCTGAAGGACATGATCAGCCGCGAAGCGGGCCGCAGCAGCCGCAACATGCGCAACCGAGCCTCCGAAGCGCTGGACGAAGCGGGCCGCGCGGCTTCTTCCGTGACCGGCTACGACCGCGATGACATCCGCAACCGGGCGTCGGACGTCGTCAACGGTGCCTCGCGCACGGCCCATGTTGTGGCTGATTATGCTCGCGAAGGCGCCGATACGTTCGCTGGCGTGGTTCGCCGTCATCCGGCAGCCGCCACCTCCGCCGGCCTGATCACGCTCGGCATCGTCGGCGGTATCGTCGGCTACCTGCTTGCCAATTCCACTCCTCCGGCCCGTGACAGCCGCTGGCGCTGGAACTGAGACCGGCCATGGTCAAGGTCACCTATCACGTCGTGGAGCATGACGAAGGTTATGCCTACCGTCTTGGCAACGTCTATTCTGAGCCCTTTCCGACGCACGACGAAGCGGTGGCTGCAGCCCGCAAGGCCGCAGGCGCCCAGCAGCTTGCCGATGGCGACGCCGAAATCAGCTGGCAGGACGCCGAAGGCGAGTGGCATCACGAACATGCGGACGGTGCGGACCGCCCCATGACGGACGTCGTCGATGATGTCGAGGACGACCGGTAGCCTGACGGTTTCGAGTTCAGGCAAAAGGGAAAGCCCGTGGCGCAAGCCACGGGCTTTCCTGATTCCGCTGGAAGGACGCCGGCGCGTGCCGATCAGAATTCCGTCCAGTCCTGCTTTGCCGGTTCTGCGGGCGCCGCAGAACCCATGCTGAAGGCGCGGCCGAGTTTGCTCGCGAGCGCGCGCGCCGGCGACGGGGCAGGCGTATTGGCGGCAGAGGCAGCAGCCGGCTGTCGCGGTGCGGGCCGAGCAGCGGGTGCGGGCGCCGCATACGCGGGCGCCGTTGCGCGGTGCTGCGTCCGGATAGGCGCGGCCGCTGATGCGCCCTGACCCAGACGGAACTGGGCGAGCAGCGTGTTGAGCGAATCCGCCTCCGCCGCCAGCGTATGCGAAGCGGCTGTCTGCTCTTCGACCATGGCGGCATTCTGCTGCGTGCCCTGGTCCATCGCGGTGACGGCGAGGTTGATTTCCTGCAGACCCGTGGCCTGTTCGCGCGCTGCGGTGACGATCGCGCCGACATGGTGGCTGATTTCCTGAACGGCGCTGACGATCTTTTCGAGTTCCGTGCCGGTCTCGCCGACCAGCGCCACGCCATTGCCGACCTGCGCGGTCGAACGTGAAATCAGCGACTTGATCTCCTTTGCGGCATTGGCCGAGCGTTGCGCCAGCTCCCGCACTTCCTGGGCGACGACGGCAAAACCCTTGCCGGCCTCGCCGGCACGGGCCGCCTCGACGCCGGCATTCAGTGCCAGGAGATTGGTCTGGAAGGCGATGTCTTCGATCACGCCGATGATGCTGGAGATTGACTGCGACGACTGCTCGATCTCCGTCATCGCCTGAACGGCGTTCCGGACAACCTCACCGGAGCGTTCGGCACCGGAACGCGTGCTGTCGACGAGCTGACCGACATCTTCGGCGCGTTTGGCCGTGTCGCGCACGGTCTTGGTGACCTGCTCGACGGCAGCGGCCGTCTCCTCGACAGAGGCTGCCTGCTGTTCCGTGCGCCGCGCAAGATCGTCCGCGGAAGCGCGGATTTCGGCGGCACCGGCATGGATCGCATGGGCGTTGGCGCCCACGGTTCTCAGCGCCGCATGAAGCTTTTCGAGTGAATCATTGAAGTTGCCACGCAGACTATCGAGATGGGGTGCGAAGGGCTTTTCGAGCCGGAACACGACGTCACCTTCCGAGAGTGCCGAGAGCCCCTTGGCGAGTTCGGTCATCGCGAAGCGCACTTCTTCCGCCTCTCGGGCCTTTTCCGCTTCCGCCTTCTGGCGGTCGGCCTCGGCCTGCTCACGCATCGCGCGGCGCTCGTCGGACATGCGCGCGCTTTCGATCGCCGCATCCTTGAACACCAGCACGGCTTTGGCCATGCGGCCGACCTCATCGCCACGGTCGACGGCCGGCACTTCGACGGCGTGGTCGCCTGCGGCGAGACGGGCCATGGCATCGGTCATGCCGGTGATCGGCGTGACGATCGAGCGGGCAAGCAGCCAGATCAGCCCGACCGCAAACACGCCGGCGACGGCCGCACCGAGGATCAGCGCCAGTTCGAGGGCGAAATGTGCCGCGTCAAGACGGGCGCGGGTGGCCGCCGTCTCCGTTGCCAGCAAAGTCTTGATGTCGGCGGCCGCAGCCCGGAAGGAATCGAGGGCGCCCGCAGCGCCAGAGCTGCCGATCGTCGCGATGTCTTCGACGGATGTCTGGCCGGCCTTGCGAGCGGCGATCTGCGGATCGGCGACCTGTTTTGCATAGGTTTCGGCGGCGGCCCGCATGGCATCAAGCCGGGAGATGAGCGCATTGTCGCTTGCCGCCAGCGTTTTCGCGTCGGTGATCGCTGCATCAAGGGCCTGACGCTCGGTGGTCACCGCGGCAAGCGTGCTTTCGCTGCCGAACAGCAGGTAGCCGCGTTCGTTCGCAGCTTGCTCGGCCATCGCGGTCTTCGCGGCGTCGACGAGATTGACGATACGCTGGGCGCGGTCCTGATCGATCAGCGCGGACTTGGCCGTATAGGCCTGCAGGAAAACGACGACGGAGGCCAGGAAACATCCGGCCATGATGGTGCAAAAGGTGAGGATCAGCTTTTTGCTGAGCGAAAGGTTTTTGAGGAACATGATCATGACTTTCGGGCGCGCGAAAATGGCGGGACAGCCGGAATCCCGGCGTCCAGATGCAGCGGTGACATGATCCGTTCGGGCGTTTGCGCCTCCATCATGGAGTGCTCAGGGGGACACCGGAAACGATCGATCGCTGGCAATCCTGTCGGAAACGATTTTACAAGCCGTTACCAAGACATGGCCGAATGACCGCAGTCGCCGAATTTGGTGGCAAATGCGACCATTTTACGGATCTTGCATGGCAACCTTGTTGGACACCACGAGCAGGATGTTGAGATCCCGCTCGGGATAGAAGTCCTTGGCGCGCATTTCGAATGTCGTCGACCCGGTCTTCTTCACGCCTTGCCCGCAGAAGCTGACGATCGAGTCCGGATTCAGCTTGTCGATGGTCAGGCGAAAGTCGCCAATCGGTCCATACCAGTTGTTGCCTGTGGTCAGGATGTAGGAGAGCCACTGCTCGAAATAGTAGATCCCGGCATCCGGGTTCTGCTTCTTCTCCAGCTTGATCGCAGCCTTCAGAAAGTTGTCATCGACACAGTAGCGCTGCTGGTACTCGGCATAGGCATCCGATGGCTTGCCGTCCCACATGAACACGAGACCGGCACTCCCGCCGACGCTCGGGCGATAGCGATGCTCGACTTCAACGTCTGCGCCGGCCGGGAAGGTCGTCTCCCACCAGTAGATGGATTCGAGTTCCCAGACGGGCACATATTCCGGAGAAGCCTCGCCACCCGTGCCGTAATTGATGTCGGCGATCAGGCCCTTGGCCAGCCAATCCTTGATAACATCGGGTTCCAGCGTCTTCAGCGCTTCCGTCGTTTCCTTGAGGAGAGGCTGCAGCGGGATTTCCTGCTCTTCGACATCTGCGGTGAAGTCGATGCCGCGAACGAGCACACGCTGTTGCAAGTTCGGCTCGATTTCCTTGCCGTCTTGAACGACCGAGAAGTCCATGAAATTGTCGCTCTGCTCGTCAGGCACCGCAGACATGATCTCGATGGGGCCGCCGATCTTCGGCATCGGGAAGGCGACGATGGTGCTGACCGGCTTGTCGCTGGTATTGCGGTAGAGGTATTTCACCTGCACCTTCTCCGGCGAGATGTAGAGATCTTCCTTTGCCATGGTGATCTCGTCGCTGCGCGTGAAGACGAGACCGCCTGCTTCCAACGTCGCCATGGAGTCATTGGCGAGAACTGTCATTGTGGCGAGTGCCTGCAGAGCGCAGGCGAGCATCAGTGTCGGCACAGTCGTCACGGTTCGAAATCCCCCAGACCCAAGAACGGAAAATGCCACCTTAGCGGTGGCATTTCGATTCTTGAACGACGCTTTCTGGGTGTTATGCGCGGGCCGGCAGAAGCGGGTAGCCGACGAGCACGGCGCGCGCTGCAAGCGTGGCAATCGCCGCCTTGACCAGGTCGCCGGGAATGAAGGCCAGCGAGCCCAGGACGACCTTGTCGAAGGGCGTGCCGGCCGCGACCGAGAGCCACGGCATGCCGCAGAGATAGACCACGCCGATGCCGCCGACGATGGAAGCAATGAAGAAGCCGGCCATTTGCTTGGCAGCCGACTGGCCTTCGCGCACGAGCTTTTCGGCGAGGAAGCCAGTGACGAAAGCACCGATGATCCAGCCGAAGATGTAACCGCCCGTCGGGCCCATAAGCACGTTGATGCCACCGCGACCACCCGAAAGCACCGGCAGGCCGACGGCGACGAGCACGACGAGCAGGGCGTAAGCGGCCGCACCGCGCTTCGCCCCGATGATGCAGCCGGCGAGCATGACGCCCATGGACTGCGCCGTGATCGGCACCGGCAGCAGCGGGATCGGCACCGGCGGAATGAAGCCGAGCACGATGATGATCGCGGTGAAGAGGGCGGCGAGCACGATGTCTCTGGTGGTCATTGAACGGGTCCCCGGTAAACTTTCTGGGGTTTTTACTGACCCCTAATCCCCCGGGCGTCAATCGCTTCGGCGATCCGATCGGCATCCTTCAACGTCGAAATGATGAGGGGCCCGAGCATGCGCGAGAGCTTCACCGGAATGCCGCGCGCCGCATGTGCCTCTTTCAGCGCTTCGTAACGCCCGGCAATCTCCGGCACGAAACGCAGCACCAGCCCGAGCGCGAGACCGAGATCGGCGGCTTTGAGTAGCCCGAGCCGCTCGAGTGGTCGGGCAAGATCGGTGACGGCGGCCATGAAGTCGGCAATGCTGGTGGAGGCGGTCACGGCAGCCGCGAGGAACAGGATCGCAACGAGCCTGAGCGTGATCACGAGGACCTCTTGCGGCGACAGCAGCAAGAGATTGACCACAGCGAGGAAGGCGATCGTGAAGAGCACGGGCTTCAGCCGCCGAGATCCTTCCGACAGGCCGACACCGGTCGACAGATAGAGAGCGCCGGTGGCAATCAGGGCCAGGGTCAGGGCGAGCGGTTGATCGACAAGATAGAGCGCCAACCCGAAAGCCATCAGCCCGACAAGCTTTGGCTTGACGGGGATGCGATGGAGAAGGCTCCGGCCCTCCACATGCAGGCTCGTCAGCATCCGGCGATCTCCCGGTAGCGGGCGATGGAGTCCTGGCCTGCGCCATCGAAGGCGAGCACGCCGTCATGGAACACCAGCACGCGACCGAAATCCGCGACGAGGTCGAGATCGTGGCTGATGACCACGGCCTGTTCGGCAAGCCCGTCGATCGCCGACTTCACCCGGGCGCGGTTCTTGAGATCAAGCTGATTGGTCGGCTCGTCGAAGATGACGACGTCAGGCCTGTTGACGCAGACCGCTGCAAGCGCCGCTAACTGCAGCTCACCGCCCGATAGCTCGTGGGGACGTCTCGCCGCGAAATCACCGATCCCGAAGCGGGCGAGGACCTCATCCACCAGTCGATCCACTTCGGGAGCGGCCAGCCCCCGCGCCTTCGGCCCGAGTGCGATATCCTCGCGAATGACCGGCAAAATGATCTGATGGCCCGGGTTCTGGAAGATGAATCCCGTCTTCGCCCGCGCCGCCTTTTCGTCGGTAACGGTATCGAGCCCGTCCAGCGTCACCGTGCCCGATGTCGGCTTGGCGAGGCCCGCAATAAGCCGCGCGAAACTCGTCTTGCCGGAACCATTAAGCCCGATCACGCCGATGCGCGGCTCGACGAGCGACAGCGACAGCGGCAAGAGAGCCACGCGGTCGCCGAAGCGCAATTCGGCCTGATCGAAACGGATATGCAAGGCGGGGATTCTCCGAGGGCAGTCCGTGATCCTATAGACCGACAGAGATCACGGTGCCAGAGACCAGTACGTCTTAGAACATGCCGACCGTGACGCGACCTGACGCGGCAGCTCTCCACTACCACAAGTTTTCGCCCATTGAACAAACCGCGAACATACCCTAGCCTCAAGCCATGTCGATTCCCGTCCCCAACACGCTCGCGCGAAAAATCTTCCTGGAACGGCAGGGACTGTCCCGCTCGCCGACAAAGGCGCTCGGGCGTCAGGGGCTCTACGACCTGATCCGCGAACTCGGCTTCGTCCAGGTCGACAGCATCCAGTGGGTCGAGCGCGCCCATCACCAGATCCTGTTCTCCCGCAACCAGACCTATCGGCCGAAAGATCTGCAGCATCTTCTCGAAAAGGATCGCTCGCTTTTCGAACACTGGACGCATGACGCCTCCGTCATTCCCTCGGCCTTCTTCCCCTATTGGAAGCACCGCTTCGTCCGACGTGAAGAGCGCATCCGGCAGAACTGGGCGAAGTGGCGAGGGGAGGGCTTCGATCAGGCCTTCGATGAGACCTATGCCCGCATCCGTGACCACGGTCCGGTCCTGGCCCGTGACGTGAAGGCCGAGGACCACAAGTCCGGTGGCTGGTGGAACTGGCATCCCTCGAAGACGGCGCTGGAATTTCTGTGGCATACCGGCAAACTGTCGATTGCGCGCCGCGAGGGTTTCCAGAAGGTCTATGACCTCTCCGAACGCGTGATCCCAACCGAACACCACACCGCCGAAGTCGACCACGAAACCTTCGTCGACTGGGCCTGCCGGGCAGCTCTCACCCGCCTCGGCTTCGCCACCTCGGGCGAAATCGCCGCCTTTTTCGATATCGTCACTCCCGACGAGGCCAAGGCCTGGGTCGCCGCCCATCGCGACGAACTTCAGGAGTTGCAACTGGAAACCGTCGACGGCAAGCCGCGCGCTTCCTTCGCTTTTGCTGATCAGGTTTCGACCCTTCTCGACGCCCCCGAGCCGCCGGCCCGCATCCGCGTGCTCTCGCCCTTCGACCCCTTGATCCGCGACCGCAATCGCACGGAACGCCTCTTCGGATTCTTCTACCGCATCGAAGTCTTCGTGCCAGAGCCGAAGCGCCAATACGGTTACTATGTCTTTCCGCTCTTGGAGGGCGACCGCCTGATCGGTCGCATCGACATGAAGGCGGAACGCAGGGAAGGTCTTCTCCATGTCCGCCGCCTCTGGCTGGAGCCAGGCGTGAAGCCGACGGCCGGTCGCCTCGATAAGCTGGAAGCCGAACTCCAGCGTATCGCCCGCTTTGCCGGCATGGAAACCGTGCGCCTGCAGCCCGGCTGGCTCGGCTGATCAAGACACAATCAACAGGAAAACCAGACGTGACCGACAACAGCGCCTACCGCATCGAACCCCGTGTGCCCGCCGTCGACGACTACATGCGTCTTCGCGTTGAAGCCGGCCTCACGCCGTTTGCCCGCGAAGCTGCGGAAAATGGCCTGCCGAACTCGATCTTTGGCGTCAGCCTGATGCTGGGAGACGAGACTGTGGGCATGGGCCGCATCATCGGCGATGGCGGCTGCTTCTTCCAGGTGACCGACATCGCCATCCTGCCCGCGCATCAGGGCAGGGGGCTCGCGAAATGGATCATGGCGGCGCTCTCCGACTTCATCGCCACGCTGCCGAATACGGCTTATGTCAGCCTGATCGCCGACGTGCCGGCAAACCGCCTCTACAGCCAGTTCGGCTTCGACGAGACTGCACCGCGTTCGGTCGGCATGGCGCGGCGGGTGGTTTGAGGCAGGACAAGCCGCCGCCGGCGTTCCACAATGTCCACTTTGTTGGCCCCAGTGTTGCCGTCCACTTGAAAAAACCTTCAAATGACGCATATTCAATATGTCACTTGAAGGATGTCGATTATGCTCCATGCCGTCGAACGCAAGGCCGTCTCGGATGCCGCTCCGCCTCAGGGCTTCTCGATCGAAGCCGATCGCAAGCGTCTTTCGACGACTGCGCTGAAAGCCTTTCGCCGCCTGGTCATTCATTGGGACCTGACGAGCCAGCAGGCGGCGGCCTTGCTCGGGGTCTCGCTCAGCACCTGGGAACGGTTGAAGCCTGAGAGCGTCACGAAAACCCTGAGCCAGGACCAGATGACCCGGATCTCGGCGCTGACCGGCATCTACAAGGCCCTGCATCTGCTCTTCGTCGATGCCATGGCTGATCGCTGGCCGATGCTGGAAAATACCGGGCCGCTCTTTGATCGCCGCACGCCGGTCGCCGCCATGATCGAAGGCGGGATCCCGCATATGCTCGAAGTGCGCCGCTATCTCGACGCCGTGCGCGGGGGCCTCTGACTTGGAGGTCGCCGGCGTTCCGGTGAGCATTGTCGCCTATCCAAGGACCGTGCGTCTCGTCTCCACCGCACGCTTGCGCCAAGCCGTGCTCGCGCCACTCGCCGATACGGCCGATGAACTCGCCGAACTCGCCGAGATCGAGGCGGCCACGTCGACCCGCATCCAGGCCCAGTCAACAGGTATTTCCGGGCTGGCTGCCAACGAGCTGGTCTATGACGTGCCACATGCGCATTTCATCAATGCTAGCTTCGCCTATGCCAAGCCGCGTGAACCCAATCGCTTCAACGGTGAGACCCGGGGTGCCTGGTATGCGGCGCTCGGCGTAGACACCTGCCTCGCCGAAATCGCCTTTCACATGACGGAATTCCTGTCACGAACGGGCGTCTATGAAGCGGTGGCCGATTATGCGGAAATGCTCTGCAGCACGTCGGGAGAGTTCCTCGACCTGAGGACGCTGCCCGATCATCCGGCGCTCTCGCTGGATAAGGCGCTCGGCTACCCGGAGGGCAACCGCCTGGCACTCGAAGCCAGGCGCGCCGGGCTGAACGGCATCGTCTACCCGTCAGTCCGCCACGATAGCGGAACCTGCTTTGCCATATTGCGGCCCGCTGCCGTCCAGTCGGTGCGCCAGGGGGACGTCTGGCGGCTGAGCTGGAAAGGCAGGCCAGAGCCGGTAATCGAGGGGCCGATCGGGTTGTGAGCTTTTCGGCGGCACTCGGGTCACTCCACCCTCCCCTTGAGGGGGAGGGTCGGACCGAAGGTCCGGGGTGGGGTGATCAGGCGGCTGTCAGCCGCCACATCGCATCAATCGAGAGGGAAGGCCCTCAGACGATCTCCGTCGCCGAAATCTTGATGCCAAAACCTTCGAGCCCGACATAGTGGCGCTCGCGCGACGAGAAGAGCCGGATCGAGGTGACGCCGAGGTCCTTCAGGATCTGCGCGCCGAGCCCGATTTCCAGCCATTCGCTTTCGCGTGCCTGGGCTTCCGAATGATCTTCGCGGTCATGCTTGCCGCTGCGTGCGGTGGTGGAGACACCCACACCGACGGACCCCTCGCGCAGATAGACGATCACGCCGCGGCCCTTGTCGGCGATCCGCTTCATGATGCCATCGACCTGCCGGTTGGTGCCGAAGACATCCTGGCCGACATGCTCGAGATGCAGGCGAACCGGAATGTCCTCGCCGTCCCGGATGTCGCCGAAGACGACGGCGAGATGCTGCATCGGGTCCCAGGGCAGGGAATAGGCATAGGCCTTGGCCGCGCCATAGGGCGTCTGCAGATCGAACTTGGAGACCAGCTGGATCAGCGTCTCCTTGCGCTGGCGATAGGCGATGAGGTCGGCGACCGACACCTGCTTCAAGCCATGCTTCACGGCAAAATCGGCAACCTGCTGGCCACGCGTCACGGTGCCGTCGTCATTGACGAGTTCGCAGATGACGCCGATCGGTGGCAGGCCCGCAAGCTTGCAAAGGTCGACGGCGGCTTCGGTATGACCCGAGCGCATCAGAACCCCGCCTTCGCGAGCGACCAGCGGGAAGATGTGCCCGGGGCGAACGAAATCTGAAGGGCCGACATTCGGGTTGGCTAGATTCCGCACCGTCAGCGTCCGGTCGTCTGCCGAAATGCCGGTTGTCGTGCCGTGCTTGAAGTCGACGGAGACGGTGAAGGCCGTGGTATGCGCGCTGTCGTTCTCCGCCACCATCGCCGAGAGGTTCAGGCGCTTGGCCTCTTCCTTCGGCATCGGCGTACAGACGATGCCCGAGGTGTGGCGCACGATGAAGGCCATCTTGTCGGCGGTGCAGTGAACGGCCGCAACAATCAAGTCCCCTTCGTTCTCGCGGCCGTCATCGTCGGTGACGACGACGATCTCGCCGGCTTCAAAGGCGCGGATCGCCTCGACGACGCGCTTCTGGTCATAGCTCATGGGGCAAGTCCTTATCTGGTCCGGCCGTTCTGGCCGCGGTCTCTCAAAATATGGTCGAGAAGGATGCAGGCGAGCATGGCCTCGCCGACAGGCACGGCCCGGATACCGACGCAAGGGTCATGGCGACCCTTGGTGCGCACATCGACTTCGTTGCCATCGGCATCAATGGAGCGCTTCTCGGTCAGGATCGATGAAGTCGGCTTGATGGCGAAGCGCGCAACGATCGGCTCACCGGTCGAAATACCGCCGAGCACGCCGCCGGCATGGTTCGACAGGAATACGGGCTTGCCGTCCGCCCCGATCCGCATCTCGTCGGCGTTCTCCTCACCGGTGATTTCGGCGGCCTGGAAGCCGTTTCCGACCTCGACGCCCTTCACCGCATTGATCGACATGAGGCCGGCTGCGATCTCCTGGTCGAGCTTGCCATAGACGGGTGCGCCGATGCCGGCCGGCACGCCTTCGGCTACCACTTCGATCACGGCACCGACAGAGGAGCCTGCCTTGCGAATGCCGTCGAGATACTCCTCGAAGACGGGAACCATCGCGGCATCAGGGCAGAAGAACGGGTTTTGGTCGACCTGCGCCCAGTCCCAGTTCTCGCGGTTGATCTTGTGCGTGCCGATCTGCACCAGCGCGCCACGAATGGTGACGCCGGGTATGGCAAGCCGGGCCAGCGCACCGGCTGCCACGCGGGCGGCCGTCTCGCGAGCGGAAGAGCGTCCGCCGCCACGATAGTCGCGGATCCCGTATTTCAGATCATAGGTATAGTCGGCATGGCCGGGGCGATAACGCTTGGCGATCTCGCCGTAATCCTTGGAGCGCTGGTCGGTATTCTCGATGAACAGCGAGACCGGCGTGCCCGTCGTGATCATCGTGCCGTCTTCCTGCGGCATGACGCCGGAGAGCACCTTGACGATGTCGTCTTCGCGCCGCTGGGTGACGAAGCGCGACTGGCCGGGCTTGCGCTTGTCCATGAAGACCTGCAGATCCTCCTGGGCAAAGCGGACACCCGGAGGGCAGCCGTCGACAACAGCGCCAAGCGCCGGCCCGTGGCTTTCGCCCCAGGTGGTGACGCGGAAGAGGTGACCGAAGGTATTGTGTGACATGCGTATGCTACCGTCCCATTCTCGTCCGCCGGAACGTCTTCCGGCGGGCCCTGCCTTGGATGGCGTCACTCATAGAGCAAATTGACAATTTCTGTGAAGCGCTTTTGCGCCGCGCGCCGCCGATTTGCGACGACACAGTGTCACCGAGGCGTCTGTGATCCGGCCGTGCGCCGGCTCAAGACGCCTTGCGCTGTGGCAGGCGGTCGACGAAGCGGGTGAAATCCTCAAACGAGAGCGGTTTGGCGAAGGCGTAACCCTGCAGGTAGTCGCAGCCGAGCTGGCGCAGAATGCCGGCATGTTCATGGGTTTCGACGCCTTCGGCAACTGTCTCGATGCCGAGCGAGCGGGCAATCTCGACGATATTGCGCACCAGGCTTCGTTCCTGCGGCTGGACCGTGACCGGCATGACCAGCTGGCGGTCGATCTTCAGCCGCTTTGGCTTGAGCTTCAGGAGCGATACGATCGAGGTATGGCCGGTTCCGAAATCGTCGATTTCGATGTCGATGCCGAGCGCCTTGATCCTCTCGATATTCTCGGAGGCGAACGTGTCGCTATCGTCGAGGAAGATCGACTCCACCAGTTCGAAACAGATCGAACCGGGCGTGATCGAAAGGCCCTTCAACTGGTCGATCAGGTTGTCGTCATGCAGGCGCTTGGAGGAGACGTTGACCGAAATGCGCGGTACCTGCATGCCGAGCGCCGTCCAGCGCATCTGGTCCTTGAGTGCCGTCTGCAGCACCAGTTCGTCGATGCGTGCCATCACGTTCAGGTCTTCGGCGACCTTCAGGAAGTTGCCGGAGGCGAGGATGCCGCGGTCCGGATGGCGCCAGCGGATCAGGGCTTCGGCGCCACAGAGCTGCATGCTGGAGGCCTCGAATTGCGGCTGGTACCAGACGATGAATTCGTCGCGGTCGAGACCGGCCAGCATGTCGTCGGCCATGCGTTTCTTGGCGACGATGTTGGCCTGCAGGTCCGGGGTGAAGAACTCGTAGCAGTTCCGGCCCTTTTCCTTGGCCTGGTACAGCGCGATATCGGCGTTGATCAGCACCTTGCGCGGGTCGGGTGCCGCGCCCTGGGATTGCGCAACTCCGATCGAGACGCCGCAGCGGCAATCGAAGCCTTCGAAGTCAAGCGGCTGGCGCATCTCGTCGATGATCTTGTTGGCGAGCGTCGCCAGCTCGTCGACCGAAGTCTGCCGCCGTGCCAGCACCACGAATTCATCGCCGCCGATGCGGGCGACGAGATCGCCGCGCGGCACGTGTTTCATCAGGATGCGGGAGGCATGCACCAGCATGGCATCACCAGCCGCATGGCCGAGTGTGTCGTTGATTTCCTTGAAGCGGTCGAGGTCGAGATGCAGGATCGCGAACTTCGACGATTGGCGGTTGCCATTGCGTGCCAGCGTGTCGAGTTCGAGGTCGAGCTTACGGCGGTTCGCGAGCGATGTCAGCGGGTCGTGCAGGGCGTTGAACTCGATGCGGTTCTTGGCGAGCTCCAGCTCGATGTTGCGCATGTCGGCTTCCGCCTTGGCATTGCGCAGTTGTTCGGCAAGCAGCGCGTCGGCGGTCACGTCGAAGGCAATGCCGATCAGCTTCTTCTTGCCGTCGCGCCCGATATGCGGCTGGCCGACCGAGCGGATGTAGCGAATTTCGCCATTCTGCAACACCACTCTCTGTGTCGTGTTGATGATCTGGTCGAGCGTGACCGCCCGCTTTGTGGCGAGCTGGATCTCGCCGCGGTCGTCCGGATGAAGGCGTGACAGCCAGACATGTTCGGCAACGGGCTTGTCGCTGAACGGTATGCCGTAGAGCTGGTGCATGCGCTCGTCCCAGATGGCGCTCTTCGTAACGGGATCGCCTTCCCAGGTGCCGCAATTGTATGAGCCGAGTGCCAGATCCAGACGCTGCGAGGCTTCCGCCAGCTGGTGCTCGCGGCTTGAGAGTTCCTCAAGGGCAAGCTCCAGCTCGGCGTTCTTGATGTCGCTGTTTTCCTTCGCGCGGCTCAGCGACTGGGTGACCAGCGTATCGGTCGTCACGTCGCAGACGATACCGGTGATGCTGCCATCGCTGGTGCGGGCGCCAACTGAACGCAGATAGCGGAAACTGTCGTCGGAGAGCGGAACGCGGTAGCTGATGTCCCATTGGTCGGCGGTCGCGGCCACAACGGAATCGAAATAGAATTGTTCGGCGCGACCGATATCGTCGGCATGCAGACAGGCGAACCAGTCTGCCAGGCGGTCTTCTTCGTCGGTCAGGCTGTTGGGTAGGCCATGCAGGCCGGCGCTGCGGCTGTCCCAAATGAGCGCATGGGTCGAGGCGTCGATCTCCCAGATGCCGATATTGGAGGTTTCCAGTGCGAGTTGAAAACGCTGCGACAGTTCGACAAGCCGCTGTTCGCGCGCTCTCAGACGCTTGATGTTCAGGTTGCGCTCGCGCAGCAGGAAGAGGGCGAGCAGCACGGAACTCGTCATCGCGATGACGCCGGCCAGGACCAGAAGGCGGCTCGGTAGCAGCCTGTTCATTGCCGCATCCCAGCCATCGGCTGGTACGCCATAGAGATTGTAGCCCAGACGCCCGCCGACAGACGCGGTGCTGATCGGGTTGTCATCGAAAATCGTCTCGTCACCGAAGACTTCATCGGTGCCATCGGCGGATGGCATGACGATGGCGACCTTGGTGTGGTCATGCCCTTCATGGTCTGGCACGTCAACCTCGGTCAGCAGTCCGTGATGGTCGAAGAAGCGGCCAGCGTCGATGTCGACGACCAGTGAAATCCATGCCGTACTGGACTGCCATGAGACAGGCGGGACCGGGATGTCGACGCTGATGGTCCGCGAATCCCTTGTGACCTTCGGCGTAAAGGCCATGCGAGCGGGATCGTCGAGTGGGGCGAGGCGAATGCTGTCAAGCTGCGGGTTGTCGGTGATCAGGCGATTGACCGTCCGATTGAACTCCAACGGAGAAAGCAGGCCGTCGTCGGCGATGTCGTCCGCTAGGGAAAGAGCAATGTTGATGTCTTGATCCAGATGAGTCTCGATGTCGGACTGCACACGCAGCAGGCGATCCAGGATCCCGTGCTCGATGCGCCCGCGTTCGGTAAGCGCGGTCTGGCGGTCGATCATCAGTCCTGCGGACACGATGAGCACGCTCAGCACAGCCGCGCCGATCAGCCAGAGCATGCCGTTGCTCAGTCGCCTGTCGGCACGCGCGTCCATCGTCAACTTGCGCAAGTGTATGCTTCCCCTGATCCCGATTGCGCTAAGCCTATGGCTCTGCGGTTAATTTAGGATTTCGGCAGGGGCAGGTTTTTTTATCGTTTCGCTGTTTAGGGGGCGCACATGGTCCTTGAGCCAGAGCACGAGCCCACAGATTGTCGGGGGACAGCGGCGAACGCGCTTGATCCCGGTTGCCCTTCGGGTCCACTATCCCCCGAAATGAGTTTGTCAGGGGCGAATTCCGCCACATTCAGGAGGCTAGTTTGCAGTCGGTTTCAGCAGTGATTTGGTCGAGGGTGGTTTGCATGCGTGTCGTTATATCCCTGCTTCTCGCCACCGCAGGCTTCCTGTCGCCGGTCAGCGTCTATGCCGGCAGCGCCGATGTGGAAGCCACCATTCGTGATGTGAACATCGATGGAATGAACCTCGTTCTCGATGACGGCAAGACCTATGCCGTTCCCTCAGAATTCAACTTCGAGGGTCTCGAACCGGGCCAGAAGGTTCTCGTCTTCTACACGGAAGTGGACGGCAAGCGGGTCGTCGACGATCTGGAACTGCTGCAGTAGCAAGCGCGGGGCCGCCCGAAGAGGGCGGCACGGTCGATCTCAGATCCAGTCTATCAATTTTCGGTCGCGATCGATTTTCAGGATCCGATCCTGCGGAATGTTCATCTCGCAGGCCTCGTCCTCACTGACATTGCCAATCAGCCGGAAGCAGCTGCGGATAACGCCACCATGGCTGACGCAGACGGTCGGCCGTTCGACAGAGGTCAGCCAGGCGCCGATCCGCCAGGACAGGATCTCATAGCTTTCCGCATCGTCGCCGGGCGGAATGAAGCCCCATTTCTGGCGCGCCCGTTCCTCGACCCGCTCTGGCGATACCTCTGCCAGTTCCGGCAGGGTCGAGCCTTCCCAATCGCCGAAGGAAAGCTCCTTCAGCCGCTCGTCGAGCCGGTAGTCGGCAGGGGGAAGGCCCATGGCTGTGCGCACCCGTTCCATGGTGTCGCGCGTGCGTCCGAGCGGGGAGCTCACAAAGTCGAAATCCCCGGCGCGGCCGCCGAGGATCTGGGCGAGCTTGCGCCCGTTTTCGCTTGCCTGCTGGCGGCCGGTGTCGTTGAGGCCGATATCCTTCTGGCCTTGCATCCGGCCCTCGGCATTCCAATCGGTCTGGCCGTGACGGATCATGTAGATGAGCACGGCGCAGTCTCCGAATTCAGTCTTTGCCGAGAACGATGTCGGGCGCATCGACCGACTTCATGCCGACCGTGTGATAACCGCAGTCGACATGATGCACTTCGCCGGAAACGCCGGTCGAGAGGTCGGACAAGAGATACATGCCCGACTTGCCGACTTCGTCGGTCGTGACGTTGCGCTTCAGCGGCGAATGATACTCGTTCCACTTGAGGATATAGCGGAAATCACCGATGCCGGAAGCTGCAAGCGTCTTGATCGGGCCGGCCGAGATCGCGTTGACGCGGATGCCGCGGCCACCCATGTCGACGGCGAGATAGCGCACGGACGCTTCGAGTGCGGCCTTCGCCACACCCATGACGTTGTAGTGCGGCATGACCTTTTCGGCGCCGTAATAGGTGAGCGTCAGAAGCGAACCGCCGTCATTCATGATCTTCTCGGCACGCGCCGCAACGGCGGTGAAGGAATAAACCGAGATATCCATCGTCCGGGCGAAGTTGTCGCGCGTCGTCTCGATGTAGCGTCCCGTCAGCTCGTCCTTGTCGGAAAAGGCGATGGCATGCACGACGAAGTCGATCTTGCCCCACTTGGCTTCGATATTGCTGAAGACGGCGTCGATGCTTTCGAGATTGGTCACGTCGCAGTCGCCGGCAAGAAAGGCATCCAGTTCCTGTGCGAGCGGCTCGACACGCTTCTTCAGCGCATCGCCCTGCCATGTGAGGGCAATCTCGGCACCCTGGTCACGACAGGCCTTCGCGATGCCCCAAGCGATGGAGCGATTGTTGGCGACACCCATGATGACGCCGCGCTTGCCTGCCATAAGGCCGGAACCCTGAACCATATCGAGACCCTTTAAGACGTTCGGTGGAGTTGCCTATGGCATAGGCCGATCCGGGGTTCAAGATTGCAGGCTCAGATCGACGGGACACGGCCCCGACATCCATCACAACGTCAGAAATCACTCATTTAGCAGGCGGAAATTTGCAGGGCTGAAGCGCAACAATTGCCGCCGGGCCCAAACGACAGGCTCGCCGAAAATGCTGTGCACAATAGGAGGTCGAAACCTGAAGACCCGTCACCGGGACCGAAGGGGCTCAGATATAGAGCCCCTCGCGCATCAGCCGCATCAGGTCGGTGACCTTCTCGTCCGGCTTTTCCCAGAGCATCACGCGCAGTTCGACGACAAGCGCGCCACGGCCGTCTTCGGCGTTGGGAAGGCCGAGGTCGTCGATTCGGATGACCTGATCGGAGTTCGACCAGGCGGGCACCGTGACGGGCACCATGGTCCCGTCAGGTCCTTCGACCTGGGTCTCGCAGCCCAGCACGGCGTTTTCGAGTGTGATCGGCAACACGGTGCGGATATCGAACTGGTCGACCGCGAAGCGATCGGCGCGCAGCACCTTGATCGTCACGGCGACATCGCCGCGCTGCAGGCCCTGGAACTTCAGCCCCTGACCCTTGAGGCGCACGACATGGCCCTCGGTCACTCCGTTGAGCGGCACGCGCACTTCGCGCCCGTCGTTCAGGGTGATCGACACGGATTTCTGCTCGAGCAGATCGGCAATCGCGACCACGGCATCCGCAAAGATATCGGGTGCCTTTTCCGGCAGCGGCGGCGGGGCGCCGCGCAGGCGACGCACCAGCGAACTGAAGAGCTCGATCGGCGCCAGCAGGGGCGATGCCGCCGGCTTCAGGGGAATGCCCTCTTGAAGCCCTGCGGCTTCCTGCTCGCGGCGCAGGCTTTCAGCGGCTGCGGCCGCCTCCGGGCTGTCGCCGAAAATGCGTGAAGCGGTTTCCTCCGGGCCTGAAGCCGTGCCGCCGACGGTAGCGCTCGGACCCGATTTGGGGCCAGCGCTTGCACCAGCAGTCGAAGTCTTGTCGGTGCCGGTCGCAGAAGCCGTTTCTGCGGCTGCATCCTTCGCACCGGATTCGGCCTGGGCTTTGGTCTTTGCCTCGGCGGCCTGTTCCTTTGCAGCCTTCGCCTTGGCGGCCTGGGCTGCCTGGGTCGCATCCGCCTTGGCTTTCTCCGCCTCGGCGCGCGCCAGCTCCTCAAGCACGCGCTCGGCATTTATCTTGGCCTGCTTGGCTTTTTCCGCCGCCTCGCGCGCTGCCTGGCGCTGCTGCATGATCGTCTGTTCGCGTTCCAAGGCTTCCACCTTCATGCGCTGTTGATCGTACCGGCTCCGCTTGGCCGGATCCTTTAGCACTTCGTAGGCGCGGCCGATCTCGGCAAACCGGTTGTGGGCCTGCGGATCGTCACGGTTCTTGTCCGGATGTACGGATTTCGCCTTCGTGCGCCATGCTGCCTTGATCTCGTCAGAGCCGGCATCGCGTTTCACGCCAAGGATCGAATAAAAATCTCGCATCGAGGACACCAACACACCTCAGGCGGAAAAGGTCCGTTCATCGGGCCCCATCCGTAAAACTTACATGCCGCCCTGCCGAATTCATGCAGATCCGGACGCTACAGTCTGGGGAACCGTCGCATGCCATATGCTAATCGAAGGTTAGCCGAAGGCAGGCAGGCGACCTCATTCTTCCGGTTTGCTTAAGCAAGTCTTTCGAATGCGACCGAAATCGATCCGCCGTTTACGATCGGCGGTCGAAGCTCAACAGCTGCCAGTTGCCGGTGCCGGATGTGCACGTCTTGCCGGAGAAGTAGGCGATTCCTTCATAGGAATGTCGGGTTGTCGAGAAGTTGCGGCAGATGACGCCGTCACCTTTCTCTTCCTGGATGGCGGTCACGACACCGGCACTGCCGGTCGTCGCATTAGCCCAGGGAAGCGGCTTGCCCTCGGTCTTGGACAGATCCGCGGACGAAACAGCGCTTTGCACGGTGAGTTCGTCGGAGCGGCTCGTGGGGTTGCCACTCTTCACGACAGTCGATGTGGAGATCGAACTGTCGACCGTATCCGAGCCGAACAGGTCCATGCTGCTGCCGAAGCAACCGCTGAGCGGAAGTGTCGCAGTGATGATGAGCAAGATCGAGCTTCTACGCATGCACCAACCCTTTGTCCGCTCGACCGATTTTGCTATGTCTGCCAAGGGGCCTGCGATCCAGTGCTTCGTCATCGACGGCCAATATGCATATCGGGAGCATTTTACACAATATGTCAGATATCGGGTTAACAACTGGTGACTTCACCGAAGAGAGCGAACCCTTTGCGCTCTTCGCCACCTGGCTGAAGGATGCCGAGGCCTCGGAGATCAACGATCCCAATGCGGTGGCACTCGCCACCGTGGATGCGGATGGCCTGCCGAATGTCCGTATGGTGCTGCTCAAGGGTTTCGATGTCAGGGGTTTCGTTTTCTACACGAATTTCGAGAGCCAGAAGGGACAGGAAATTCTCGGCCAGAAAAAGGCAGCCATGTGTTTTCATTGGAAATCGCTGCGCCGCCAGATCCGCCTGAGGGGCGATGTCGAGGTGGTTTCCGATGAGGAGGCCGACGAATATTACCAGTCCCGGCCGCTTGGCAGCCGGATCGGAGCCTGGGCTTCGAAGCAGTCCCGGCCGCTCGAAGGCCGCTTCGCGCTGGAAAAGGCGGTCGCCGAATACACCGCGAAATATGCGCTCGGAAACGTCCCACGCCCGCCCCATTGGTCGGGTCTCCGCATCATTCCGCGCTCGATCGAGTTCTGGCACGATCGCAAGTTCCGCCTGCATGACCGCATCGAGTTCCGTCGCGACGCGGAAGGCGACGGCTGGTCCAAGGTCCGGATGTATCCCTGATCAGGGGGGATGGGCTCAGCCGCCGACAAGCTTCGAAGGCAGCCCCGACGCCAGCGCCTCGACATAGCGCGGCTTCTGATAGAGCCCGTTCAGCGAGATCCGCGGCAGAAGCTGCGGGCTCGCCATCGAGGTGGGCGTCAATGTGCCCGGCCGTGTGGTCACCGACAGCTTGAAGCCCGCCCAGTCGGCATAGCCTGCCGTCCGGACCGTTGCGCTCCGCGCATCGCCATAAGGATAAGCGAAGGTGACGGGGCGCGTGCCGGTGATGCCGGCAACATATTCGGCGCTCTCGTTATACTCCTGCAACAATGCCTCGTCGTTAAGATCGGCGAGGCCGCGATGGCTCACGGTATGCGCTCCGTAGGAGACCAGCGGGTTGCGGGTCAGGGCGGCAAGTTCCTCGCGATCCATGATGGCTTCGGAGACCAGCGCATGCGGGTTGATACCGGCAGCATTCGCCGCCGCATCGAGTTGCGCCACTCCCTTCGCTTCGTCGCCCGCCATCAGCAGGCGCGCGGCGGCGTCGAATGCGGCACACTTGGCGCTAGTCGAGCTGCAGTCGATGTCTATCCGCCCTGCCGGCAGGCAGAGAGCCACCCTTTGCCGGGCCCCGATCAGGGCCGCAAGCGTCTCCCACCACATCGTATGGCTGCGCTCCGAAAGGCCCTTGCAGACGAAGATGGTGAAAGGAACCCCGTGGCGCTCGAAGACCGGCAGAGCATGGTCGCGATTGTCGCGAAACCCGTCGTCGAGTGTGAAGACGGCAAAGGGCTGTCCGCCTTCGGGTTCGGCAAGAGCCACCGGCACCTCGTCAAGTCGGAGGAAGCGATAGCCGCGCCGGATTAGCGTCTGGATCGCTGCGTCGAGGAAGTCGGGCGTGATGTCGAGATGCCGGTTCGGCTGGAACGGTCTGGTATCGGCCGGCCGGACGTGATGCAGCGTGAAGATCACCCCGCGGCCCCGAAGGCCACCCGCCAGCCCGAGCCGCGACAACAGAAAGGACGCCTCCAGCCCCCCCGTGATTGCCACTCGCTTCAGCTTATGTTTGAACCGTCCCGCCATAACCTCTGCCTGAAATGTCATTGACTGCAATGCCAGACAGGCTATCCCCGAACCCTTAAGGCAGGTTCAACACGTCGTCTTAATATTATGGCAAATGCGGCGGCAGCTCCGCAGCCAGCCGGGTTGCCCGTCGAGCAAGCAGCATGGCAGGGATCGTCCACAGTACCGGAATGAGGAATGTCGCCGAGAAAGCGGCCCGGGAGGTCTCGCTTGTAGAGGTCTCTGCCAAGCCGAGACTGTTGCCCGCCAGGCCGGCAAAGGCCGCACCGATTGCGAAGCCCGCCGATTGCAGCGTCGGAATGAGCCCCGAAGTCTTGTCTCGCTCGGTACGCGTACTCGTTTCCATAAGCATCTGGCTCAGAAAGGCCCAGCTGGCGCCGAAAGCCGCACCGACCACGATCTGGCCCGTGACCAGAAGGAAAAGCGATCCCTGCTGAAAGCCGAGGGCAACCAGGAGCATGCCGCAGCATTGCAGGAGCGGTCCGGACTCGATTGCCCGCCGCCGCGCGCGCTCCGTCCCGACATGAGCAACGAGTACGGCGACCAGGCTCCAGCTCATCGCCATGATCGCGCCAAGCCCACCGGCCGCCAGCGGACCGAAGCCGAAGCCATGCTGCAGCCCCAAGACGAAATAGACGCTGCTGGTCGCTTGGGCGACGGGCATGAGAAGAACCAGCCAAAGACCCGCCCCGACCGTTGACGAAAGACCAAAGGCTTCCGCGGGCATCAGACCCGTTGGAAGTACCCGATCGCGGCGAACGCTTGCGACCAGAAGGGCAATGCCGAACACTACGAGCACGGCCGAGGTCTGAGGCTCGGCCATCACTCCTGAGGACAGGATCATCAGAAGGCCCACTGACAGCAGCACCAGCGGGGAGAGCGGCACCCTGGCAAACGCGGCGACTGTCTCATCACGCGGCCTTGCCGTGAACAGTGCGAGAAGAAGAAAGACGAGCCCGAACGGCAGATTGATCAGGAAGGCCGTCCTCCAGGAAAAGCTCTCCGCCAGCCAGCCGGCCGCAAACGGTCCGCCGAAGGAAGCACATGTCCACACCAGCGCTTCCACGCCAAAGACCTTGGGCACCAGACGCGACGGATAGAGGGCTGGAATGAGCGCGTAACAGATCGCGGCGACCACGCCTTCGCCGAGCCCCTGTCCGAGCCGCCCGAGCAGAACCTGCTCCATCGTCGACGCAAACGCTGCCGTCAGAGTGCCGACGAGGAAGACCAGTGTCGCCACGACCAAGGCGCGGCGGGCGCCGAAGCGTTGTTTGAACTGGGCTGCGGTCACGCCGGCGACGATTGACCCGATCAGGTAAAGTGAGACGGACCAGGCGATGAGGTGGCCGCCGCCGATCTCGGCAATCGCGCTCGGCAGCACGGTGGAAACGAAGAAGCCGTTAAAGGCAAAGAGCGCAACCCCCATGCTCAGCATCAGCGTGGTGGATAGGTGTTCGCGCGACAGAAGATCGAGCCAGCCGCCCGGCTCGCTCGGCGGCGTCTTGAACTCATCAATCATGTCCGGAATCGACGGTAGGGAAGGGCCGGCCGATTTGTCGGTCGTGCTGTCGGTCATTCGTGAACTCACTTTGCGAAATGGCATTGGATGCGATTTGACGCGATGCTACAACCTCAACAAAGGTTGAGGTAAAGCCATGCCCGAACAAAAAAACCATCTGACCGTCGGAGATGTCGCCCGCCGCAGCGGACTGGCCGTGTCCGCCATCCATTTCTACGAGCGCAAGGGTCTGATCTTCGCCGACAGGACGGGCGGCAATCAGCGCCGCTACGGCCGCGACGTGCTGCGCAGGCTCGCCTTGATCCGCGCCGCGCAAGAGGTGGGGCTTCCGCTCTCGGAAGTCGCCGCGGCGCTGTCCGCACTGCCGCAGAAGCGCACGCCGACGCCCCAAGACTGGCGTGAGATTGCCACCCGCTGGGCCGAGAGGCTCGACCAGCGCATCCGCATTCTCGAAGGCCTGCGGCACGATCTCGACGGCTGCATTGGCTGTGGCTGCCTGTCTCTCCAGCGCTGCCAGCTGGTCAATCCCGCAGACCGGCTGGGTGAAGAAGGGACTGGCGCTGTGACCTTCGCCCGCTGACGCCTTCGTGACCGTCCGTGCCAGCATTCGCGCAATCGATTAACCATCTGTTGACCATGATCGGGCGACCTTCTGTGGATCGATGGTTGCATTTGATTCCGATCGGCTGATTGTCGCCCCATTCTTGCCATAGGGCCTCAACCCGAAGACGGCGGGTCGATCGAATCGAACCAGTCGCAGTCATCATTGAAATCCGGGCGGCATTGGAGTTTTCATGAGCAAGTTGCTGATCGCGTTCTCGTTTTGCGTGGCGATCCTCTCCCTCTCGACGACAGCCCAGGCAGGAAGTGCCCAGCTTCTGCTCGATGCCCGCACCGGCGAAGTCCTCGCCTCCGAAAACGCGGACGTGCTCAATCACCCGGCATCGCTGACCAAGATGATGTCCGTCTACATGGTCTTCGACGCGATCAAGGCCGGCAAGCTCAGCTGGGATAGCCCCGTTCCCTTTTCGAAACATGCCGCCTCCCGCCCGCCGACCAAGCTCTTCGTCAAGGCAGGCGACAGCATCACCGTCCGCGAAGCCGTACTCGCCATGATCGTCCGCTCGGCCAATGACGCCTCGGCTGCGATCGGCGAGAAGATCGGCGGCAGTGAAGAGGGCTTTGCGGCCCTCATGACGCGCAAGGCCCGTTCGCTCGGCATGATGAACACCACCTTCTTCAATGCCTCCGGCCTGCCGCATCCCCGGCAGTTTACCACGGCCCGCGACATGTCGACCCTCGGTGTCGCCCTGATGCGCGACTTCCCGAAGGAATACGAACTCTTCGCCACCAAGAGCTTCAAGTTCCGCGGCAAGACGATCAACGGTCACAACAACCTCATGTATCGCTACAAGGGCATGGACGGCATCAAGACCGGCTATACCAACGCGTCAGGCTTCAATCTGGTCAGCGCAGTCGAGCATGATGGCCGCCGCGTCATCGGCGTCGTCATGGGCGGCCGCACGGCTGCCAGCCGCGACAAGATCATGGAGCGTCTGATCGACGCCAGCATCAAGAAGGCCTCGACCGGCCAACAGCTTCTCGTCTCCCGTTCGACCGGCGCGCAGATGGATCTAGCCCGCCTTGGCGACGAGGTGCCGGTTCCGGTTTCACGCCAGTCGGCGCTGGCCGCAGTGCAGGGGCTCGCCGGAGCCACAGGGACCGCGACGCCGGGCACCGCCTCGGCTTATGCGCCATCGTCACAGGCCGAAACCGCAGACCTCGTCGCGACACCGGCAAGCCGCTTTGCTGCCGTCGACCCGCAGCAGACCGCCAGCACGCCTTCGACGTCTTTCGAACGCAGGTGGCAGGTCCAGATTGCCGCCGCGACATCCGCCCAGGCAGCCATGGACTTGCTGTCCCAGGCCCGCCAGAAGGTCGGTGGCCCGCTTCAGGGGCTCGACACCTATACCGAAATGGTCACCCGCAACGGCATCACCTTCTACCGCGCCCGCTTCACCGGATTCGAGA
Source organism: Rhizobium sp. AAP116 (assembly GCF_001295785.1). Taxonomy (NCBI): domain Bacteria; kingdom Pseudomonadati; phylum Pseudomonadota; class Alphaproteobacteria; order Hyphomicrobiales; family Rhizobiaceae; genus Rhizobium; species Rhizobium sp. AAP116. The sequence goes on from NZ_LJIB01000007.1 coordinate 335,622, forward strand.
CCAAGGAAGCGGCTCGTGCGGCCTGCGATAAGCTGGTGCGCCAGCGCTACGACTGCGTCCTGATGCCCGCGCGGGGGTGAGGGGCTCGATGCAGGCTTCCGCAGCGGCTATCTAGTGGTGACTGCGAAGGCTAGCGGTCTAGATCGCGTTCACCCAAGTCTTCGTAGAGCCTTAGCAGATAACCATCCGGATCCGGCACGACGAACTGCCGGTTGCCGACCTCACGATCGCCGCGCCGGTACCACTTCTCTTCGAGCGGCAGATATAGAGACACTCCGGCCGTAGCAAGCCGCTTCAGAACGGGCGTAACCTGCGGCACCAGGATCTGAATGTTCAGGCCACGGCCGAAGGGCCGTGCGACAGGAGCGTCCTGAACCTCGAAGGTCCGCCCGATCCCAATCTGGTCGATCATCAGTTGCGCGTCTCCGAGGGTCAGAAAACTGAAGCCCTCTTCGGGCCGCTCATAGGCAACCTCGAATCCAAGAAGTTCGCAATAGAAGGCGCGGCTCGTCCGCCAGTCACTGACCGCGAGTTCGGGGACGAGCGCGTTTTCCCTCAAGCCTTCGTCCCGCCCACCGTGATCTGGTCCATCCGCAGATGCGGCTGACCAACGCCGACGGGGACCCATTGACCGGCCTTGCCACAATTGCCGATGCCGGTGTCGAGTTTGGTGTCGTTGCCGATCATGGAGATGCGTTTCATTGCATCGGGACCGTTGCCGATCAGCATGGCGCCCTTGACCGGTGCGCCGATCTTGCCGTTTTCGATCAGATAGGCCTCGGTGCAGCCGAAGACGAACTTGCCCGAGGTGATGTCGACCTGACCGCCGCCGAAGGACACGGCATAGATGCCCTTCTTCACCGAGGCGATGATCTCTTCCGGCGTCTTGTCGCCCGAGAGCATGTAGGTATTGGTCATGCGCGGCATGGGCTGGTGGGCATAACCCTGGCGACGGCCGTTGCCGGTCGCCTTCATGCCCATCAACCGGGCATTCTGCCGGTCCTGCATGTAGCCGACCAGTTTGCCGTTCTCGATCAGAACGTTGTAGGCGGACGGCGTGCCCTCGTCGTCGACGGTGATCGATCCGCGCCGGTCGTTGATCGTGCCATCGTCAACGACGGTGACGCCAGGAGCCGCCACCATCTCGCCCATCAGGCCGGCAAAGGCCGACGTCTTCTTGCGGTTGAAGTCACCTTCCAGCCCGTGGCCGACTGCCTCGTGCAGCATGACGCCCGGCCAGCCATTGCCGAGCACGATGTCCATGGTGCCGGCCGGCGCCTCCTGGGCTTCGAGATTGATCAGCGCCTGACGCAATGCGTCGTCGGCACCACGGCGCCAGCTCTCCTCGGTTAGGAACTCGTTGAAGCTCATGCGGCCGCCAGTGCCAAAGGAGCCGCTTTCCTGGCGGTCGCCCTGGCCGGTGACAACGGAAATGTTGATGCGGGTCATCGGCCGGATGTCGCGCACCCGGTGGCCGTCGGCACGCAGGATCTCGACCACCTGCCAGCTTGCGCCGACGGTTGCCGTGACCTGCCGCACCTTGGGATCCTTGTCGCGCAGATATGCATCGATCTCCGAGAGCAGCTTCACCTTCTCCTCGAAGGTCGGGGAGCCGATCGGGTTGCCGTCACCATAGAGTTTGGCATTGGTCCGCTGTGGCGCCGTCGCATACGAGCCGGAATAGCCATGGGTCACAGCACCGACGGCGTCGGCGGCACGGGAGAGGGCGGCTAGCGACAATTCACCGGAATGGGCATAACCGACCGCTTCGTCGGCCACGGCGCGCAGGCCGAACCCCTGGTCCGTGTTGAAAGAGCCACCCTTCAGGCGACCATTGTCGAAGGTCAGCGATTCCGCCTGGGCATGTTCGACGAACAACTCTCCGTCGTCGGCGCCCTTGAGAGCATCCGCAACGCGCCGCGTCAGCGTGGCTTCGTCGCAATCGAAGAGGGAGAGAAGGTCCTGGGTCATGAATGTCTCCTTGGGCGCTGGCCTTCAGCATGTAGGCGCGCAACGAAAGAGGGGCAAGCCCGCCGGACTTGCCCCTGTCTATAATGTCATCACGATCAGGCGACCGCGCCCTTACGGCAGTGTGTCATAGCCTTCGCCGAAGCCGGCAAGCTCGATCGGAATGCCGACGCGGTCCTGGTCTGCCGATTCGCGAAGCGCAAAGACGGCTGCCTTGCCGGCCCGCAGGATCTTCATCAGCTCTTCGTCGATCTCGACTTCGACATAGCAGCCTTCTGAGAAACAGCGGGTGAAATAGGCCCGACCGATATTGTTGCCGTCGACGAAGAGCTCCATGCCGTCCTTCAGGAGAACGCCGAGCGGTGCGAGAATGCGCAGGATGCGGGCCTTGCGATCAGCGGTCTTCAGCACGACGACGGAAAGGCCGACTTCCGGCCTGTCTTCCGCAATAACGTTCTGCATCAGCGCACATTGTTCTTCCGAAGCGCCGGCCGGCTTGTCGCAGATGACAGACCAGGCGCCGTGGTTGGAGCGGATCGAGCCCGGCTGTTGTTGCGGTTGCTGGCTCAGCGCCGGAGTGGCGAGTGCGGCCATCAGCACGGCGCTCGCGGTCAGGCTCGACCAGGCAAGTCTAGGCAGACCCATGAAAACCTCTGGAAAACGAATCATTGACGACATTCTTGTCGCGAGGGTCCGCAAATGGAAGCCCCGACCCCTGTTTTAAGGTCGAGTGCGGCATAATTGGGACTGCGTTTTTGGATGTAGAAGCGCAATCTTGCGCCTCATGGTGCCCCAACTGGTTAAAGCCTGTGTATCGCGGTCGCATGTATTTGATGAAGCGCAAAAATGCCGCACCGCCTTTCGCGCGGGCGTATTGCGATTGCGGCCAATCTGTGATTTGAAACGGCGACACTAGCATGATTTTTGCGCTATGGTTTGATGTGGATCAAGCGCTTGTGGGAGACCAAACCGTGATGAAGAGAACCTATGCAGCCTTGGCCGCCTTGGCCTGTCTGCTTTTCGCTTCTGTAGGCTTCGCCGATCAGCCGAAGCCCTGGCAGATGGGTATGCAGGAACCAGCCACCTCCATCATGGAGTTCAACAGCTGGTTCGAGCAGTACACACTGTGGTTCATCGTTCCGATCACCATCTTTGTTCTGATTCTCCTGATCGTCGTTGTCGTGAAGTTCCGCGCCGCCGCCAATCCGGTGCCGTCGAAGACGAGCCACAATACGACGATCGAGATCGTCTGGACGGTTGCTCCGGTTCTCATTCTCTTCGCGATTGCGATCCCGTCCTTCAACCTGCTGACCTACCAGCTGAAGATGCCGGAAAACCCCGACATCACCATCAAGGCGACCGCCACCCAATGGCTCTGGTCCTACGAATATGAGGGCGAGCAGGCCGTCTCCTTCGACAGCTACATGCTGAAGGAAACCGACCGCGCCGACGCCGGCAAGGAAGATGTCGCACGTTATCCGCGCCTTCTGGCCGTCGACAACGAAGTCGTCGTTCCCGTCGGCAAGACGGTTCGTCTGCTGGTCACGGCCGCCCCCACCGACGTTATCCACGCTTTCGCAATGCCGGCCTTCGGCATCAAGATCGACGCCATCCCGGGCCGCCTGAACGAAACCTGGTTCCGCGCCGACCGTGAAGGTCTCTACTACGGCCAGTGTTCGGAGCTGTGTGGCAAGGACCATGCCTACATGCCGATCGCCATCCGCGTCGTCACCGACGAGCAGTATGCGACCTGGCTTGAGGCTGCGACCTCGGATCTGTCGGGCGCCAACCGCGCTCTCATGGCTGCTGTCGACGGCGCTCCCGCCGTCCAGACTGCCGAAAACACAACGAACTGAGAGGAGTGAGGTCAATGGCTGGCTCTGTTGCCCACGACGAACACGCACATCACGACCATAAGCCGGGCTTCTTCGCTCGCTGGTTTCTGTCCACCAACCACAAGGACATTGGTACCCTCTACCTGATCTTCGCGATCGTCGCGGGTATCATCGGTGCCGCCCTCTCGGTTGCCATGCGTATGGAGCTCCAGGACCCTGGCATCCAGATCTTCCACGGTCTGGCCCAGATGGTCTATGGCTTCGAAGGTGATGCTGCCATCGACGGCGGCAAGCACATGTATAACGTCTTCACGACGGCGCACGCCCTGATCATGATCTTCTTCATGGTCATGCCGGCGCTGATCGGCGGCTTCGCCAACTGGATGATCCCGATCATGATCGGCGCTCCTGACATGGCCTTCCCGCGCCTCAACAACATCTCGTTCTGGCTGATCGTCCCGGCCTTCCTGCTGCTCGTCCTCTCGATGTTCGTCGAAGGTCCGGCAGGCGCCTATGGCGTCGGTGGCGGCTGGACGCTCTATCCGCCGCTGGCGACCTCTGGACAGCCTGGACCTGCGGTTGACCTCGCGATCTTCGCGCTTCACGTCTCCGGTGCGTCCTCGATCCTCGGTGCAATCAACTTCATCACCACGATCCTGAACATGCGCGCTCCGGGCATGACGCTGCACAAGATGCCGCTCTTTGCATGGGCCGTTCTGGTCACCGCCTTCCTGCTGCTGCTGTCGCTCCCGGTTCTCGCCGGCGGCATCACCATGCTGCTGACCGACCGCAACTTCGGCACGGCCTTCTTCTCGCCTGAAGGCGGTGGTGACCCGGTTCTCTACCAGCACCTGTTCTGGTTCTTCGGTCACCCGGAAGTCTACATCCTGATCCTGCCCGGTTTCGGCATTGTCAGCCACATCATCTCGACCTTCTCGAAGAAGCCGGTCTTCGGTTACCTCGGCATGGCCTATGCCATGGTTGGCATCGGTGCCGTCGGCTTCGTCGTGTGGGCTCACCACATGTACACGGTCGGCCTGTCGCTCCAGGCGCAGCGCTACTTCCTCTTCGCAACCATGGTCATCGCGGTGCCGACCGGCATCAAGATCTTCTCGTGGATTGCAACGATGTGGGGCGGTTCGCTGACCTTCAAGACCCCGATGGTCTGGTCGATCGGCTTCATCTTCCTGTTCACCGTCGGTGGCGTCACGGGCGTCCAGCTCGCCAATGCCGGCCTCGACCGTTCGCTGCATGACACCTACTACGTCGTGGCCCACTTCCACTACGTTCTGTCGCTCGGCGCCGTCTTCGCGATCTTCGCCGGCTGGTACTACTGGTTCCCGAAGATCACCGGCTACATGTACAACGAGTTCGTTGGCCACCTTCACTTCTGGGTCATGTTCATCGGCGTGAACCTGGTGTTCTTCCCGCAGCACTTCCTCGGCCTTGCCGGCATGCCGCGCCGCTACATCGACTATCCGGATGCCTATGCCGGCTGGAACTATGTCTCTTCCATCGGCTCCTACATCTCGGCCTTTGCGGTTCTCGTCTTCCTCTACGGCGTCTTCGAAGCCTTCGCCAAGAAGCGCGTCGCTGGCGACAACCCCTGGGGTGAAGGTGCGACCACGCTGGAATGGCAGCTGTCTTCGCCGCCGCCGTACCACCAGTGGGAACAGCTGCCGAAGATCAAGTAGGCAGCGCCTAACCTGCGAAACGCTAACGGGCGTCGCGATCTTCGGGATCGCGGCGCCCGCAAAGCCAAACGAAAGACGGAATTCGAAAGCATGACGGTCATCGACAATCGCGACGTATTCGGCATCGAAGGCGAGGTTCGCCTGTCCGAAGCGAACCCGCGCGATTTCTTCGCGCTCCTGAAGCCGCGGGTCATGTCGCTCGTCGTCTTCACGGCGCTTGCCGGCCTGGTTCTTGCGCCCGGCGAAATCAATCCGATCATCGGCTTCATCGCGATCCTCTGCATCGCAGTTGGCGCCGGCGCATCCGGCGCGCTGAACATGTGGTACGATGCCGACATCGACGCCATCATGAGCCGCACGGCGACCCGTCCGGTACCGGCCGGTCGCGTCACGCCGGAAGAGGCGCTCGCCTTCGGCCTCGTGCTTTCGGTGTTTTCGGTCGGCGTGCTTGGCCTCGCCGTGAACTGGTTTGCCGCCGGTCTGCTCGCCTTCACCATCTTCTTCTACGCCGTCGTCTATACGATGTGGCTGAAGCGCTCGACCTCGCAGAACATCGTCATCGGCGGTGCGGCAGGCGCTTTTCCGCCCATGGTCGGCTGGGCCTGCGTGACGGGTGGTGTGTCGCTCGACAGCTTCATCCTCTTCATGATCATCTTCCTTTGGACGCCGGCGCATTTCTGGGCGCTCGCGCTGTTCAAGATGAAGGATTACGGTGATGTCGGCGTGCCTATGATGCCGAACGTCGCAGGCATCCCGTCGACCAAGCGTCAGATCGCGGTATACGCCGTGCTGACGGCCATCACCGGCGTGCTGCCGACCTTCACCGGCCTGTCTTCGATCGGTTACGGCATTGTAGCAGCCCTTCTTGGCGCAATCTTCGTGCACTGTTCCATCGCCGTCTGGCGCATGGCCGACGGCGACGAAAAGATGGTGCCGGCCAAGAAGCTGTTCGCCTATTCGATCTTCTATCTCTTCGCTATCTTCTCGGCCCTGATGATCGACTTCTACGTCGCGCCCTTTGCGGCAAGCCTCGGAGGTGCCGCCTGATGGAGACCGTGCAACTGAATGACAAGCAGAAGAAGTCCCGTCGCGGCCGCAACATCGCGCTTGGCGTGGTGCTCGCAGCTCTGGTGGTGATCTTCTACGTCGTAACCATCATCAAGATCGGCAACGTGGGTTAAAGGGGCTTCGCACCGTGACTGTATCGAACGAGAACATCAAGGTTTCGAACCGCCGCAATGTTGGCGTAGCGACCGCCTGTGTCGTCTTCGTCGGTGGCATGGTGGGTATGGCCTATGCGGCCGTTCCGCTCTATCAGCTGTTCTGCCAGGTGACCGGCTATGGCGGCACGACCCAGCGGGTGGAGCAGGTCTCGGACGTTGTCCTGGATCGTACGATCAACGTGACCTTCGACGCCAATGCAGCGTCCGGTCTGAACTGGGATTTCAAGGCGGTCGACAAGAAGGTGACGCCGAAGATCGGCGAGACCGTTCAGATCACCTATACCGCGACGAACAATTCGCCCCATCCGGTCACGGGTGAGGCAGTCTTCAACGTCACCCCCGGCGAAGCCGGAGCCTACTTCAATAAAGTCCAGTGCTTCTGCTTCACTGAAACCACGTTGCAGCCGGGCGAGACACTGGAAATGCCGGTCGTCTTCTTCGTCGACCCCGCCATCGTCGAGGCGGATGAGACAAAGGGCATCGGAACGATTACCCTGTCCTACACCTTCTATCCGCGCGCAGATCAGGCGCCGGTGGCCGCACTCGCGGTCGAGGAAGACAAAGGACAGCCGAAACTGTGAGAGGGCTCCGGCTCGCCGGAACTCGTAATGAAATTGACATTCGGGGATTGCTGAAATGGCCGAAGCGCACCAGAAGAACCACGACTACCACATCATCGATCCGAGCCCCTGGCCGCTTCTGGCCTCGATCGGCGCCTTCGTCCTCACCTTCGGTGGCGTCGGCTACATGCGCTACCTCAACGGCGGTTCGCTGAACCTGTTCGGCGTGGATTGGGCCAACCCTTGGCTCTTCTACATCGGCCTTGCGATCGTGCTTTTCACCATGTTCGCCTGGTGGGCAGACACCATCAAGGAAGCCCACGAAGGTCATCACACCCGCGTCGTGTCGCTGCACCTGCGCTATGGCATGATCATGTTCATCGCTTCTGAAGTGATGTTCTTCGTTGCCTGGTTCTGGGCCTTCTTCGATGCCAGCCTCTTCGCCAACGAAGCGATCCAGACGAGCCGCGTCGAGTTCACCGGTGGCCAGTGGCCGCCCGTTGGCATCGAGGTTGTCGATCCCTGGCACCTGCCGCTCTACAACACCGTCATCCTGCTGCTCTCGGGCACCTGTGTGACCTGGGCCCACCATGCCATGCTGCACAACGACCGCAAGGGCCTCGTCTACGGCTTGCTCTTGACCGTGCTGCTCGGCGTCCTGTTCTCCTTCGTGCAGGCCTATGAATACGCAGTCTCGCCCTTCGACTTCAAGAACTCGATCTATGGCGCGACCTTCTTCATGGCGACGGGCTTCCACGGTTTCCACGTTCTGGTCGGTACGATCTTCCTGATCGTCTGCCTGTTCCGTGCGCTTGCCGGCCACTTTACCCCGCAGCAGCACTTCGGCTTCGAAGCCGCCGCCTGGTACTGGCACTTCGTCGACGTGGTCTGGCTGTTCCTCTTCTTCGCCATCTACATCTGGGGCGACTGGGGTGCACCGCTCGCCCATTGATCCGGGTGACGAAAGTTTCAGAAGGGCGGCGAAAGCCGCCCTTCGTGTTTTCGGCCCGTGCGACGATCCGGCACTCGTCGGGAACCACTGCTTGCTCTAAGGGTTGGCCGGGGACACGTAGCAGCATCAAGGAGAGGTTCAGTGACCGAAGACAGCGCAAAATTCCCGCCGGTGGATCCGGTCAAGGCGGCCCTGACCGCGTCGTGCCCCCGCTGCGGCAATGGCAAGCTCTTCGACGGCTTCAGTAAACCGAGGGCACGCTGCAATTCCTGCGGCCTCGATCTCTCCTGGGTCGACGCCGGCGATGGTCCGGCAATCTTCGTCATCCTGCTTGCCGACTTGCTCGTCGTTGGCTTCGCGGTCTGGGTGGAACTCACCTATCAGCCCTCGATGTGGCTGCACATCCTCGTTTTTGCTCCGCTCGGTGTGGCGCTGACTCTCTGGCTCATGCGTTTCCTGAAGGCATTGCTGATCGCCCTGCAATACAAGCACAATGCCTCCCAAGGGGTGATCGATCGTGGCTGAGACACGGATGAACGAGGCAAATCGCGAGGGTCGCCGCACCTGGCGTTTCTGGCTTGCCCTGGTTCTGGTGCCGGCAGCGCTCGCCATCCTGCTGTCGCTCGGCACCTGGCAGGTCAACCGGCTGCACTGGAAGGAAAGTCTGCTCGCGGACATCCAGGAACGCAGCACGGCCGCCCCCGTGGATGTTGCCACGTTGGAGCGCCTGCTCTCGACCGGCGAACCTGTCGACTATCGTCACGCCACCGCCGGCGGCCGCTACCTGCATGACAAGGAGCGCCATTTCCTGGCGACCTTCCAGGGCCAGTCAGGCTTTTACATCTACACCCCGCTCGAACTCGCGGACGGCCGCTATCTCCTCGTCAACCGCGGCTTCGTTCCCTATGACCGCAAGGAGTCCGCCGGACGTGCCGAAGGACAGATCGAAGGTGCGCAGACGGTCACCGGCCTTGCCCGGGCGGAGTTGACGGAAAAGCCCTCTTCGCTTGTTCCCGACAATGACGAGCAGGCGAACATCTTCTACTGGAAGGATCTAAGCCGCATGGCCGCTTCCGTGGATCTGCCGGCCGATCGCGTTCTGCCCTTCTTCCTCGATGCCGATTCGACCCCGGTCGCCGGTGGTCTGCCCCGGGGCGGCGTGACGCAGATCGACCTGCCCAACAATCACATGCAATATGTCATCACCTGGTACGGTCTGGCAGTTGCCCTCGTGGCCGTCGCGGTCGCAGGTCTGTTCAGGCGCAAAACCCGATAGTCCGAAGAGAGCTTTTCGGCTAAACACGCAAGGCCGTGCGGTCCCGATCGATCGCCGCCAAGGGGTACATGCATGTCCTATCTCGCTTCGACACTGGTCGCGCTCGTCGCGCTTGAACACATCTATATTCTGATCCTCGAGATGTTTCTCTGGACCACGCCGACCGGCCGCCGTGCCTTCGGCATGAAACCCGAACAGGCCGAAGCGACCAAGGTCATGGCGGCCAACCAGGGCCTCTATAACGGCTTCCTCGCCGCAGGCCTGATCTGGGGCCTGCTGCACCCGGATGTCGCCTTCGGTTTTCAAATTCAGTTGTTTTTCCTTGGCTGTGTACTGGTCGCGGGCCTATATGGGGGAGCAACGGCCTCGCGGAAGATCTTTGTCATTCAGGCTCTTCCGGCGGCACTCGCCATTATCGCTGTCCTGATTGCCGGTTGAACCGATGAACATGCACCTGAACCGCCCCCCTCTGACGATCAGGCTTTGCGGCCCGCGCGGCTTCTGCGCCGGCGTCGATCGCGCGATCCAGATCGTCGTGCTCGCCCTCAAGCGTTATGGCGCGCCGGTTTATGTGCGGCACGAGATCGTGCATAACCGCTATGTCGTGGAGGGGCTGGAAGCCAAGGGCGCGATCTTCGTCGAGGAACTCGACGAGATCCCCGCCGAACATCGCCAGCAGCCGGTGGTCTTCTCCGCCCATGGCGTGCCGAAATCGGTGCCGGAGGATGCGGCAAGCCGCAACCTCTTCTATCTCGATGCCACCTGTCCGCTGGTCTCCAAGGTCCACAAGCAGGCCATGCGCCATGAGCGCCTTGGCCGCCATGTCATCCTGATTGGTCACGAAGGCCATCCGGAAGTCATTGGCACCATGGGCCAGCTGCCGCCGGGAAGCGTCTCGCTGATCGAAACGGTCGAGGATGCGGATGCCTACGAGCCCGCCAATCCCGACAATCTCGGCTATGTCACGCAGACGACGTTGTCCGTTGATGACACGGCAGGCGTCATCGCCCGCCTCATGGAGCGCTTCCCCAACCTGACGGCGCCCTCCGCCGATAGCATCTGCTACGCGACGACCAACCGCCAGGAAGCCGTAAAGCAAGCCGCCCCCGGCTGCGATCTCTTCATCGTCGTCGGCGCTCCCAATTCGTCGAACTCGAAGCGCCTCGTCGAAGTCGCCTTGAGGGCAGGGGCGACGCGCTCGATGCTGGTCCAGCGCGCATCCGAAATCGACTGGTCCGAAATCGGCGAGATCGGAACGCTCGGCATTTCCGCCGGCGCCTCAGCGCCTGAGGTCATCGTCGACGAGATCATCGATGCCTTCCGCCAGCGCTTCGATGCCAAGGTCGAACTGGCCATCACCGCGGAAGAAAACGAACATTTCCTCGTTAACCGCGAATTGCGCGATGTCGAACTGACACGAGAGGATATGGCCTGGGTCAATGGCTGACCTGCCGCGCAGTCTGAAGTTTTGAGTGCCTCCTGCAGCGCAAGTCTCCGAAGCTCGCCATGAGATTCGATGGCCTGATGGCTGAAACAAGATCGCGCTCGCAACTGGCCGGCTCACAGGCGCGGCTAGCCACCAACAGCATAGATAAGGGCCGGCTGGCGGAAACTTTCGACTGCGCCTTTGGCAAGAAGCAGATTGCCGCCAAGACCAGAACCGGCCGACTTCTGCAACTCCGCGCGGACTAGCTTGAACACGGACGTCAGAGCCCGTTGACGCGGAGGGGTTTGCCGATCGTTCCAGCATTGTTGATGCATCTCAGCGCATCCTCTTTCCGCATCGGCCGACCATACAGATAACCCTGGCCTTCCTGGCAGCCGATATCGCGCAAGACGCTTTCTTGTTCGGGGCCCTCGATCCCCTCGGCCACCGTCCGCAAGCCCATTTCCGTGCTCATCGCGACGAGCGCGCGGGTAATTGCCGCGTCCGAGGTGCGCGTGCGAATGTCGCGGATGAAGCCTCGGTCAATCTTCAGGGTGGTCAGCGGGTAGCGCTGCAACGAACTCAGCGATGCAAAACCTGTCCCGAAATCGTCAAAGGCGACGCCAACGCCGATATCGCGGATCGCCTTCAGAGCCTGCACACTCGCGTCCGCATCGTTCAACGCCACCTCTTCGGTGATCTCCAGTTCCAGCCACTCCGGCGCCACCTGGTGGCGTTCCAGCGCATCGCTCACACGGTCGCATAGATGTGGCGACCGGAACTGTTGCGGGAAAAGATTGACGGCGATCCGGTATCGGCCGTCCTGCCGATTGAGGTCTGCCGCCACCTGGCAGGCCTCTTCGATGGTCCACCAGCCGATATCGCTGGCCAATGAGCTTTGCTCCAGGGAAGGCAGGAATGCGCCGGGCAAGAGGAGACCGAGGTCGGGATGGTTCCATCGGATCAGCGCTTCGAAACCGACCACTTTGCGCGTGCTCAGATCCACCTGTGGCTGGTAATAGATTTCGAGTTCATTCTTGTGCAACGCGCGGCGCAGCCGGTCGCGCATGTCGCGTTTGGCCTGGCTCTCGTTGCACATGGATGTCTCGAAGAACCGATAGGCACGACCGCCGGCCGCCTTGGCGCGGTAGAGGGCAAAATCGGCCGAGGCCAGCAATTCCTCGGCCTCACGTCCATGCGCAGGCGCAAGCGCTATGCCGATGCTCGCCCCCAGTTCCAGCTCCAGACCACCAAGGCTGAAGGGCTTGCGAAAGGCGTCGAGAATTCGCGCTGCCTCTCTTTCTGCAACGACCGGATCACCACTGTCGGCGAAGAGCACTGCAAACTCGTCGCCGCCGAGGCGTCCGATCACCGTCTTGTCGCCGAGCAGATAGGGCAGGCGCACCCCGACCGCTTGCAGGAGGCTGTCACCGACAAGATGGCCATGCATATCGTTGACGTCCTTGAAGCCGTCCAGATCCATCATCAGGAGAGAGCAGGCAGCACCCGACGACAGCTTTTCAGCAAGAACGGTCATGAATTCGTGGCGGTTTCGCAGGCCGGTCAGCGTGTCATGCGAGGCAAGGCGCATCAACCGCGCGTCGCGCTCGCGCCGCTCGGAGATGTCACGAATGGTGGCCCCGGCCCAGAATTCGCCCTCTGAAGTCCACATGGAAAGCGTGATCTCGATCGGAAATTCCGTTCCGTCGCTCTTCAGCGCGGACACTTCGACCGGTTTTCCCGCCAGCCCCGGCTTGGCGCCCGACGCAGCATTGGCCATGCCGGCAGAATGGGCGCCGCGCATGCGCTCAGGAATGATCATCGTGATCTGCCGGCCATGAACCTGCTCGGCTTCGTACCCGAACATGGCGCAGAAGGCGGCATTGGCGAAGCGGATGTTGCCTTGGCTGTCGACCACGATGAGCGCGAGGTTCATTGTCGCAGCAAAGTCATGTGCCAGGCGAGCAGTCGGAGGGAGATCCATTGCAACAGTCCCGCGTTGTTTCGGAAATGCTATCGGATCGATATTAGCAGTTCGTAAAGTGTTCGTCCAAGATCGGCACAGGGTGGGCATCTTGAGAAGTGTGCATCGGGTGTGTATAGTATTTAACATGAGGAGTTCAGCAGTTATCGCCGCGTTGAAAGCTGACGGGTGGTATGAAGTCTCCACCAAGGGCAGTCATGTGCAGTTCAAGCATGAGAAGAAGCCCGGCCGCGTCACTGTCCCTCATCCGAAGAGAGATCTGCCAATCGGCACCCTGAAAAACATCGAGAAACAGTCTTCGTTGAAGCTGAGGTGAGCTCATGCAGAATTTCATTGGCCTCATTCACAAGGATCCCGACAGCGATTACGGCGTCTCCTTCCCCGATTTCCCCGGTGTCGCCACGGCGGGTACGGATCTGGACGATGCACGCCGCATGGCGGAGGAAGCTCTGGCATTCCATGTCGAAGGCATGATTGAGGATGGTGAGGCCATTCCGGAGCCTTCGTCGCTCGAGGCAATCATGTCTGATCCTGGAAATAGCGATGCCGTGGCCGTTCTCATCCCGCTGAGAACCCCTGCGAAGAAGGCAGTCCGCGTCAACATCACTCTGGCCGAAGACCTCCTGCGTGCCATTGACGCCCATGCCGAGGCGCATGGTCTGACGCGCTCTGGTTTCTTGGCCAGGGCGGCAGAGCAGCAGATGACGAGCGACAACAATCCGAACAACATCCGGGGCTATGCGCTCTCAGCGTGACATTGCAGTCATGCGATCTCAGCACCTGTGAGTACCATTTCCTGTGCCCCGTGTCGCAGCAGGGCTGGCATGGGCGCCGCGCCCGTTATAGGACTGCTTTCATCCCCGAAGCGGCACGGAACCTCACGCTGTGGCAGTCTATACCGATATCAACGAAGTCGACCTCAAGGCCTTTCTGGCGCAGTATGATGCAGGCGAACTGCTCTCCTACAAGGGCATCGCCGAAGGCGTGGAGAATTCCAACTTCCTGCTGCACACCTCGAAGTCCCCGCTGATCCTGACGCTCTACGAGAAGCGGGTCGAAAAGTCCGACCTGCCCTTCTTTCTCGGCCTGATGCATCACCTCTCGGAGCGCGGGCTCAACTGCCCGCTGCCCCTGCCACGCGAGGACGGCGAACTGCTCGGCGAGCTCTCAGGCCGTCCGGCAGCGCTGATTTCCTTCCTCGAAGGCATGTGGCTGAGAAAGCCCGAGGCGCAGCATTGCCGCGAAGTGGGCGCAGCCCTTGCCAAGATGCACATCGCCGGCGAAGGCTTCGAGCTTACGCGTCCGAATGCCCTGTCGCTTGAAGGCTGGCAGCTGCTCTGGGCAAAGTCCGAGGCACGGGCCGACGAGGTGGAGGAGGGGCTGGAAGCCGAGATCGGCGCCGAGCTGGACTTCCTCTCGACCCATTGGCCGAAGGACCTGCCCGCTGGCGTCATCCATGCCGATCTCTTCCCGGATAACGTCTTCTTCCTCGGCGACACCCTGTCGGGCCTGATCGACTTCTATTTCGCCTGCAACGATCTCCTGGTCTACGACCTCTCGATCTGCCTCAATTCCTGGTGCTTCGAGAAAGATGGCGCCTACAACATCACCAAGGGCAAGGCGATGATCGAGGGCTACCAGTCGGTGCGCCCGCTGTCGGCCGCCGAAATCGAGGCCATGCCCATCCTCTGCCGCGGCTCCGCACTGCGCTTCTTCCTGACCCGTCTCTATGACTGGCTGACGACGCCCGCCGGAGCCCTGGTGGTCAAGAAGGACCCGCTCGAATATCTGAAGAAGCTGCGCTTCCACCGCGCCGTCACCAATGCCTCGGAATACGGACTGATTGCATGAAACATGTCGAGATCTACACAGACGGTGCCTGTTCCGGCAATCCCGGCCCCGGCGGCTGGGGTGCTGTGCTGCGCTACGGCGAAACCGAGAAGGAACTCTCGGGCGGCGAGGCCGACACCACCAACAACCGCATGGAACTGCTCGCCACGATCACTGCGCTGAATGCGCTGAAAGACGCCTGCGAAGTCGACCTCTACACCGACAGCAAATACGTGATGGACGGCATCTCCAAGTGGATCTTCGGCTGGAAGAAGAACGGCTGGAAGACGGCAGACAGGAAGCCGGTGAAGAATGGCGAGCTCTGGCAGGCGCTTGACGTCGCCAACCAGCGCCATAAGGTGAAGTGGCACTGGGTCAAGGGCCATGCCGGCCACCCGGAGAACGAACGCGCCGACGAGCTTGCCCGTAAGGGCATGGAGCCGTTCAAGAAGTCGGGCGGCTTTCCCAAGTCCCTGATGGTGAAGTGATCGAAGGGGCGAGGAGGGCGCCACGCATCATCCCCTTGCCCTTTCCCCTGTTGCCCCTATGCTCCCGTCAAAACAACATTCGGGAGACATCCATGATCCAGCACTGCGTGTTCCTGCGCTTCAAGGCGGCCGTCCAGGAGGCCGAGAAGCAGGCGATCTATGCGGCCATTGCCGATCTGAAGGACGTGGTACCGGGCATGCTGGAGGTGAAGGCAGGGGCAAATGTCTCTCCGGAAGGGCTGGCAGGCGGCTACAATGACGGCTTCATCGTCACCTTCGAGGACGAGATGGTCCGCGACTACTATCTGAAGCATCCGAAGCATGTCGAAGTCGGCGAACGCATCGTCGGCGCAACCGATGGTGGCCTGGCCGGCATCCTCGTCTTCGATCTGGCGCACTGACGCTTCCCAAGACGAGAAGAGGCCCGGTTTCCCGAGCCTCTCCAGTTCTAACAAATCTCTTGATGGCTCAGGCGCTGAGCTGCTCGATCATCGTGGCGGCAGAGGAGACCGTTGCCTGGCCCGGGTTCTCTTCAATGTTGAGGCTCTTCAGCACGCCATCCTCGATCAGCATCGAATAGCGCTTCGAACGTACGCCGAGCCCGCCGCCCGACAGGTCGATGTCAAGGCCGAGTGCCTTGGTGAAGGAGGCGTCCCAGTCGGCGAGGAAATGGATCTTGCCCTGGCCACCCGAATGCTGAGCCCAAGCGCCCATAACATGCCAGTCGTTGACGGAGACGACGGCGATGTCGTCGACGCCACGCGCGATCAGCGCATCACGGTTTTCCAGGTAGCCCGGCAGGTGGTTCAGCGTGCAGGTGGGGGTAAACGCACCCGGAACGGCGAAGACGACGACCTTCTTCCCCGCAAACAGCTGTTCCGTGGTGATCTCCACCGGACCGTCAGCGGTCTTTTCCTTGAAGGTGGCCTGGGGCAGCTTGTCGCCAATGGCAATGGTCATGAAATCGTCCTCGCTTGGTTGCTCCATCCAGAACCCCTCCGAATGGCAATCGAGGCGAATATAGGAATGGGTCAATCAAAGGCAAGCGTGGTTTCCATGGCGCGGTCGCCGCTGATCACGAGAATTCCCCAGTGCTTGCCGGCAATCTTGTATTTCTTCGGCAGCTTGCCGATCGGCAATGTCAGAACCGTCTCGCCATTGGCGCCTCGGGAGGCGACGGAATCGACGAAGACATGGCCGCTCGGCCCGCTGACAAAGGCCTTCGGACTGTCGGCGCCAGCTGGCATCTTCAGCCGCACGACGAGCTCTCTGTGGCCGGCTCCCAGCTGGTGGTCGATGACGTGAAAGTCGGGAGACGGACCTGGCGGCACCTGGGCCTGGGCCGAGCGGACGAGGGCGGTTTCGACGGCATTGGCGATCCCGTCTGCGTCTGGCGGCACGCTGAGATCGGCCTGGAAGGGGATGCAGATGTTTTGGCAGACTCCGACAAAGGCACTCAGCGTCACGCCGGTGTCATCAGGCGCATTCTTCAGGCGGAGCGGCAGGGTAACAGGTTGGTCATAGCCGACATCGGTCATCTCGTCGTTTGAGAGGACCTTCGGCACGGGAAAACCGATAAGCTCCACGGTGTAGGACGCGCCCGGCTGAGGCGTGACTGCGGGCGGAATGCCGACATCGCCGGGCTCTTTCCAGTAGGTGATCCAGCCCGGTTTGGGCTCGATCACGAGCGCGCCGTGTCGCGTCCCGTCTGCCTCCTGGGGCAGCAGGATCAGGCGCATCCGTCCGCCTTCGTTCACCGCCCAGTCGCTGCTCGCCGCCAGCGCCGGCATGGCGGACACGAGCGAGAACAGGCCAAGGGCTGCTGCAACTACCGATGCGCGGCTGCTGCGAGAAAAGCCTCGGAGATGGGAACAAGACATCGCTGGGTTCATTTTGGAGATCATGCCTCCGGCTCTAGAAGATCGCTGTCGGCTTGGCCAGTCACGCTTGTTTCATGCCAATCATTTTGGGTTGATCGGAACCCGCTTCTGGCCCATCTTGAATGGGAGACTACATCAGAACCACGCGTGAAGCCGATTGCCGATAAGGCGAACTAAGGAGGCGGGCATGGCATTGTCGTCGAAAACCGATCTGAGAGAACGCGGCTTCCTCGATGGACAGCTGCTGATTGCCATGCCGGGCATGCCCGATGGCAACTTTGCCCGCGCGGTCGTCTATATCTGCGCCCATTCCGATGCCGGTGCCATGGGCTTCATCATCAACCGCTCGCAATCGGTGACCTTCGCGGATCTCCTCCTGCACCTGGAGCTGATCGACCGCAACGACGCGATCATGCTGCCCGATCACGCCCGCCATTTCCCGATCCAGTGCGGCGGCCCGGTCGAGCAGAACCGTGGCTTCGTGCTGCATTCCGACGATTATCTGTCGGACAGCTCCATCCCCGTCAGCGACGACATATCGCTGACCGCCACGCTCGATATCGTCCGCGCCATTTCGGACGGGCGCGGTCCCCGCCACGCCACCATGCTGCTCGGTTATGCCGGCTGGGGCCCCGGCCAGCTGGAAGAAGAGATCGCCCAGAACGGCTGGCTGCATTGCGCGGCCACCGAAAGCCTGATCTTCGACCGCAGCCTGGAGAACAAATACGACAGGGCACTCGCCTTGATGGGGATCAATCCGGCCATGCTGTCGATGGAGGCGGGGCACGCCTGAGGGCCAGGCGTCCTGGAGTTTTTCCTCCCGTTAGTTGCGAGAGCCTGTGCCTCTCTGCCGATGATAGGTCAAAGCCGCACTCAGGCAGAATAGCAACGGCGTCTGAGGTATTGTGCGGTCGGCAGGGATCACAAGTGCACGGTTTCCCTCGAACTTGAAATCTGCAGGAAATGCAGTGCGAGCCATGGCGATGAGGCTTGTCTTGCAGTTGAATAGCACCGCGCTGTCCTGGGGCGCCTCTCTGGTGGCGCCCAGCCGGATGGTGGTGCCGCTTCGGCTGAACTCGGTCAGGTAGGCGGGCTCGCCCCATTTGAGCGTTTCCGTCAGTGGGCCGACATTTCCGATCTCTGCCGCGACCGTGAAGATCAACTGGCGGATCTCGAGGAGACGCCCCCGCACATGTTCCGAGTGGCTAGAGAGTGCGCGGTAAACGGCGTCCGGCACGGGCGGCACAGTCATGGCGCGGCTTTCAGCGGCAGGTGAATGTCTGTGCGCAGTTCCGCTTGCGGCACGTGACGCGGGTCGCTGAGATAGCCTTCGAAGATTGGCGCATCATCCGGCTCGTAACCGGAGGCGGGCAACCAAGTGCCAAGCAGCCAGCGATAGGCACCCCGCATGTCGGCATAGGGGCCCTTATAGCTGAGCTTCGCATAGCATCCGCCGCGCAGAACCGTCTCCACCAGCGGCGCATCAATGGCAACCGGATTGGCTATCGGCATGCAGGCCCGCGACCGCAGGGCGTGCTCTGGCCCGAAATCGGGATCGTCGAAAAACATGCCGATCATGGCAGGCTCCTCCGGTAGAAGAGATCGCTGGACAAGTTCGGCAAACAGTTTGCCCATGGCATGGTCGATCTTCATGTAGGACCCTGTGTGATCGATCCCGGCGCAGCGGCGCTCCGGCAAGGTCTCCACCGTCACGGGAAAACCGCGGCCGTCGCTGGCCATGCTCGCGGCCTTGAAAGCGGCGTGCGAGCCCATCTCGCGGTAAGCAGTCGGGCTCGTACCGAAGGCCTCCTTGAATGCCCGCCCGAAGCTGTCGGCAGAGCTGTAGCGGGCGCGCCGGGTGATGGCCTGAATATCCGCATCGGAATTCGCGAGTTGATCAGCCGCACGCTGGAGCCTCAGCCGCCGGATCGTGGCGACAATCGTCTCTCCGCGCATGGCTGAATAGATGCGGCTCCAATGATAGGACGAAAGGCAGGCGACGTCCGCCAGACGGTCGAAAGAGAGATCATCGTCCAGATGGGTGTAGATGTAGTCGAGGACCCGATCGAGACGGTCGTGATAAGCTTTCTGGCGATGCATGAGAACTCTCTGGCGTGATTGAAGTCGTCTGAAATCTTGCACGATCCCGACCGATAAATCCTGCGGAACTGGCCCATGCTTTGTCGTCGGCCCCAGTTGCAAGGCTTGCATCTCTCCACCTGAGAGGTCAATGTTCCGAGCGTCTGGCCATCATGCCCAGATCACAGTGAGGCCCATCCATGCCTGCCGTCGAGATCCTCTTCGCTTTCTTCCTCACCACGACCGTCTTCGCCTTCATCCCGGGGCCCGCCATGCTCTATGTCGCGGCCCGCACGCTGGCTGCGGATCGCCGCGCGGGCCTGATGGCGACGCTTGGCATTCATGTCGGATGTTATGTGCATGTGGTTGCCGCCGCCGCAGGCCTGTCCATCCTTTTCCACCTGGTCCCCACGCTCTATCTCGCGGTGAAGCTCGCAGGCGCTGCCTATTTGATCTATCTCGGTGTCCGCATGTTCCGTGCCGCCCGCGCGGCTGGTGGCATGAGCGGCGCACTGCCGCCCGCAAAATCAGCAGGCCGTGCATTCCTGGAGAGCATGCTTGTTGAAGTACTCAACCCGAAGACGGCGATCTTCTTCCTGGCCTTCCTGCCGCAGTTCATCGATGCGACGGCAGGCCTTCCAGTCTGGCTGCAGTTCCTGGTCCTCGGCACGCTGGTCAATGCGATGTTCACCATCGCCGATATTGTCTGCGTCCTGGCGGCCGGCGCGATCACCGCGCGTCTATCACAGGTCTCGGCGCTGCAGCGCAATCTGCAAAGGGCAGGGGGCGCGATCCTCGTCGGGCTGGGCCTCCAGGTCGCCTTCCAACGCACGTGAGGCCCTTCCGCCTCACGCCCGCTTCATCAGCGGAAACCGTTCCTTGAGCAACCTGAGCACCGATTCCGAACCCAGCGGCGGGCCGAAGAGATAGCTCTGGCCGAAGTCGCAGCCCATCATCGCAAGGTCTGCGGCGTCCTGATCGGTCTGGATGCCCTCGGCCACCACCTGCATGTCGAGCCCGCGCGCCATCGAAACGACGGAGCGCAGAAGGACGGATCGCTTGTCCGACTGGTCGCAGACCAGCGCCTTGTCGAGCTTGATCGTGTCGAAGGGGAAGCGGGTGAGATAGGCAAGCGATGAATAGCCGGTGCCGAAATCGTCGAGCGCCAGGCTGATGCCGGTGTCCTTCAGCTTTTCCAGCATCAGGCGCGCCTGTTCCGGATTTTCCATCACGACGCTTTCGGTCAGCTCCAGCTTGATCCGCTTCGGATCGCACTGGGTCTTCACCAGCATGGCGCGGATGTCGTTGTAGATCTCGCTCGAGATCAGCTGCGCCGAAGAGAGGTTGACCGAAACGAAGATCGGCAGTTCGCCCGTCTGGCGTTCCCAGTCCATCAGGTCACCCGATGCGCGCTCTAGTGCGAACATGCCGAGCGGCTCGATCAGGTCGGACATCTCCGCGATCGGGATGAACTCGGTCGGCGAGATGTTGCCGCGCTTCGGATGATCCCAGCGCATCAGGGCCTCGAAGCCGGCGATCTCGCCATTCGCAAGCCTGACGATCGGCTGATAGGCCATCGACAGCTCCTTGCGCTCGATGGCGCGGCGGAGATCCGTCTCCAGCTGTAGGCGGTCGGTGCTGACGGTGCGGAAGGCCGGACGGAAGGGCTCGACGCGATTGCCACCTGATCGTTTCGCCCGGTACATGGCAAGCTCCGCGTCGGCGAGCAGGCTGGCCGCGCTCTCTTGCTGGTCGACCCAGGACACGAGGCCGATCGAGGCTGTCAGGCTGATCTCGCGATTGGCGAAATTCAGCGGCACCATGATCGCCTTGGAAATGGCATCCGCAAAGTCGGCGATCTTGGCCGGATCCTTTTCCGACACCAGGATCAGCCCGAACTCGTCGCCGGAAAGGCGCGCCAGCGTATCCTGCGGCTTCAGGAGCCGGCGCAGACGACGTGTGATGGCGATCAGGATGTTGTCGCCGGCCGCGATGCCAAGCGCGTCATTGACCTGCTTGTAACGGTCGATGTCGATCGCGAGTACGGTAGGCCGCACGCTCTCTGATGTCGAGGCAAGCGACAGGATCGCCTGCAGCCGGTCGAGGAAGACCTCGCGGTTCGGCAGGCCCGTCAAATTGTCGTGCATGGCATCGACCAGCAGCCGGTCGATCGAGTTCTTCTGCTCGGTGACGTCGATGATCGTGCCGACGCAGCGGATGACCTCGCCGTTCGAGCCGAGCACCGGCCGCGCACGGATCTTCAGCCAGTGGAAGTGCCCATCTTCGGCACGAATGCGGAATTCGTGACTGAGCCGGCCCTTGCGATGTTCGAGCAGCACGTCGAGCGTCGCGCGGAAACGGTCGCGGTCGTCGGGATGCAGGCGCGGCAGCCAGTTGCGTGCCGGACCATGCATGGTGCCGGGCGACAGGCCGAGACGTATCGAAACATCAGGGCTCGTCACCACGCGGTCGCGCGCCACGTCCCAGTCCCAGACTGTGTCGCCGGAACCTGTGAGCGCCAGCGACTGGCGTTCGAGGTCTGAGAACAGACCCTGCTGATAGGCGCCGCCGGCAAACGCGTGCTGCATGACCGTAAAACCGATCAGGAGAACGATGAGAACCAGACCACCGCCAAGCGCCGGCTGGATGATGTCGTTGTCGAGCTGGCCGGTCACGGTCAGCCAGCCCGCGAAGAGCCAGACCAGGATCAGGGCCCAGGTCGGCACCAGAAGCACGGCGCGGTCGTAGCGATTGAAGCCGAGATAAATGATCAGCCCGATGCCGACGACGCCGGTCAGTGCGAAGGAGACGCGCGCAATGCCGGCAGCAATCGATGGGTCGAAGATCGCCACGCCGAAGAGCACGGTAAGGCCGAGCATCCAGGCAAGCGTCGCGTAGCCCAGATGCACATGCCAGCGATTGAGGTTGAGATAGGTGAAGAGGAAGATGACCAGCGACGAGGCAAGCGCCACTTCCGCTCCGGCGCGCCACATTCGGATGTCGGACGAGGTGAGCGAGATCAGCTTTTCGAGGAAGCCGAAGTCGACGCAGATATAGGCGAGAACCGCCCAGGCAAGCGCTGCCGCGGCCGGCAGCATCGACGTTCCCTTGACCACGAAAAGGATCGTCAGGAACACCGCGAGCAGACCGGCAATGCCGAGCACGATACCGCGATAGAGCGTGAAGGCGTTGACCGTGTCCTTGTAGGCGTCCGGCTCCCAGAGATAGATCTGCGGCAACTCCGGCGTCGCGAGCTCGGCAACAAAGGTGATGACCGTGCCCGGATTGAGCGTAATGCGGAAGACGTCGGCATCGGGGCCCGGCACGCGGTCGAGCGCAAAGCCTTCCGATGGCGTGATCGCCATGATGCGCTGGGAGCCGAGATCCGGCCAGAACATCCTGGAACCGGAAAGACGGAAATGCGGTGCGACGATCACGCGCTCCAGCTGTTCTTCCGAGACATTGGCGAGCGCAAAGACAGCCCAGTCGCCCTGATGCTCCTCGGAGCTCGAACGCACCTCGATGCGCCGGCGAATGCCGTCGGCACCGGCGGCGGTCGAAACCTGGAAGGCCTCGCCCTGGTTCGTGTAGATCTCGGTGGTTGCCGTCAGGTCGAGGG